>JBNJGR010000127.1:0-8113 GCA_051747885.1 Bacteroidota bacterium | reverse complement strand
AATTAACACCAGGGCAAAAAAGGCAAGAAGAAATAAAAAAGGCAATTGGCGGGTTACCCGTTCATCGGTGAGGATTGTTCCCCCGAGGAATGGTTTCATACCGCCTTTCTTTTTACTGTTTTTAATTTTTTCTGCCATATCAGATTTTTTCTGCTATCCTTAATTTTGCACTGCGCGAACGTGGGTTTTTCTCCACTTCTTCGGTGCCGGGGATTATCACTTTCCTGTTTACCAATCGAAAAGGAGTAATCTGGTTTCCGTAAAAATCTTTTTCGATTTTCCCTTCGAAATTGCCTGCTTTCATAAAATTTTTACACAGGCGATCTTCCAGGCTGTGGTAAGTGATAACAGCCAAACGGCCGCCCGGCTTAAGCACATCGAGCGATGCCTTCAAAAATTCTTTCAGGGCTTCCATCTCGTCATTCACCTCAATGCGCAATGCCTGAAAAACCTGCGCCAGGTATTTATTTTGAATCGCCCGCGGAGCACAACGCAACGCCACTTCTTTTAGCTGTCCGGTTGTTTTTATAGGTTCTTCGTTTCTTTCCCTGGCTATTTCCGCTGCCAGCCTCTTGGCATTTTTAATTTCGCCGTACATTCTAAAAACAAAAATCAGCTGATTTTCAGGGTAGCTATTAACCACTCCGGCAGCATCTGTGGTTGCGTCACGGTTCATCCGCATATCGAGTTTATCGTCAAAACGAAACGAAAATCCCCGGTCAGCCTCGTCAAAATCGTGTGACGAAACGCCCAGATCGGCAAAAACTGCATCTACACTTTCCACTTCGTGGTAGCGCAGAAAATTTTTCAGGTATCGGAAATTATGCCGGATAAAAAAAAGCCGGTCATCGTGTATCACATTGCCGGCAGTATCTTCATCCTGGTCGAAGGCCAAAAGCCTCCCGTCCCCAATTTCATTCAGGATGAGCCGCGAATGGCCTCCGCCACCGTAAGTGGCATCCACCACAACAGCTCCGGGAAAAAGGTTTAACCCCTCAACAGATTCCCCGGGCAAAACCGGTATGTGATATTCATTTGTCATTGCCTTCCTGTTTTTTCTTTCTTTTTTCCTGAAAACGTTTGGCAAATGTGGATTTATCCATCCGGCCTGCTTCATATTCTGCCGAATCCCACATCCTGATAGAACGCCCCATTCCGATTAGCCGCACACTCTTTGTTAGTTTTCCGTAGCCGAGATATTCTCCAGGCACATTAATCCGGCCATTGGCAGCCATTCCCACCTTGATGAAATTCTCATAAAAGAACTGCAGAAATGCATCATCTTCTTCATCGAAAGGATCGAGCGTGCTTTTAAAAGCTTCTACCCGGTCTTTCCAGAACGCTTCCGGGTAAATATCGAGACAGTTTTTAAACAGGTTCCGCTCAATAACGAGTGGTTCCAGGGCCATTTCACTCATCTCCTTTTTAAAGGCCGAAGGCAATACAAACCGACCTTTATCGTCGATGGTTGCATGATATGTCCCTGTAAACTCTGTCATTTTTCAACAAATAGATTTTCGTAGTGTAAAAGTAAAAATTTCTTCCACAATATTCCACTTTCTTCCATATTATTCCACTTTGCGCTAATCTGTTACACCTGCAATTTTGTTGAAAAACTGTTAATCACCTGTTGAAAACAGATGCCAAACCAGAAAAATATTAATACAAAACCCACTAAATCAATCATTTATTTTCAACAACAATATTTACAAACACCAGTTGATAACTCGCCAGATTCATTATATTCAGATAAAAAAACCGGTAACAAGTCAAACTGAAAAAATGAAGGTTACGTACAAAACCTTGTCTTTTCTTCCAATTCAATTAAATTAGCAACCTGATTTAAATGCAACAGCCACGATATGGGGAATGAAAAAATACCGGAAACTTTTAAGACTATTGACATGAAGGAGGTCATTGCCTCCAAAAGTCCCGGGCTGGCCAAAATTATTCCCGGTTTTGGTTACCGATACCTCAGGCGCATCATGCACATCGACTTTCTAAACGATTTACTTGAAAGATATGGCCACCTGAGAGGCATTAATTTTGTCGATCGGGTAGTTGAAGAATTCAATGTAAAAGAACATTTATACGGGGTGGAAAATATTCCTGAATCGGGGCGATTTATTTTTGCCAGCAATCATCCGCTTGGAGGATTTGATGGTATGCTGCTGATGAAAACGGTGGAAAAAAGACTGGGAAAACCGAGGTTTTTATCCAACGATATTCTGATGAATATACCTCAGCTGAAATCAATGTTCGTTCCGGTAAACAAGCATGGCGGGCACAGTCGCGATGTAGCAAAGCTATTGGGAGAGACCTACGAGTCTGATGCCCAGATTCTGATTTTTCCATCGGGACTGGCATCACGAAAAATTAAAGGAAAAATTGTTGATCTGGAATGGAAAAAACATTTTATCTCGAAGGCCATTCAATATAAACGCGATGTAATTCCGGTTTTTATTGGGGGCCATAACTCAAATCGATTCTACCGACTGGCCAAACTGCGCAAATTTTTCAGAATTAAATGGAACCTCGAAATGTTTTTTCTGCCCGACGAAACCATGCGCCACCGCAACTCCGATGTCCACATTTATTTTGGAAAACCCATTCCCCACACCTCATTCGATCGTTCCAAAACACACCAGGAATGGGCAACAATTGTTAAAGAAAAAGTATATCAATTACCAGTAAATACCAGCGATGCAAATTAAAACAGGCCAGCTTTAACATTCTAATTGTTATTTTTTAATTTTGTGTTCAGTTTTGATAAAAAGATTACGAATGAAAGATATTGTAGCGCCACTACCAAAAGATCAAATAATTTCCGAACTCACCCCCGAGAAAATGTTGCGTAAAACCAATAAGGGCGGCAATGAAATTTACGTGGTAACCCATAAAGACTCACCGGCAATTATGCATGAAATAGGAAGGTTGCGCGAAATCACTTTTCGCGATGCCGGTGGCGGAACCGGAAAGGAAACCGATATTGATAATTACGACATAGCTGATTTTCCCTATAACCAGTTGATTGTTTGGGACCCCGAAGCCCGTGAAATACTGGGTGGCTACCGGTATCTGACTTGTTCTGAAGCCCCAAAAAACAAAGCGGGGGAAGCGTTGATGGCCACTGCCCACCTATTCCAACTGTCAAAAAAATTTACTGAAGAATACCTGCCCCACATGCTCGAACTGGGACGTTCATTTGTTCAGCCCAGCTACCAATCGAGCAAAGCAGGAGCAAAAGCACTTTTTGCACTGGATAATTTGTGGGATGGATTAGGTGCGCTTACCGTCGATCATCCCGAAATTGAGTACTTTTTCGGGAAAGTAACCATGTACCAGCACTTTCACAGCGAGGCGCGCAACCTCATTCAGTATTTCTTTAAAAAATATTTTCGCGACAAAGAAAACCTGGTATATCCGAAGAAACCGGTAGAATTCGATTACAACGAAGAAGAAATGGAAGCGGTTTTTAACGGAAAAGATTACAAGGAAAATTACAAAATTCTGGTACAAACTGTAAGATCGTATGGCGAAAACGTTCCGCCGCTTATTAATGCCTACATGAATATTTCGCCCTCGATGAAAACATTTGGAACGGCACTTAACGAAGATTTTGGCGGGGTGCTGGAAACAGGCATTATTGTTACCATAAAAGACATTTACCAGGTTAAATACGATCGCCATATTGAAACCTACATCCAGGACAAGGAAAACAGCGAATGGGAAGATCCTAAATAAAGTTGTAAAACGATTATTTTATAGGCATGGCAAACCGGGCAACATCGTCGCCGGTTATTTGTTTGTCGCACAAAATAATCAACCGTTCAATTACATTGCGGAATTCCCTGATGTTACCGGTCCAGTTAATTTTCTGAAGTTCTTTTATAGCATCATCAGTTATCGCTTTTTCAGGCATTCCATATTCGTTGCAAATCTGGTTGATGAAATAACTGGCCAAAAGCGGGATATCTTCCAGTCGCTCGTTCAACCCCGGTACATGAATTAAAATTACACTCAGCCGGTGGTACAAATCTTCGCGAAAACGATTTGCGTCAATTTCTTCTGAAATATTTTTATTGGTAGCGGCAACAACGCGCACATCAACCTTAATGTGTTTATCGCCGCCAACCCGTGAAATCACACTCTCCTGCAATGCCCGTAAAACTTTGGCCTGGGCAGAGAGGCTCATATCGCCAATTTCGTCGAGAAACAGGGTGCCACCAGTTGCCTGCTCAAATTTTCCTTTGCGCTGTTTTACTGCCGAAGTAAAAGCGCCTTTTTCGTGCCCAAACAACTCACTTTCAATCAACTCCGAGGGAATGGCGGCGCAGTTCACTTCCACAAAAGGCCCGGACGAGCGGTTGCTCTGATCGTGAATCCGGCGGGCAACCAGCTCTTTCCCGGTTCCGTTGGCACCGGTAATTAAAACGCGTGCGTCGGTAGGTGCCACGCGGTCGGCCATTTCAATCACTTTTTTGATGGCAGGCGATTCGCCAATTATTTCATATTTTTTGCTGACTTTCTTTTTCAGAATTTTTGTTTCGTTCACCAGAGTCGATTTATCCATTGCATTACGGATAGTTATCAGCAAACGATTGAGATCGAGTGGTTTTTCAATAAAATCGTACGCTCCTTTTTTAATGGATTCAACTGCGGTATCAATATTTCCATGTCCTGAAATCATTACCACTGGTGTATCGGGTGTCATTTCCTGAAGTTGTTCCAAGACTTCTATGCCATCCATGCCGGGCATTTTAATATCGCAAAGCACAATGTCATATTCGGCATTTTTCACTATTTCCAGTGCTTTTTTGCCATCCTCTGCCAAATCCACTTCATATTTTTCGTACTCGAGAATATCTTTCAATGTATTACGAATACTTCTTTCGTCGTCGATAACAAGAATTTTTGACATAATCTTTCAAGATTTATTAGAAGACAAAATTAATCACCTTTGGCTAAATTAAAATGAAATGAACACAAACTTTTCCAGGGGCAACAATCTTGCAAGAGGATTATAAGAATGGATGGCACAAAAAACCCGGGATAAATCCCGGGTTAATCATTCAAATAACTTTTGGTCAACAACCTCCCTGTATGGTAACTGTTTCGCGTTTTACAGGGGCTCCAATATTTTTCAGTGAATTCACCAAATCTTCCATTTTACCGGCCGCCACGCTCCTGAAAGCATACTCCTCAAGCTCTGCTTTTGCTGCATCTGCCGAGGGTGGCTCGAGATCGAAAAACATTTCACGAAATTCTCCAGAACTTTCGCGCAAAACATAATTTTCAGAATTACCAATATATTTAGCTTTCAGGCAGGCCATTCGCACGAGGGTATCGCTGTCGGCATAAAAAACATTACTCTTCAGCCGTTGCTTAAAGAGCGGTTCATATTGTCTTTCCATAATATCTTCAAACGGAATATTTACGGCCAGGGGCAGGTGAAATTCTTCAAACTCCTCAGGCGAACGCACATCGATGATATTATACTCATAATATTTGTTTACAATTTCATGGGCCAGTTTATCGGCCGACATTTCTTTAAATACGCAGGTTTGTTGGCGTTTAGCCTCTGCAATGCGCATATTTACAATATCTTGTTTGGAAGGCAAAAAAGCCACAATTGCCAGAACCACAAAAAGACCTGCAGCTGCCAAAGCATATTTGTTTCTTAAGGTTTTGTTTATGCTTGATTCCCTCTTATTCACCTTGTTTTCAATAAACCAGGTAATCACAAAAGCTCCAATAGCAATGGCTGCCAAAAGAAAGCCGAATGCAATATTCGACATCCCGAAAAATTCAGAAATCCTGATTTGCCCCATATTATTGGCCCTGTATGTTTCTTCAAGCAACGGAAAGCTTTCGGTAAATGCAAAAATACCGAGAATTGCCCCTCCAATAAATGCCAGTGCATCGAGTTTGCCAATTGCCATGGCGGCCACACTGGTTCCCGGGCAAAACCCTCCGATTATAAAACCTGCTCCCATAATTACCCCGCCAATAATAGCCGAATTAAGAAAAGTGGGATTTACATAAATGATGTCGAGGTCGAGCAATCCGTAGTGGCCCATCAAGAGTACGCCAGCCATTGCGGTAATGCCTGCCGTGAAAAACACACGCAATACGGTAAAATCGTTGCCGTAAAATAAGCCAACCAATTTTTTTGTGGAAGAAAATCCGGCCTGTTCAAGTGCAAATCCGAAGCCAATGCCCAGAAAAAATGCAATAACAAGGCTTAATTCTTCACTGATAACATAAGGTACTAATGGTCCCATAATTCCTATTTTAACCAAAGTTTTCTAAAAAAGAATGCCAACGCATATGCCCCGCCAAAAATGGCCAGCATTGTAAGAATACCTCCGAGCGAGAGAACGGCCATCCCACTCAATGCCGAGCCGCTGGTGCAGCCCCGGCCCAGCTGAGAGCCGAAACCAAACAGTGCACCACCAATAATTGCTGTTATAATACGTGTAGTGTTTGTAACCCGTGGTCCTTTTTCCAGTTTTAATCCAACCCGGTTGGCCATTACCCCCGAGAAAAATGCACCTACCAGCACACCTACAATTTCAAAAACCAGGAAATCTTTCCATGGCCCTTGTGGGTTTTGTTCGGCATAACTCTGGTAATAGGCAGTGTTCTCGGCGTGTTGAGGTGCAATGCCTTCAACCGAAGCCACTACAACACTTTTAACAGCTCCGCTGGCCCCCAGTCCGCGCCCGGTAATATAAATGGTTGCCAGCAACACAATCCCAAGTAGGAAACCTGCCAGATAGGGATTCATGTATGGCTTTGCCTTGTTGATATTATTTTGTTTCATGAAACTGATTTTTAAATATTCTCAAATTACTTAATCAACAAATTTTTGAATAGCTCACTCTTTTTCAGAGATTTCTTCATCTTCCTCTAAATCTTCGTAACCGGTTATCATTGCCCGTATGTTTGAAGTTGGAGTATGCCCGGTAGTTGTCATGTAAACATGCACTACAAGAAATACCATCAGCAAAATAGCACCAAGTGTGTGCCAGAAAGCAATGGTCTCGAGCGAAAAATCACTGACCACGACTATATCATTCCGGTCGATGGTTTTATGAAACATGTAAAGAATTCCTGAAATAACGGTCAGCGGAACCAGCACCAGTTTAAAACCCAGATAAACCAAGCGCTGCAATGGATTGAGCTTGATAACTTCTGTTTTTCTTGTGGGATGTTTTTCACCTTTAAACATTCCAATGGTATAGAAACGGATTTGTTCGGCCAGTTTTTTGGTTGTTGGAATATATTGCCGCCACTCGCCGGTAACAAAATGCCAGAAAATGGCAAATACTACCAGCCCGATAAGCATCCAGGAAGCTACCCGGTGAAAACGGGTTGCCTGCTCAAACCCCAGAATATTAAATGTTCCGTGCACTTCAAACCCGGTGAGTGCCAGAAAAATTATCAGTGTTGCCTGCGTCCAGTGCCAGAAGCGCTCAAAGCCTTTGTAAACATATACACTTTTCATACTATTAAAATTGTTTATTTTATAAGGTCCGCCAGTTGGCGGATGGAACTCGCATGTCCCGATAGCTATCGGGATTAATCATCACCCTGGATGTAAATATTTTACATGCTGGTTTCATAATCAACTATTTAATTTTGAGTTGAATTGTTATCGTCATAATCAATAATATTCATTTCATATTTCTTTCTGCGGATAGAAATTATTACTCGTATGGCGGCATGAATAAATACACCACCCAGTGCCCCGAAGAAAAGAAGTACTCCCAGTCCGTCGAGAAATTTGTTATGATCGCGCCCGGGCAGGTAAAAACCCGACAGCGTGGCAAGCCTTCCTTCGTCAGAACGAGTATGACATTCGGCACAGCCAACAGTTTGCTCCTTGGGCGAAACCATATGATTTACAGGCCAATACATTTCTGTTTCCACAAAATCGTATTCACCGCTGTAGGGCAGGCCAACCCGTTTCATCCCGGCAGCAGCAGAAGTCTGCCAGTCGAAATCTTTCCAGTAAGCACTGTCGCCTTTATTTTCAGCAAACACTTTAGGCTGAATGAGTGTGTTATACTTGGTGTCATATATCTGATCGCCGGTATGAATTTTCACC
>JBNJGR010000126.1:0-8268 GCA_051747885.1 Bacteroidota bacterium | reverse complement strand
ATTAAACCCAGTTTCAGCATTCAACAAATATAGAATTCAGGGGCTTCTCTTTTTAATAATTATTCATTATTTTATCAACTTTAAATGTTAATATTGTGGATAACGGTAAATATTTTATTCGGGGTGAAACCCTTATTTTTACAGCTTAATTTTGTTGAAAATGACTGAGAAGGACGATTTGCGCCACAAAGGGATGCGCAAGAAACTGGTTGACGGGTTGAAGATGAAAGGAATCAGAAATCCGGATGTGCTGGAGGCAATCCGGAAGGTACCTCGCCACTTATTTATGGAAAGCTCATTCATTCATTTTGCTTATAAGGACCAGGCTTTCCCAATTGGGGCCGGCCAAACCATATCACAACCCTACACAGTGGCTTTTCAAACCGAGCTGCTGGAGGTTGAAAAAAATGATAAAATACTGGAAGTTGGAACGGGATCCGGTTACCAGGCGGCAGTTTTACTTGAAATGGGGGCCAGGGTTTTTACTATCGAACGTCAAAAAGAGCTTTTTTTGAAAGCGCAATCGTTTTTACCGGAAATTGGCTACCATCCTGCCTGCTTTTTTGGCGACGGCTACAAAGGGCTTCCCGGTTTTGCACCTTTCGATAAAATTTTGGTTACAGCCGGGGCTTCGTCAATTCCGCCGGAGCTGAAAGAACAGCTCAAAATTGGCGGGCGAATGGTTATTCCCGTTGGGCGCGAAAATCATCAGGAAATGTTGGTGGTTGAACGAATTTCAGAAGAAGAATATAAAACTGAAAAACACGGGGGATTTGTATTTGTTCCGTTGTTAAAAGGAACGGTAAATTAATTGTGTATGATTAAAGTTAAGAAGTTTGTTGTAAATCCGCTGCAGGAGAATTCGTATGTAGTTTCAGATGAAACCGGACAATGCATTTTTGTTGATCCGGGTTTTTACTTCGATGTGGAGAAAGAAGAAATTAAAAATTATATATCGGAAAACCGGTTAACCCCGGTCATGATTGCCAATACTCATTGTCATTTCGATCATATAATGGGAGTCGAGTTTTTACGTGAAGAATATTCAATTCCGTTTTATGCCCATGAGGATGATGCTTTTTGGGTGAGAAAAGCCATCGACCAGGGGAAAATGTTCGGGTTTGAAATGGAGCCAGTCAATCCGCTTGATTCCTTTTATGCTGAAAACAAACCGTTAAAGTTTGGAAATTCTGTTTTTAAAATCATCCATGTTCCGGGGCACTCGCCCGGGCACGTGGTTTTTTATGCAGAAGCAAGTGGGGAATTGATTGCAGGCGACGTCCTTTTTTATGGCAGCATTGGCCGCACCGACCTACCGGGTGGCGACTACAACACGTTGATTTCAGGAATCAAAAACAAACTTTTCAATCTGCCCGTCGAAACCAAAGTGTATTGCGGGCACGGACCTGAAACTACTCTTGGCTTTGAGAAAATGTCAAACCCGTTTCTAACCTGAGACTAAAAATAATTAGTGTGTTTGAAAAATGATTTTATTCAAAATAAAGGAACTGGTTTAAAGTCATTTTTTCCAATCCTGTTAAATTTTATAATTGCAGAATATTCATCCAAAACAATATAGGATCATGTTTCACGACCGATTTGTTAACCGGCATATAGGCCCGCGCGAGAATGAAATAAAGGAGATGCTCCAAACGGTTGGGGTTTCGTCAATCGATGAGTTGATTGATGAAACTATTCCGGCCGATATCAGATTGAAAGAACCGCTGAAATTGCAGGAAGGCCTGACCGAGCGACGGTATTTCAGAAGAATTTTAAGCCTGGCCGACAAAAATAAAGTTTTCAACACTTACATTGGAATGGGGTATTACGATACAATCACTCCTGCTGTAATATTGCGTAATGTGTTGGAAAATCCGGTGTGGTACACTTCGTACACGCCCTATCAGGCTGAAATTTCGCAGGGACGACTGGAGGCATTGCTGAATTTTCAGACAATGGTTTGCGAACTCACTGCCATGGATATTGCCAATGCATCGCTGCTCGACGAATCTACTGCAGCTGCCGAGGCCATGATTATGATGTTTAACCAGCGTTCACGAAAAATGGCAAAAGCCGGTGCGAAAACTGTTTTGGTTGATGGAAAAATCTGGCCTCAAACTCTCGATGTACTGCAAACAAGGGCCAATCCGCTGGGAATAGAACTCAGGATTCAGCCCAAAGAATCGTTTGATTTTACTGATGAGGTATTTGGAGTTATTCTTCAATATCCCAATGCTGACGGGGAAATTTTGGATTATTCAACCATAACAGAACAAGCCCACGAAAAAGATATTAAAGTGGCAGTGGCAACCGATTTGCTTTCACTGGCTCTTTTAACTCCTCCGGGCGAGTGGGGTGCCGATATTGTTTTTGGCAACAGTCAGCGTTTTGGTGTTCCAATGGGCTACGGTGGCCCGCATGCCGCATTCTTTACTGCACGCGAAGCTTTCAAACGTAACATGCCCGGCCGCATTATCGGTGTTACAAAGGACAAACACGGGAACCGCGCCCTGCGTATGGCGCTGCAAACCCGCGAGCAACATATTAAACGTGAAAAAGCAACATCAAATATTTGTACGGCGCAGGCACTTCTGGCTACCATGGCCGGCTTTTTTGGCGTTTATCACGGGCCTGAAGGCATAAAAATGATTGCAGACCGGATTTATAACATTGCGGCATTCCTGGCAACCGAAATTGAAAAACTCGGCTACGAGCAACTCAATAACAACTATTTCGATACCATTAGGTTTAAGTTGCCTAAACATGTAAAACGCGAGGATATTGAGTGGTTATCGCTTGAACTGGAAATGAATTTCAGGTATTTCGAAAATGGCGAAGTGGGAATTAGCATTGACGAAACCACCAATCGCCAGGACATGACCTGGATTCTGGAAGTTTTTGCAAAGGCAGCAAACAAAAAGTGGCAAACCATTCAAGAGTATCCCAGCGGGTTCATAGCCAACAGCGTTTTTCAGCGAAAATCGAATTTCATGGGACAGGAAGTATTTAATAAATACCGGTCGGAAACTGAAATGGTGAGGTATATAAAAAGGCTCGAACACAAAGATATTTCGCTCACGCATTCAATGATTTCGTTGGGATCGTGTACCATGAAACTGAATGCTGCAACCGAAATGTTGCCGATGAGCTGGATTGAGTTTAATGGTTTGCATCCGTTTGTGCCCAAAAACCAGGCCCGTGGATACCATGAAATGATGGAGGAGCTCCGGCGCGATTTGGTCGAAATTACCGGGATGTCGGATGTGAGCCTGATGCCCAACTCGGGAGCTGCCGGAGAATATACCGGCCTCATGGTAATTCGCGAATACCATAAAAACCGTGGAGAAGGGCAGCGGGATGTTGTGCTAATCCCGGCTTCTGCTCATGGAACAAACCCGGCCAGTGGTGTAATGGCCGGCATGAAAGTAGTTGTTGTTGACTGCGATGAAAACGGGAATATTGATCTGGAACAGCTCAAGAGCAAAGCCTCGGAACACAAAGATTCATTGGCTGCAATAATGATTACTTACCCGTCAACGCACGGAGTTTTTGAGTCGTCAATAAAGGAAATGTGTCAAATTATTCACGATAACGGAGGCCAGGTCTATCTTGACGGAGCCAACATGAATGCCCAGGTAGGTTTGACTACGCCCGGAATAATCGGGGCTGATGTTTGTCATTTAAACCTGCATAAAACTTTTGCAATTCCGCATGGAGGGGGAGGTCCGGGAGTTGGCCCAATTGCCGTGGCCGAACATCTTGTTGAGTTTTTACCTTCGCACCCGATTATGAACAACGGGCACATTGGAATTAATGCCGTTGCCGGAGCACCCTGGGGAAGTGCATCGGTGTTGCCAATAACTTACGGGTACATAAAAATGATGGGCGCCGAAGGGCTCAAAAAAGCGACTGCCATTGCTATTTTAAATGCCAACTACATTGCCAAAGCGCTTGAAAACAACTACGGAATTTTGTACAAAGGCAAGAATGGCAGGGTCGCCCACGAACTTATTTTGGAATGCAGGCATTTCAGAAACAGTGCAGGAATTACCGAAGAGGACATTGCCAAGCGACTGATGGATTTCGGTTTTCATGCGCCCACGCTTTCATTCCCGGTACACGGAACGCTTATGGTTGAACCTACCGAGAGTGAATCGAAAGAGGAGATTGACCGGTTTATAGATGCCTTAAATACCATTTACAACGAAATTAAAGAAATTGAAAACGGAACGGCTGACAAGGAGGACAACGTATTGAAAAACGCTCCACACACAACAGAAATAGTAAGCGCAGATGCATGGGAACACAGCTATTCCAGAGAAAAAGCTGCATGGCCGCGTAATTGGTTGAAAGATCATAAATTCTGGGTTCCTGTTGGTAGAGTTGACAATGCCTGGGGCGACAGGAACCTGATTTGCACTTGCGGCTCTCCCAAAGAATATGAGCTTTTTGACGGGGAATAAATTTTACTGCCAATTTTACGGTTATGATAGTTTTTCCGAATGCAAAAATAAATATTGGCCTGCATGTGGTAGCCAAACGGCCCGATGGTTACCATAACCTGGAAACGGTTTTTTACCCCGTGCAACTTTCTGATGCCCTGGAAATAGTAGAGTCGCGTGAAATGAAATTGACCACATCGGGAATTGAGGTGGATGGCCCGCCGGGGAAAAACCTCGTGCTGAAAGCGTGGCAATTGCTCAGTAACGATTTTGATTTGCCCTCCGTGCACTTTCACCTTCATAAAAATATTCCTTTTGGCGCAGGCCTTGGTGGCGGTTCTGCCGATGCCGCATTCACATTAAAAATTCTGAATGATTTTTTTTCACTACAGATTAGTTCAGAAGATTTGAAAAAGTATGCATCGACTCTCGGGGCCGACTGCCCGTTTTTTATCGACAATAAAACTGCTTTTGCTTCAGGAATTGGCGATGAGCTCTCTCCGGTTGATATTGATCTTTCTCAATTTCAAATCGTAATACTCAAACCCGGTTTTTCAGTAAGTACGCAGGAAGCTTACAGAAATATTGTTCCGGCCCATCCGGATTTCAACCTGTTTGAGCTGGCTAAATTGCCTGTTGAAAAGTGGAAAGAAACGGTCAGAAATGATTTTGAGAAAAGTGTTTTTCCGGCCTATCCTGAAATAAAAAAATGCAAGGAACTGCTTTACGAGCAGGGGGCAGTTTACGCCTCAATGACCGGAAGCGGCTCGGCTGTTTTTGGCCTCTTTCGACATTTACCGGCAGATTTCGATAATTTAATACCTCGAGGTATTTATATTTACCGCTAAAATTCGGCATTCGCCGAGTTTTCTTCTCCATTAGCTTGTTTTCTATATTTTTTAACAAATAGAGATGTAACCTTTGCACCAGTTATTAGTCTATGTAACTGAAAACAATTTTAGAAAACAAGACAGTTAAACAAGAAAAACAGAAAACGATGAAAACACGATTAACACAAATTATTTTAGCAACATTTCTTTTTACAATTATAATTGCAGGAAATGTTGATGCAAAAGAATCAGAAGTAGTAGTTGTCTCAGGCCTTGAAAACATTATTGAAACAGATTTGGAGCTGGAAGACTGGATGGTTAATGAAAACAAGTGGAATGAGTTTGAAACTTATTATGCCACTGAGTTCCAGGAAGAAAGTCTTGAGCTTCAGAGCTGGATGTTAAATGAAAACAATTGGGGACTGAGTAATTTTGAGTATCCGTTAACCGAAACAGAACAAGATCTGATGCTTGAAAACTGGATGACCAACGAAGTATATTGGAACTGAGAAAAGGAGAATAAATTACGCGATTAGTTTATTTGGGATTTGAAAAAAAAGGGTTTAGCTCTAAATAAGCAGCTAAACCCTCAGTATTTTAACACGCTTTGTGAAACAGTGTGTTTATTTCTCCATTATCATACCTTTTAATGACCAGAGAATAGCCAGTACATCTTTCTTTGATTCCTCGTCAATTTCATGTTTGTCAAGTACAAGCATGATATCGTCCATTGCATGCATGTACTCAGCGGCGCTAATATTCATCCCAGTATGTGCTTCGGGCATATCTCTCCCGGTGTAAGTAGCCGGACCGCCGCTCCCCGCGCTAAAAAAATCAACAGTATGCTGCTTTATTACCGATAATTTTTCCGGTTGTTCTCTATATGGGAGAAAACGTGCACTAATAGCGGGGTTATTCATATGTGCTTCAACAACATCATCCACAATAACTGTAAGACCTTTTGTGCCTCCAAGCCGTTCAAAAAGACTGGAATTTCCATTTACTTTTTCTTCTTTGCTCATAATCACGATTATTAAAAATATTAAACAATTGAAAATTATTTTTTAGCCGAATGTTTTTACCATTAATATATAGCACAACATTTAACTTTTTTCATTTCAAATTTACGGCATACAAAAAATAATCAATGTAATATTTGGTTCTTACTGTAGTATTTTTAGTTCAATTCAACCAACTAAAGAAAAGGGAATTTACACGTTAGTTACGCATAAATAATCAGACGGGACTATTCCGAACTTTTTTCGGAATGCTTTCGAAAAATAGGAAGGACAGTTAAATCCGGTTTCAAACGCAATTTCAGAAATATTACCGTTTTGTTTGTCTAATATTTGCATAGCTCTCTTTAACCGGTAATTCAATAAAAAAGTATTTGGTGATTGCCCGGTTAAAAACATCATTTTTCTGTACAGTTGCGATTTACTGAAACCCATATATCGGTTGAAGTCTTCCACCTTCAAATCTGAATTCTGCCATTCTTTTTCTATAAAATCCATTAACCTGTTTAAAAAAATTTCATCCGCAGGAGACAAAACAAAAATTCGGTCACCCTCAAAAAACTGGTTGAGATTTTCACTTTTGTATAAATCTTTAACTTCTGAAGTCACCACTAAATCAGCATTTGAAATATAACTCAATCTCCTCGTCAGTTGAATAGAATCTTCAAATATTGATGCCTTATCAGTAACAGGGATACCTGCGCTTAAACCAATTTTTATATCTATTAAATTCGTGTCTTTTCCAATAAAAAATTCCCTGAACTTTTCTATTAACGCTAAAGCACATTCCACTGATTTGGATACCGATTTAAAAGAAACCAGAAAACGATTTGCGAAATGATTTACAATCCTTCCTTTGAATGTGTCTGTGATTTCATTCACTGCATTATTGTAATTCTGAATCTGAGCAGATAATGGAAAAATTTCGCGATTTTTAAACGAATATACATCCAGTCCAATATCCATTAGAATCCTGAAAGCCGGGTCGTTAATGATGTTTAATTGGGTGTCCTTTGCTTTTTCCGGATCTTCAATTCTACCCAAAAATGATTCAACGATAGACGAATCTACTTCAATTATTTGATGAGGCACTTCACCATGTGCGTTTTTGTGCATTTGTTCAATAGCCTTTTCATTTGGCGCTTCTATCAAACAAAATGCTGTTTTACGATTATCATCGAACCAATAAGTAAGGCCGCGACATTCGTATTGGTGTTGAATTTTTAAATCCTCTTGATGCAATTGAGCCACAGTTTCAGCAGTTACGCATTCCGAAACATCGTGTCGATCCATATAAATTGGCATACTATTTTAATTTATTTTTCGGATAAATTAACCATTTAAATGACAACCCCATATTTTCGCAATTTTTGGTCTCTAATTCATAAACATCTATTTTTCTATCAAATAATAAATAAATAACAATCAATACTTTATTGTCTTTATTTCTTTATAACAACGCTATTTTACGTCAAATGTTTAATTCGAAAATATCTCCCTTTTGGTCTCACAGACGTATTGAAACGGAGTATGAGATACGGTCGAAAAAGGTTTATTGTGAGAAGTCAGCCGAGTTCATGGTATCGAATTACGTGTAATTTGGGAAGGACTGAACCTTGCAGTCGGATAGTAAATGAATGTTGCTTGGAACCAATTGTATTCCAGTCTTGAAAAATTATGCTATATTTTGCAATGACAGAATTTTCAGGTTTTGAATGATTTTTGTTGGTAAGCCATGAGAAATAAATTAAAGTGAAAACGTTACTTAAAATAATTTGCATCAGTGTTTTATACGTGTCGGTGTTTGCGACAACAGCGCAAGATGTTTCCTTTTCCCAGTTTTATGCCAGTCCGCTTTATTTGAATCCGGCCTTTGCAGGTTCGGTAGAAATTCCCCGTTTCACCGTTCAGTACCGAAACCAATGGCACGCTTTCAACAATGCTTATACCACGTACAATGCTGCGTTCGATTTTCCTGTT
>JBNJGR010000125.1:0-8270 GCA_051747885.1 Bacteroidota bacterium | reverse complement strand
CACGAAGAACTGACCTCCGACCAGTTAAAATTATATTCTGCCGAAATTGTTTCAGCCGAACAAAAAGCCATTAGCTGGTTGTATGCTCCCCCGGTTTGGGACGAGGGCTCAAGTTTGTATCACCTGAAAAAAACCGACGACTCTGACGAAAACAGCCTGATGAATGCATTTTTTTACAAAGGGGCTGCCTATCACAACCCCGGCGAAGCCACGCTCAATTTATTGTCGGAAATAGGCTGGGCCGCACCATCATTCTTTTTTGAAGAACTTAAAGACCGGGAAGAACCGTGTGCTGCCATTCCTGTGGAATTTGAAATTACCGGAACCAGCCAGGCTGAATCTTTCGATGTAAAAGCTGTTTTTTCAACCGATTACTTTTCTTCTGCTGATACGGTTTTTCTGGAGTACAATACTGGTCCCGGAAAATTTTCAGGAGAAATACCTGTTGATTTTTATTCAGGAAATATTCAGTATTATTTTACCATAAAAGATAACGTCAATGAAAACTCCTATACACATCCGGGCAATGCACCTGAAAGAAAGTTTACAATGCGCGTTGGTCCCGATTACTTTGCACCTGAGGTTAATCACAACCCGGTAAAAATTATTTCGGAGGATGCCTTATCTGTTAATTTTTCGGCTCTTGCAACTGATAATATGGGCATTGGCTCCGTAAAAATTGAATACAAATTAAACGGGATTTTACAGGAACCTCTGTATTTATCTAACAATGATGACGATATTTACAAAGGTGTGCTTAACCTTGAAAATAATACAATACATGAACTCGAGTACAGAATTGTTGCAAAAGACATTTCATCAAACCAAAACACGAAAACTGTTCCTAACAGTGGTTTTTATTCTGTTCAACTTTTCAATCCATTTGAGCCGGTTGAAAGCTATGTGAATAATTTCGAGAAAAACACCAACGATTTCACCCTGGCCGATTTTAATATTTCAAAAGCACCCGGATTCTCGAGTGGTATTTTGCATACGCATAATCCATATCCGGTATCTGAACTGAAAACCGAAAACAACAACCTGATTGCCCAATTGAATTATCCTGTGGTTTTACAACCGGGAGGTCAAATGCATTTTGACGAAGTTGTACTTGTTGAGCCCGGTGAAAAAAATCAAAACAGCGCCGATCAGGCTTTATGGGATTTTGTAATTGTTGAAGCAAGTAACGACAACGGTTTAACCTGGCACCCGTTAACCGAAGGGTATAATTCAGGAAAAAACACCGATTGGTTTTCGGCATTTACCAGTAACCTGAAAAGCAGTAAATCGGAAGCTGCAGCACAGGAAAACATGCTGGTTACCCGCACCATCAATCTTACCGAAAATACTGACTTTGAAGCAGGCGACACTCTGATTTTCCGCTTCAGGCTGGCCTCCGATTATTCAGTTAACGGCTGGGGGTGGGCTATCGACAACCTTTCAATTCAGGAATTTAATACCAGCCCCGATGATATTTTTGCAGAAAGCACTGCCGGTGTTTATCCCAACCCGTTTAAAAACAGCTTTTTTGTTGACTGCTCCAGCAAACAGGAAAACACACCGGTTGAAATTGTAGTAACAGACTTATACGGAAAAACAGTTTACAGGGAAACTGGGATTGATCCCGGCTTCTCGCCCAAAACAAAAATTGATATGTCGGGGAAAAGTGCAGGTATTTACCTGGTTAGTATAAATGATGCCAGGGGAAATGTAAACACAAATAAAATTGTAAAAAACTAACAAAAATATTTCAAGGGAGATAAAAATTTTCAAAACACTAAAAAAAGAAAAAAATGGATACATTATTAATTGTAATTCTTGTAGCAGCGTTTACTGGCTTTGTAGCGTCAATTATTGCTTTGTACAATACATTGACTTCGCGAAAAAGAAAAAACAATTGTATTAAAGCGCACTAACCGGACATTTTTATTGAGTATGGTTATCCCCAAGGTTTGAAGATCAATTATGATCTTCAAACCAATAATTTGTTTGTCGAAAACGAATTCTACTTTAACGAATTAACTTTTCACATTCTGCTTACTTCCAGGTTAAGCAGGATATGATAAAATGTTAACTTCGCTTTAACAACAACATTAACGTGAAAAAAACTTGCCGGGTCCATTTTATTTCCAAACATTTTGCGCATAATACTTGTATTTAGTTTGAATAATATTTACAGCATGCAAAAACTGGTTATATTTCTATTGTTACTAACTGGAGTAGTAAACGCAGCAGGTCAGAAAAAATGGCAAAAATCGGGATTGAAACCTGTTTATCCGGTTTGTTATGCAGCCGACAGAACTGAAAAATCATATATCCCTCCTTCGAAAGAGGTCTTGAATTTGCTCAAATCAACGGAAAAGAAATCAGAATTTATTGTTGATTATAACTATTTCCCGCAGGAAGCAATAGATGCTTTTGATTTTGCCGTTGGCCTGTGGGAAAAAATTATTGAGTCGCCGGTGCCAATCCATATTGAAGCTAACTGGTCGAGCAGGGGACCAAATGTTTTGGGCAGCTGCGGGCCAAGTGATTATGAAATGAATTTTGAGGGAGCCCCACGAAAAAATGTGTACTATCCAATTGCAGCGGTAGAAAAAATTATGGGTGAAGAACTTACCGGTTCAGAAAGGCCTGATATGAATGCATATTTCAATAAAGATATTCTGTGGTATTTTGGCACCGACGGGCAAACTCCCGATTCGCTCTACGATTTTGTTTCGGTGGTACTTCACGAAATCGGACATGGTCTGGGTTTTACCGGTTTCTTTTATGTTGAAAATTCTCAGGGAGGTTATGCTTACTGGGAACTGGGCGACATTACTTCTTTCGATCAGCTCGTGGGAAAAAGCAGCGGCGAACTCCTTACCGATACAACGATTTTCGAAAATCCTTCGGCTGCCCTAAAATCCTCCCTGGTTTCTGGTTATCTTTTTGCGCAAAGCCCCTCAGCATTTGTTAATAATTATCCGCGCCTTTATGCTCCCGGCATCTGGGACGATGGTTCCAGTATTTATCACTTAAATGATGCAACTTATGCTGCCAGAAACCGCAATTCGCTCATGACACATGCCATGGGCAGAGGTGAGGCAACACACGATCCCGGCCCTGTAACAATGGGAATTCTGGCCGATATCGGTTGGAAAAACATGAAAATAAATTTCACCCAACTGAAGGATATGGAAGAAGTTGACACCATTCATTTCAGTGCCGAAATTGTAAGCGATTACGAAATTGACACCACTTCCCTTTTTGTGGTTTTTTCAACCGATTCATTTGAAAACCAACCCGATACAATCCCGCTGCTGCCAGCAGGAAATAATTTTTATGAAGCACAACTCTTACCGTCAACCAATGCAGATTATCTCAACTACTACATTTCGGCCGGCGATATAAAAAACCGCACATTCAGGCAACCGACCGAAGCCCCCAACGAGTTTTTTACGGTTAATTTCGGCGAAGACAATTTGAAGCCGGAAATTGAACACGAACCTATTCCTTACTTTTTTACAGCGAATAATAAACTCAACATCAACGCCACGGTAAACGACAACCTTGGTGTCGATACCGTGTATGTTGAATACGCCATAAATGGTTTTCCGCAGCCCCCTTTTGGCTTAACTCCCGGCCCGGGTTCTAATATTTTTGTGGGAGAATTTGAATTTTCAGAAACCCAGCTGGAAGATGGCGACGAAATTTCATACAAAATAGTTGCCCGCGATGCTTCGGTTGCCAAAAACACCAGCATGTTGCCCGCGAAAAACAATCTTAACTTTCGTGTTGAAAAAGTTTACAACCCGATTGGCGGATACATAAATGATTTTAATAATTCCAACGCTGATTTTATTCTGACCGATTTCGACATTTACACTGAAACCAATTTTAAAAACGGGGCCCTGCAAAGTCCGCATCCCTACCCAAGTCCGGATCAGGATGACACAGATTTCAATTTTTCTACCATCTTGAAATATCCCATAATTCTCGATGAAAACGCCATAATGACATTCGATGAAATTGTTTTGGTTGAACCTGGCGAGTTTGGAACCATATACGGAGACTTCGATTTTTGGGATTACGTAATTGTTGAAGGAAGTAAAGATACGGCAGAAACCTGGCTCCCGCTTACTGATGGTTACGATGCCCGGGACAATTCAACCTGGGAAGAAAACTTTAATTTGGATTTTAGTGACATGAATTCCACTACCAACGGCCAGGCGGAGTGGTACGTAAACCGTGAAATAAACATGCTTGAAAATGGCAATTTTTCAGCAGGCGATACCATTTTAATCCGCTTCCGCCTGTTTTCCGATCCTTATGCACACGGCTGGGGCTGGGCAATTGACAACCTGAGGATTCAAACTCCGGTAAGTTCCCGGCAACCAATTCTTTCGCCCGGGAATATTTCTGCATACCCCAATCCATTTCAAGATGAGTTCAATGTAAGAATTGAACCCAAATCACAGGTTAACAAGCTTCAACTGAATGTGTACAACATGTTCGGGCAAAAAGTAAAATCGATTGAGCACCACAACCTGCCGAACCGGTTTTCAACAAAAATTTCACTTCAAAATCAGCCAAATGGAATTTATTTACTTTCGGTAAAAGAAAACGGGAAACAAATTCTAACCAAAAAAATGATTAAAAAATAGACAGGCAGCAAAAGAATTCAAGTCATAAAATCAAGGTTGTAATGTTAAAAAAATCTGTTACAAAGGAATTCAAAAGGCAAATAATCTTTCAATTTTAAAATATATCTCTATCTTTGTTTCCAAATTAACAGAAAAATGATTTCAGCAATTAACAATACCTATTTTTATTTTTATTTTGGTTCTGAAGACGGGATCAGGCAGTAGAGTATTGTTAAAGCTATAAAAAATATTTTACGAAAGGTCCCGGAAAATCCGGGGCCTTTTTTATTTGATAAAAGTATGAAGATAACAGTAATTGGACTTGGTTTAATAGGCGGTTCGCTGGCAAAAGATTTACGGGCTTCACATTTTGGAGGTGAATTTATTGGTGTGGACGCCAATGAAAAACATGCTGCCGAAGCTCTTGAACTCGGATTGATTGACCGCATAGAAACGCTGGAAGAAGGAATAAAAAATACCGACCTGGTTATTATTGCCATCCCGGTTGATAAAGAGTTGGAAGTGCTGCCTGCCGTGCTCGATGGTATTGACAGGAATACAACAGTTACCGATATGGGTTCAACCAAAAAAATGATAACCTCGCTGGTTGAAAATCATCCGAAAAGAAAACAATTTGTGCCGGCCCACCCCATGTCGGGCACCGAAAATTCAGGCCCGTCGGCCGCAATTGAAGGGCTCTTCAAAAATAAAATTGCCATAATCTGCGACCAGGAAAATTCAGGCCCGCAGCATTTGGCGCTGACAGAAAAAATGTTTCAAAGCCTCGGGATGGACATTGCCTATATGACATCGGACGAGCAGGACCACAGCACGGCTTTCGTTTCGCACCTTCCGCATGCCGCTGCTTTCGCGCTGGCCAATGCAGTGCAGGCAAAAGAAGATCGGAAAATAATTTTCGATTTGGCAAGCGGGGGATTCCGGTCAACTGTAAGGCTTGCAAAAAGTTCCTGTACCATGTGGAAACCTATTTTTGAACAAAACAACAAATATGTGGTTGATTCGATGGACGTTTATATCAAGCATTTAAAAGAATTTCGCGACTGCATGAAAAACAAAGAATACGAAAGGCTGGAAGAACTGATTTTAAGTGCCAATAAAATACGTACTGTTCTGGATGGGGAAAACCCTCATTTCTTTAAAAACGAAGAAAAAATTGTAAAACTTTATACGAAGCAACAATGAAAACAACTTTTGAAATTAATCCGATAAAGGAATGGCTGCCAAACCTGAATAATCCTTTGCTTATTTCAGGGCCCTGCAGCCTGGAAACGGAGCAGCAAACACTTGAAACAGCCCGGTTACTGGCCAAAGATCCGCGGGTTTTTGTGTACCGCGGAGGCATTTGGAAACCCCGTACACGTCCCGGTTCTTTCGAAGGAGTTGGTTCAATCGGGCTGAAATGGCTGCAGCTGGTTAAAAAAGAAACCGGATTGCCTGTGGGCACCGAAGTGGCCAATGCACATCATACCGAAGAAGCGCTAAAAGCCGATGTCGATGTGCTGTGGATAGGGGCACGCTCCACTGCAAGTCCATTCGTAGTGCAGGAAATTGCCGATGTTTTAAAAGGTTCAAACAAACCTGTTCTGGTGAAAAATCCTGTAAATCCTGATGTTCAGCTTTGGATGGGGGCCATTGAGCGCGTTTACCAGGCAGGAATAAAAAGCATTGTTGCTATACATCGCGGATTCACCCCTTTCCGGGAAACCAAATACCGTAACTACCCCAACTGGAAAACAGTTATTGAACTGCGCCGGCTCATGCCTAATCTGCCCATTATTTGCGACCCCAGCCATATTGCCGGCAACCGTGAATACCTGTTCGAAATTGCACAAAAATCCTTCGATATGGGTATGGACGGATTAATGCTCGAATCGCACATTGACCCGTCGTGCGCGCTGAGCGATGCCACCCAGCAGCTCACACCTGTCGATTTGGGCAAATTGCTCGACAGGCTGGTAATCAGGCACCAGGATGCCAATAACCCTGATTTTGAAAACCGCCTCGACATGCTCCGGAACCGCATCGACACACTTGATGCCGAACTGCTGGAAATGCTTTCATCGAGGGTGGCCATTGTAAAACAAATTGGTCAGTACAAAAAAGACAACAACGTTACGGCTTTGCAAATCAACCGCTGGAGCCAGCTGATGGACAACCGGGTGAACCTGGGTAAAAAGCTCGACCTGAACGAATCGCTGGTAAAAACCCTGTTTCAGCTCATCCACGAAGACTCTGTTCGCCTGCAAACTGATATTATGGATACCGAATAAAAATCTTTTAAAAAAATAGTATCAATCCCGGAGAAGTATATTTCCGGGATTTTTTATGCCTGAATTTTTGTGACAATTTTAGCCAAAGCGGTTTTCATGGATTTTTCAATCCGCTGATATTCAATAATTTCTTTCCCAATATAGATGAAAATTACAGCTGCTTTTTTCTGTTTAACCTGCGAATAAAACACAGGTTTATTCAACCGGTAAGCCTCTCTCATGCGCCTTTTAATCAGGTTACGTTTAACAGCTCGTTTAAACAGTTTTTTGCTCACCGCAAAAGCTGCTTTTGCCGGATAAGATCCATCAAATTCAGTTTCAGTAAAAACCACTTTCAGCGGATATACCAAAAATGTATTCCCCTCAGCAAACAACTTATCGAATTGTTTTTTACTGCACAGCCGTTCCTCTTTTTTAAGAGTAAAACGGGTTTTCATTTGTGATTCTCCCGCAGCTTCGTTTTTCATGAGCGATAAAAAAAAGGCCATCCACCAAAGAGCGAACAGCCTTTCAAAGTTATATTTTTTTTGCCTAATCTCCTTTGTTCGCCTTTTTAATATACTGTTCCAAAGCCATAGTCATTGATGGGGCTTTTGCTGTAGGCGCCTGAATATCAAGTCGTAGTCCGGCCTCCTTAACCGCCTTAGCAGTTGACGGGCCAAAACTGGCAATCCGGGTGTTGTTCTGTGCAAAATCGGGAAAATTATCGAATAACGAACGAATGCCCGATGGACTGAAAAATACGAGAATATCGTAGTTTACATCTTTCAGGTCGGATAAATCGCTGCTTACGGTTCTGTAAAGAACAGCTTTTGTGTATTGGTAACCTCCCTTATCGAGCAAATCCGGGATTTGTTCTTTATGAATATCCGAAAGAGGCACCAGAAATTTTTCATCCTTGTGCTTTTTCATCACATTTATAAGGTCAGAAAACTTCCCGTTACCATAAAATATTTTTCGCTTGCGGTACACAATGTACTTTTGCAAATAAAAGGCAGTTGCCTCCGAAATACAAAAATATTTCATTGAATCGGGAACCGTAAGACGTAGTTCCTGTGCAATACGGAAAAAATGATCGATAGCAGTGCGACTTGTAAAAATAACTGCTGAATGCTCCAGAATATGAATCCGGGTTTGCCGGAAATCTTTTGCCGAAACCCCCTCTACATGAATAAAGGGCCGAAAATCAATTTTAATATTGTTCTTCTCAGCCAGGTCATAGTAAGGAGATTTAGCCGTTTCGGGCTTGGGTTGTGAAACCAGTATACTCTTGATTTTCAAAATACGTTTTTCTTTTAATTAAACTTACCCACTATATCAACAATAACTTGTAAACTAAAACCAAGGGTAA
>JBNJGR010000124.1:0-8278 GCA_051747885.1 Bacteroidota bacterium | reverse complement strand
GTCGGGGTGAGAAGATTTGAACTTCCGACCCCTCGCCCCCCAGACGAGTGCGCTAACCAGACTGCGCCACACCCCGATATTTTTGTGCTTTGATGAACTTTTTTATTAATTCCCGTTTCTTCCAGCGTTTTATTTTTTGTTCCAATTTAATTGCTTCTGAACGAGAATTTACTTCCTCAAAATAAATAATTTTCCACGGTCTTTTAGCTTTTGTTGAACGATTTTTACCGTTATTATGTCGCTTTAACCTGTTTTCTAAATTAGAAGTCTGTCCAATGTAAAAACTGCCATCTAATTTTGATTCTAATATGTAAACAACGAACTTCAATATTAATATTTCAACTTCCGATTCCTCGCCCCCCAGGCGAGTGCGTTAATCCCGGTTTCCTTAAATCTTTGATTTTTAGAAAACCGTGGACTCACGAAAAATCACAAAATCAAAGATTTTATTTTTCGGAGCCAGACTGCGCCACACCCCGATAATATTTTATATTTTTTTCGGCTCCAGACTGCCTGCCCGACTGATTCATTCAGGTGGGAGCCATACCTCCCGAAAACCTTTTGTTTTCGAGGATTCACGGTTTATTTAACCGGAACCGAAAAAAATTGTGCCTGCAAAAGTAACCTTTGATTTTTGTTCTGCAAAACTTTTTTTAGTTTGAAGGATAAATTTTTCTGACACTTTATAGTTTCGTTCTATCATAAGTTCATTTTTATTGATTGAAATTGTTGCTGTCTGTTTCTAATGTTTTCTATTTTTGCACCATAAAAAATTACAGCTATGTTTAAACCACTTGATGTTAACGAAAACGAGGAAAATAAAACACCCGTTTCAACTGAAGCGGAGCGTGTTAAATGTTTAATTATTGGTTCTGGCCCTGCCGGTTATACGGCGGCAATTTATGCTGCCCGTGCCAATCTTAATCCGGTGATGTACGAGGGACTTCAGCCCGGCGGACAGCTTACTACCACCACTGAAGTTGAAAATTACCCGGGTTATCCTGAAGGTGTAACCGGACCGGTTATGATGGAAGACTTTAAAAAACAGGCCGAGCGGTTTGGTGCCGATGTACGGTGGGGAATGGCTTCCAAAGCCGAACTTACAGGGGGTGTGCATAAAGTCTGGATTGATGACAAAAAGCTTATTGAAGCTGAATCATTAATTATTGCCACCGGGGCAACTGCCAAATACCTCGGTTTGGAAGATGAGAAAAAATATGCCGGGGGCGGAGTATCAGCCTGTGCTACCTGCGATGGTTTCTTCTACCGTGGAAAAGATGTTGCCGTTGTTGGCGGGGGAGATACGGCTGCTGAAGAAGCACTTTATTTGTCAGGTCTGTGTAATAAAGTTTACATGATTGTTCGGCGCGATGTTCTACGTGCTTCCAGGGTTATGGCCGAGCGGGTTAAAAAAACACCCAATATTGAAATTTTATGGAAACACCAGACCAAAGGCCTTTTGGGTGACAATGGTGTGGTGGAAGGAGCTACCCTGGTTAAAAACAAGGACGAAGAAGGTGAAGAGGAAGTGAAAATTAAAATCGACGGGTTTTTCCTGGCAATTGGACATAAACCGAATTCAGATATTGTTAGAGATTATCTGGAAACTGATGAAGTGGGTTACATTAAAACCATTCCCGGTACATCAAAAACCAATATTCCGGGGGTATTTGCCTGTGGCGATGTTCAGGATTCAATTTATCGCCAGGCAGTTACTGCAGCCGGATCAGGTTGTATGGCAGCAATGGATTCCGAAAGGTATATATCGGAAAAGAACGCATAATATTTAGGATATTGACACAAAAAAAGGAGCTTGCAAAGCTCCTTTTTCTGTGTCTCATATTTTGTATTTGTTTTTTATACCATTTTATAGACAAAATTACTCATAAACATCTATCGGTATTACATATCAACCTCAACTTTGGCAAATTCGTCTTTTGAATATTTACCTTCTTCCAGTTTTTTTCGTACTTCTTTAAACGCTTTTACGGTATAATCAACATCATCGAGCGCATGCATGGCAGTGGGGATAAGACGCAACATAAGTTCTCCTTTCGGAATGACCGGATAAGCCACCAGTGAGCAAAATATTCCATAATTTTCACGAAGGTCATAAACGAGGTTCGATGCTTCTGCAACGCCCCCTTTCATGTAAACTGGTGTTACCGGTGAGTTGGTTTTCCCCAAATCAAAACCAGCTTCTTTTAAGCCTTTTTGAAGGGCATTGGCAACGGTCCATAATTTTTCCCTGAGTTCGGGCATGGTGCGTAGCATTTCGAGTCTTTTGAGCGCACCAATTACCATTGTCATTGGCAACGATTTAGCAAATGTTTGCGAGCGCATGTTGTAGCGCAGGTAGTAACAAACATCAGTATCGCCGGCAACAAAAGCGCCGATTCCGGCCATCGATTTTGCGAATGTTCCGAAATGCAGATCCACTTTATCGGAAACTCCAAAATATTCAGGGGCGCCGGCACCGGTTTTACCCATTACACCAAAACCGTGGGCATCATCAACCAAAAGCCTGAATTGGAATTCATCTTTGAGTGCTGTAATTTCGTCGAGTTTTCCCAGATCGCCTGCCATTCCAAATACACCTTCGGTAATAACCAGTATTCCACCGCCTTGTTTCGCTGCAAGTTTTGTGGCTCTTTCAAGTTGCTTGCGCAGGTTGTCAATATTGTTGTGCGGGTAAACAAAGCGTTTGCCCATGTGAAGCCTTACTCCGTCGAGGATACAAGCGTGCGATTCTGAATCGTAAACAATTACATCATTCCGTCCGCAAACGGCATCGATAATCGAAACCATTCCCTGGTAACCGTAATTCAGCAGAAAAGCATCTTGTTTACCAACAAACGCAGCCAGTTCTCTTTCCAGCTGCTCGTGTTTCGATGTTTGTCCTGACATCATGCGGGCCCCCATGGGATAAGCCATCCCGTACTGTTCAGCCGCTTCGGCATCTGCTTTTCTAACGTCCGGGTGATTTCCCAGTCCCAAATAATTGTTTAAACTCCAGGTGAGTACTTCTTTTCCCCTGAATTTCATGCGGGCGCTGATTTCACCTTCAAGTTTCGGGAACGTAAAATAACCATGTGCTTTCGCCATGTGCTTACCAATATCACCCTGGTTCTCTCTGAACTTTTGAAATATATCCACGGTTTAAAATTTTTAGATTTTAAAGTGCAAATGTAAACTTTTTTAAAACTTCGGCAAATGTGTTAAATTATACTAAGCGGTAGCCCAAAATCGTTTAAAGATATTTACTTTCATGGCTGTTTTTTATGTTGGTTAAGTCGTATTTTGCTTTTAATGAATTTGTTAAATGAAAAACAGGAATGATGGAAATCTTTAATTTTCATCGGTTTGAAGTTTCATGTATCTAAAAAAAGGTTATTTTTGCGCCATGTTTATGAAAATGAGAAATATTAGTTTGGCAATTATCGTATTGGTTATTGTTTCATCGTGCAGCGATTACAACAAAATCCTGAAAAGTACTGATTACGAATTCAAGTACAAAAAAGCTGTTGAATATTACGAAGAAGGAGAATATGCCAGAGCAGGTACACTTTTTCAGGAGCTGGTGAATATTTATCGCGGAACCAGCCGGGCCGATCAGATTTATTATTATTATGCACAAAGTATGATGGGGCAGAAAGATTATTTAATGGCCAAACATTATTTCCAAACGTTGCTGAAAGAATTTCCCGGAAGCGATTATGCCGAGGAATCCCAGTACATGGTAGGATATACCAACTATCTTCTATCACCAAAACCACGGCTCGACCAGGAAGTGACCCGCGAAGCCATTGATGCGCTTCAGCTTTACATAAACCTGTATCCTTACAGCGACAGGGTTGACGAGGCCAACCGGCTTATCGATGAGTTGCAGGACAAACTGGTTTACAAATCGTACCTGAATGCAAAGTTGTATTACGATTTTGAAAATTACAAAGCTGCCGTTATCGCTTTGGGAAACAGCCTGGAAGAGTATCCTTTCAGCCAGTACCGCGAAGAACTGAAATATATGCTTCTTAAATCGAAATACCTTTTGGCAATGAACAGTGTGGAGGAGAAAAAAGAAGATCGGCTGTCGAATACCCTCGATGAATATTTCTCCTTTGTGGATGAATTTCCTGAAAGTGAACACAGGGATGAAGTTGATGGATTTTACGAAGAAGTAGCAGATTTATTAAATTATAACGAAGAACAAACGAATATTAATTAGGAAATGGATTATAAAAAAACAAAAGCAGCCCAAACGACTGTTCCCCGCGATTTGGACCTTTTAACAAAAGAAACCGGGAACATTTACGAAACGGTTATGATTCTGGCCAAACGTGCAAACCAGATTTCTTCTGAACTCAAAGAGGAATTAAACCAGAAATTGCAGGAATTTGCATCTTACACCGACAACCTGGAAGAAATTTTTGAAAACCGGGAACAAATTGAAATTTCAAAATTTTATGAACGTCTTTCCAAACCTACTTTAATTGCCTTTGAAGAGTTGAAAGAGGGACAGATTTATCACCGGAACCCTTCGCGCGAAAGCAAGCAAAATATTTAACAAACAGTGCCCATGCGGCTCGAAGGAAAAAAAATAATACTGGGAATAACCGGAAGTATAGCTGCCTACAAAGCAGCTTTCCTTTTGAGGCTTTTGGTAAAAGAGGGCGCAGAAGTCCAGGTGGTCATTACACCCGCCGGGAAGGAATTTATTACTTCTGTAACTTTATCGGCACTGTCGGGCAAACCCGTTATCAGCGAATTCTTTGGCACTGATGATGGCACCTGGCACTCCCATGTTGATTTGGGACTTTGGGCCGACGTCATGCTGATTGCACCTGCCACCGCCGCAACCATGGGAAAAATGGCTTCCGGCATTGCTGATAATATGTTGGTTACTACATACCTTTCTGCAAAATGTCCGGTGTTCGTGGCCCCGGCCATGGATCTCGACATGTTTAAACATCCGTCAACACAGAAAAATATTTCTGTACTGAAAGATTTTGGATGCAGCATTATTGAACCGGGAGAGGGCGAACTGGCCAGTGGACTTGAAGGAAAAGGCCGCATGGAAGAACCGGAAAATATCCTGGAAACGGTGGTTGATTACTTCAACCAAAAAAAAAACTGCTGAATAAAACATTCCTTGTTTCAGCAGGCCCCACATTCGAAAATATCGACCCAGTAAGGTTTATCGGAAATTATTCATCGGGTAAAATGGGATATGCCATTGCCGAAGAACTTGCAGAGCAAGGCGCAGAAGTCATTTTAGTTTCAGGGCCGGTTGCGGTTTCTACCCGTAAAAAAGGAGTTCGGATAATTCCGGTAAATTCGGCAAAAGAAATGTACGATGCCTGTGTGCATTATTTTCCGCAATGCAACGGGGCTGTTATGGCAGCCGCAGTGGCCGATTTTTCACCTGCAACCCCGGAACCTGTAAAAACCAAACGCGGCAATGAAAACTGGAATCTTGAATTGACACCCACCCGCGATATTGCCGCGCAATTGGGTAAGATGAAAAAAAGCAGCCAGTTGCTGGCGGGCTTTGCACTCGAAACCAACGACGAACTGGAAAATGCAAATAAGAAACTGGAGCGTAAAAATTTAGATTTTATTGTACTGAATTCATTGAACGACAAAGGGGCCGGTTTCGGGGGCGATACCAACAAAATTACCATTATTGGTAAAAACAATAATCAACAGCATTTTGAGTTAAAGACTAAGAGAGAAGTAGCGGCCGATATTGTGGAAATGATGGTTTCACTTCTGCGTTAGCGGGTATGTTTTTCCCGTCAATTTTTATATTTTTATCGTTTTGAAGGAGGTTTTTATGAAGAAAACAATCTTATTATTGTTTGTCCTGTTTTCATCAATAGTTTTGTATTCGCAGGAACTTCGCTGCAATATTACCGTTTCGGCACAACGCATTCAGGGAGCCAATCGTCAGCTTTTCCGTACCATGCAGTCTGATATTTACGAGTTCATGAACAACCGGAAATGGACAGAACATGCATATACATACGATGAAAAAATCCGGTGCAACATCCTTATCCGCCTCGACGAACAGATTTCGTCCGATGAGTTTAAAGGATCGATCCAGGTTCAGTTAACCCGTCCGGTTTTTAATTCGAGCTACGAAACCACCGTGCTGAATATTAAAGACAACGATTTTCGCTGTACATACCAGGAATTTCAGCCACTCGAATTCAACGAAACATCGAACCGCGATAACCTGACCAATATCCTGGCTTTTTATGCCTATGTAATTCTCGGATTCGATTACGACACCTTTTCGCCCGAAGGCGGAACACCCTATTTTGAAAAAGCCCAGTCCATTGTGAACAATTCGCAGAATGCGCGTGAACAGGGCTGGAAAGCTTTTGAAAGTGAAAGAAACCGTTACTGGCTTATAGAAAATGTGTTGAATAAATCTTACTCGGCCTTCCGTTCGTGCATGTACACCTACCATCGGCAGGGTCTCGATCTCATGGCCGAAAAACCTGAGGAGGGAAGGGCCAATATAGCTGAATCTTTGCGAGATATACAAGCAGTTTTCCGCCGCCGCCCGTCGCTTTACATTCTGCAAATGTTCTTCGATGCCAAAGCCGACGAACTGGTTAATGTTTTTTCGAAATCGTTCCCGGACGAGCGCAACCGTGTAATGGCTATTTTGGAAGAAGTTGATCCGTCGAACGGCAGCAAGTACGAAAAGATTGCTGAAAGCGAAGGACTTTAATTTAGTCTGTTATGCTGACCAAACTGACTGTAAACAACTATGCACTGATTACTCGTCTGGAAATTAAATTTCATGCCGGGCTAAATTCAGTTACCGGAGAAACAGGTGCCGGGAAATCAATTATTTTGGGAGCACTCGGGCTGATTTTAGGCAATCGCGCCGATTTGTCGGTGCTGAAAAACAGCGAGGAAAAATGCATTGTGGAAGGTGCTTTCAATATCGGACAGTACAAGCTGGAAGCATTTTTTGAAAAGCATGATTTGGATTTCGACACTGTAACCATCCTGCGACGCGAAATTACACCTTTAGGAAAATCGCGGGCGTTTATAAACGATACGCCTGTTAATCTGAAGATTATGCGTGAACTGGGATTGCAGCTCATCGACATTCATTCGCAACACCAAAACCTGGAACTGGGAAATCAAAAATTTCAACTCAACCTGGTTGATACCGTTGCCGGTTCGGAAAAAATTTTAGGTGAATACCGAAAGTTTTATTCCGAATATGTTAACCTTCAAAAAGAACTGAAAGAATTGACTGAAAAATCGGAAAAAGCAGCAGCCGATCTCGATTATTTTCAGTTTCAGTTTGATCAGCTTGAAGAGGCCGGATTGCAGCAAAACGAGCAGGAAGAACTGGAAGCCGAACTGGAAAAACTTACCCATTCCGGTGAAATTAAAAGCGCTTTTGTGGAAGTGCAGCAGCTGCTCGACGGTGAACAGTTTTCGTCAATACAGAACATGAAGGATGCTTTTAAACGGTTATCCGCTATCCGGGATTATATGGGAGAGGCCACTGAACTTGCAGGGCGACTGGAAAGTTGCCAGATTGAACTCAAAGATATTCTGGATGAAGCTGAAAGTCTTGCCGCTAAAATTGAACACGATCCGGTGCGCATTGAACAGGTGAACGAAAGGCTGAATCTGATTTACAGCCTGGAACAAAAACATCACGTGACAAATGTGGAAGAGCTCATGGGATTGAAAAAATCTTTTGAAGAAAAAATTGCGCAGGTCACCGGTTTTGAAGATGAAATAAAAAAACTGGAAAAGAAATTGGAAGAAACGCGTGAACTGTTGCAGAAAAAAGCTGCTGAACTCAGTAATATCAGGAAAAGTTCGTTCCGGAAAATTGAATCCTCGGTTTTGACAGATTTGAAACAACTGGGCATGCCCAAATCGAAATTTACCGTTCGGCACGAAACGTTGCCGGAATTTACAGCTTCGGGTATCGATTCGGTGGCTTTCCACTTTAGCGCCAACTCAGATGTTACACCGGCAGAAATATCCAGAATTGCCTCGGGCGGCGAAATGTCCAGATTGATGCTGGCCATTAAAAACCTGTTGCGTACTTCAAAAGCGCTGCCCACTGTTATTTTCGATGAAATCGATTCCGGCGTTTCCGGCGAAATCGCCCTGAAAATGGGAACTATTCTGAAGGCATTTTCTGCTTCGACCCAAATTATAAACATAACCCACCTACCGCAAATTGCCGCCAAAGGCGATGTCCATTTTGTGGTATACAAATACGAGCAAGACG
>JBNJGR010000123.1:0-8317 GCA_051747885.1 Bacteroidota bacterium | reverse complement strand
CAGCTGGCTTTCTCCGTATTCGCCCATGAATCATCCTGATTATAATGTGCACTTTGTTTACCACGATCCCAAGTGGGACGAACTGACCAGTCAGCAAAAGAATTACATCCGCACCTATGTTACTTCGTTTGAAGAAAATTTATACGGCCCCAATTTTGATAACCCCGCAACAGGTTACGAAAAATACATCGACGTTGAAAGTTTTATCGATTATTTTATTGTGAATGAAATTTCGCGCAACAACGATGGGTTCAAAAAAAGCCGCTACTTCAACAAAGACAAAAACGGAAAAATTAAGGCGGGTCCTGTTTGGGACTTCGATTGGGCCTGGAAAAACATTAATGAATGTTACATTTTTAAAGCAACCGACGGTTCGGGCTGGTCGTACAAAGTAAATAACTGCAACCCGGGGGTTAAATCTCCGGGATGGATGATAAGGCTGTTTTACGACGACGATTTTAAAAACCAAACCAACTGCCGCTACTTTGAAAAACGTGCCACCGTGCTGTCGAACGAGCGGATATTTGCAATGGTCGATTCCATGCACCAGCTTGTAGAAAAGGCCCAGGAACGGCATTTCCAGAAATGGGACATACTTGGAAAAAATGTTGGCGCCCCCGAGATTGGCGAACAACCACTTACCTATGAAGGTGAAATTGAAAAATTAAAAAACTGGATAACTACCCGCCTTAACTGGTTAGATAATAATATGGTTGGTTCCTGTCCTTCTACCACATCTCATGAATGGGCAGAAAACAGCGGCTATAAAATTTATCCCAACCCGGCCACATCACAGCTCAGCATCCAGGCCGCCAACCCCGTTTCCGGTCTGCAGGTTTACAATCTTTCCGGGAAATTAGTTCTTTCAAAAAATGCGTTGAATGCGCAGGTAATTCATATCAATGTTTCGCAGTTTGATGCGGGAATGTACCTGTTAAAACTGGTTGATAATAACGGCCAGGCTGCTACAGAAAAAATTGTGATTCAATAATGGATACATCCGGGAAAAACAACATACTGCTTTCAACGTCCTATTTTCCACCTGTCCAATATTTTACAAAGTTTTTACAGTTTGAGAAAATTTACATTGAACAGTTTGAAAATTTCAGCAAACAAACCTACCGAAACCGCTGTGAAATAATGGGCGCCAATGGAATTATCCCGTTGGTGGTTCCGGTGGTTAAAGGCCGGGGAAAGAAAATAAAAATCAGGGATTTGCAAATTTCATATGATACCGACTGGCAACGTAACCACTGGCGGACTATTTTTTCAGCGTATAACTCTTCCCCATTTTTTGAATTTTACAAAGACGACATTTCCCCATTTTTTGACAGACAGCACAAATATCTTTTCGATTTAAACCAGGAAGTGCTTGAAACATTGTGCAAATTACTTGAGATGGAACCCCCAATTGTTTTTACCGAAGATTTTGAAAAGGTTCCGGAGGACACGCTGAATTTCCGCGAGACAATTTCACCAAAAAAGCAAAAAGCTTTGCCCGATGCGAATTTCAGTCCCGAAAAATACACTCAGGTTTTTTCCGAAAAATTTGGGTTTGTGGCCAATCTCAGTATTTTGGATTTACTGTTTAACGAAGGGCCCAACAGCTATAACATTCTGGAACAAAGCGTCAGGTAAAGAAATCTGCTAAAATTTCGCGATGGTCGAAAGCCATGTCAGGAAGGTCATTTACAGGAAACCATTTTGCATAAGCGGCATCGTCGCCACCTTTTACTTCGGTTTTTTGGGGAATTTCGGCTGAATAAATCACAGAAATAGTCCGGTGCCTCGGATCGCGGTTAATGGCATCGTAGGTTTTAAATTGCTCCATACTCTTCACTTCCAACCCGGTCTCTTCCTTCAACTCACGCTTGCAGGCTGTTTCCAGCAGTTCGTCAATATTTACAAAACCTCCGGGCAATGCCCATTTTCCTTTATAGGGTTCAATCCCTCGCTCAATGAGTAAAACTGACGTACCAATATTATCGTTAAAATAAACGATTGCATCAACCGTTAATGCTGGTCGCGGGTATTTGTAGCTGTAAGTGTTCATTTTTAATTTTTTCTTCCGGTTTCCCAGTATTTCACAATCAGGAAAACTACAAAAACAAAAATGATGATGTATATGAATAACTCAATCCGTTCCATCGGCATTAATTATTTTCTTCATTACACGCATTTTGTGGGTATAACGTTTCAAATCGATATTGAAAATTCCGAATTGGTCCACATTATCGATGCGTACTTTCCCTGAAGCGTGAATGATTTTATTACGTTTCCAGATTATGCCAACATGCACGATATTTCCTTCTTCATCATCGAAAAAGGCAAGGTCGCCAGGCTGGGCTTCATCAACAAAACTAAGGGCGCGCCCCAATTTTACCTGCTCGCCGGCATCGCGCGGAATTTTTACGCCTGCCATTTTGTAAATTACCTGCGTAAATCCACTACAGTCGATGCCAAAAGGCGAGCGTCCGCCCCACAGATAAGGTGCATTAAAATATTTCAATGCCTGCCGGATGAGTACTTCCCTGGGATTTTTCAGGTTCCCGTAAAAAACTTCACCGGTTGTTTTGTAAGTATCTTTACCCACCGAAAATTCTTTCAGGTAGGGCCTCCAAACCGGAAGAGTGCTGCCGGCAACCAGCATCAGAGTTTGTTCTTCGTTAACAGGAATTACATTTATGATGTCGCCCGACACGGCAAATGGTCGTTTTTCCAGCTTTTTTAGTGAACGCAAAGGAAGAGGTGTAATCATTTTGCTGTCAATCCAGCCTTCATAACCATCATAAGCTAAATTAACATAGCTCCACCCAACCATCTCCTCTTTAATCTCAAAATGTTCCCCAAACAAAACCTGGGTAACCATTTCACTTTTTTCGGAAGGTTCTTTTCTTACCGGAATAAGGCTTAAACTGGAAATACCGTAGTTCATTCAATTAATTTCTTAATTTTATTTTGAAAAACTAAATTGCGCTCATTTTAATGAATGAACACAAATCTATGAAAAAAAACGGGTTGGTATATAACCTTCCAAAATTGTTATTTTTAACTTTTAAACAATAAGTTGTTCTTTTTTAAATCTAATTTGAGATTACGATATGATAATGGATAATTTTTTAAAGAAACTAAAAGGCTACACACGAGTATTTTACTGGATATTTGTATTTGTTATGGCAGCTGTTTTGCTGTATTTGAGCATGCCTGGCGACTTGAAATTTAAATATGAATACCAGAAAGGATTCCCCTGGAAACACGAAAATCTGGTAGCCCCTTTCGATTTTGCCCTGTTAAAAACAGATGAAGAAATTAACCGGGAAAAAGAAGAACAATTAGAATCAGTTGTTCCCTATTTTTCGTTCGACACAACGCTTGTATCTATTCAAACAGAAAAATTAAAAAAGGACTGGCAAGCCCTTGTTGCTCCGGGAGATACTACCCTTAACGAACCTGTTTTAAAACTCAGCCAGGCTTTAAAAAGTATTTACACGTCCGGCATTTTACCGCGCGCACCAGAAACTTACGATGTGCTTTCAGAAAAAAAAGAACTAAAAAAACGGGTTGGTAACCTGGTGATAAAAACACCGCTGGCAAGAATTCATTCTGAAAAAACAGCCTATAATGCTATTCTGAATACAATCAGCCAACTTGAAAAGGATTACCCTGGTTTGACAGAACAAATAACCGAACTGGAAACAGAACGGTACATTTCTTCGAATCTGGAATACGACGAGGCCACTACCCGTAAGGAGATGGAAGAAGTGACCCGAAATATTTCTTCCACACGGGGAATGATTCAAACCGGCGAACGCATTATCCTTCAGGGTGAAATTGTTGACGATGAAAAGTACCAGATTCTGGAATCGCTTGAAGCCAGTTACGAAAATGAAAAAGGCGAAGGCATCAAAAGTTACATGGTACAGATGGGAAAAGCTTCGCTGGTATTGCTTTTCATGAGCCTGTTGTTTACGTTCATGTACATATACCGACTCGATATTTTGCACCAGTTCAGCAAACTTTCATTTATGTTGTTGTTTCTGGTAACCATTGTATTTTTTACAAATTTCATCAACACTTTTCCTAACCTGAGCATTTACCTGGTTCCATTTGCCATTTTCCCAATTATTATCCGCACATTTTTCGATTCGCGAACTGCTATTTTCACTTTGCTTATTGCAACCATCCTCACCGGGTTTTATGCCCCCAATAATTATGAATTTGTGTTAATGCAGTTTTCAGCCGGAGTTGTTGCAGTTTTCAGCCTCAATAAAATGCACCGCAGGGTACACCTTGTTATGGCGGCATTCTGGGTTTTTATCACTTACCTGATTATTTACACAGCCCTCCATGTTATTTACGAAGGCAACCTTACTTCGTATAATTACCAAATGCTCCAGTGGTTTGCACTCAGTAGTGTGCTCATTTTGCTGGTTTATCCACTCATTTTCATTTTCGAGAAGATGTTTGGGTTTGTTTCTGACGTTACCCTGATTGAACTTGCCGACACCAACCAGCCGCTGCTGCGAAAAATGGCAGAAGAAGCGCCCGGAACATTTCAGCACTCCATGCAAATTGCCAATCTAAGCGAAGAGATTATTCTGAAAATTGGCGGAAATCCATTTCTGATACGCGCCGGCGCATTGTACCACGACATTGGAAAAATTGCCACACCCGAATTTTTTATCGAAAACCAGGCTGTGGGAATTAACCCCCACGATAAAATGAACTACCTAAAAAGCGCCGAAATAATTATTGAGCATGTTAAAAAAGGGGTAAAAATGGCCAAAAAGCACAAGTTGCCGTTGTCGCTTGTTGAGTTTATTGCCACCCACCACGGTACTACAAAAGCCCAGTATTTCTACCTGAAACATCAGGAAGAAAATCCTGATAAAAAGATTGACGACGCCTCATTTATTTACCCCGGTCCACTCCCCCGTTCAAAAGAAGCGGCAGTGGTAATGATAGTTGACGGGATAGAAGCCGCCTCGCGCAGTTTAAAAGAAAAAACAAAAGAAAATATTCAGGAGGTCGTCAACAACATGATCGATCAGAAAATAAAAAACAAGCAGCTGGAAGACTCTGATTTAACGTTCAGGGATATTAAAATTATAAAAGAAACGTTACTGAATAAACTGATGAATATTTACCACATCAGAATAGAGTATCCGAAGGAAAAGAAAGATGAAACAACAGCAAAATAATTTGTTATTTTTGCATAGAAATTTGAAATACCAAAGTTTAATGAGAACAATTAATAAGTGGTTTGTTTTAATACTGTTGATTACAGCAGTAGCTGCAGGTTGTAAAGAAGATCCAATTCCCGATCCGGGTAATGGAGGGGAAAACGGAAATGATAATAACGAGAAACAGGAAGCACCGGAATTGACACAAAAAATAAACGGTTTCATTGAGGCCGCAATGAACGATATCTACCTTTGGTACGATAAAATACCGGAAATTGACATCCGTTATGAGTTTGATCCTGAAACCTACTTTGAGAAATTGATCTATTCTGAAGATAACTGGTCATATATTACAGATGACGTAGATGCTCTTCGCAATAGTTTTGAAGGAAAAGAAAAATCGTTTGGGTATTCTCTGGCATTCGGAACATTCTCAAACACTGGGGATTATTTTGCAATAGTTGAATTTGTGTACCCTAACACACCGGCAGACCTGGCAGGGTTGAAAAGAGGTGACATTATCATGGAATTAAACAATGGCGCTATCAACGATGATAATTACAGAGAATTGCTGAATGGTGACAATATTAGTGTAACGCTTGGTGTACTCGGAGAACAAGGCATTTCGCCCGGTTCGACAGTATCAATAACTTCGAGAGAATTGAACCTTAATCCTTTAGTAATTACCGATATTGTTGATCATGAAGGGGCCAAAATCGGATACCTCTTTTATGCCCAATACATTTCGGAGTATAACAGCAGCCTCGATACTGCTTTGCAATTTTTCCTCGACGAGCAAATTACCGATTTGGTCATTGATTTACGTTATAATCCGGGAGGTGTAACCACCGCAGCCCAACATCTATGCAGCTCAATTGCTCCCTTGTCAACGGTAAACGGGAAAGAAGCACTGGTTACTTTTCAGTGGAACGATAAATACCAGAACTACTGGAAAACAAACAACATAACCGACCAGCTTGAAATTCCGTTTGTGGATACAACAGCTGTAAAAATGGGTTTAAACAAAATCTACTTTTTAACCGGCAGCGGAACGGCTTCTGCTTCTGAATTAACAATTGCCGGACTGGAACCTTACATGGATGTAACTACTATTGGTGAGTCTACCTATGGGAAATACACGGGTTCTATAACGGTTACACCAGATTTTTACTACGAAAACGAAGATTATTACAGTGAATTTGACAACTGGGGAATTCAGCCAATTGTTGTACGTTATGCCAACTCTCTGGGGATTACTAATTTTAAGAATGGCTTTTCCCCCGACATCCCTGTTGACGATGAACTTTTTGACGCTGTTCCCCTTGGTGACAAGTCGGAACCCTTACTAAAAGCAGCGCTTGAAGATATTACAGGAACACCGGTAATAGCCATGAAAAAAGCGAAAGCTATCGATATACCTTATACGATTTTCGACCGTGGTTTCTCAAAATATGATGCCAACAAACGGGAAATGCTTCTCGACAATACAGCGAGGGAGCTGTTGGGGAAATAATTATTACCGGATGTCCATTGGTGATTTTACAATTCAATAATTTTATTTCAAAATAGAATATCGTGATGAAAAAAATTACCCGGCTCATTGAAAAAAGTATAATACACATTCTGATTGGAATGATGTCCATTATACTGATTCTGGCTACCATTGAACTTGGCTACTACCTGGTCAGAAACATTGTTTTTTCAGAATACCTGCTTGTTGATTTGGATGATCTTATGGATTTGTTCGGGGTATTCCTGCTGGTCCTCATTGGAATTGAATTGCTCGACACCATTAAAGTTTACCTGAAACAAAACCAGGTACATGTTGAAGTTATTGTTCTTGTGGCCATTATCGCACTGGCCCGTAAAATTGTAGTCTTGAAAATTGAGGAGATGTCCGGCGAGGTTATTATTGGCATCGGAGTACTTATTGTTGCGCTGGCCATTGCCTATTACCTCATAAAAAAAGCAGGGCTGATGATTTGCAATTTTGAAACTGATGAGGAGGAAGATAAGAAGCCCACAGAAAAAAAACAGGAAAAAATGAATCCTATGTAAAATCTTGCTTTCCCGCCATTTTGTTTTTATAAACAGCCCCCCTTTAAATTTCCAGCACTTTGGCTCCTCTTATTTTCCGGTTCTTGATATCCATCAGGGCTTCGTTGGCCTTTTCGAACGCATAGAGTTGCACACTGGGCTTTATGGGAATTTCGGCAGCTGCTTTCAGGAAGTTTTTGACATCATCGCTGGTTACATTGGCTACACTTTTAATCTCTTTTTCCATCCAGAGATGTTTTGCATAATCGAATACTTTCAGGTGCTCCTCATCCACACTCTCTTTTCGGATGGCATTGATAACCAGCCTGCCCCCGGGTTTCAAAAACTCAAGCGCCGCTAGCACTGTTTTCCAAACCGGCGTGGTATCGATGATGCAATGTAGTTTTTCAGGTGGCTCTTCAGTTGAATCGCCTGCCCACTCAGCACCCAATTCCCGGGCAAACTGCCTTTCTTTTGGGTTTCGGGCAAATACATATACTTTCGATTGCGGATACTTATATTTTAAAAGTTTCAGCACCAGGTGAGCTGAAGCACCAAAACCAGTCAGGCCAATTTTATCACCGTCGTTTGCTTCACACAAAGCTACCGAACGGTAACCAATTGCTCCGGCACATAAAAGCGGAGCTGCCTCGGCATCGGTAAAAACCGCTGGAATCGGATAAGCAAATTTATCAGGAATAACCATGTATTCAGCATAGCCTCCGTTGGCATCGCGACCGGTAGCCCTAAATTCAGGACATAAATTTTCCTGCCCCGACATGCAATATTCGCATTTGCCACAGGCGGAATAAATCCAGGCCACTCCTACCCTTTCACCCGTTTTCACCCCTTCACTTTTCGATTTTTCAACAATTCCCACGACCTGATGCCCCGGCACTACCGGAAATTCCGGCGGAGGAGTGCGGCCCTCAATTTCGTCGATTTCGGTATGGCAAACGCCGCAGGCTTTTATTTTAACAAGAATTTCACCCTTTTCGGGCACAGGTTCAGGAATATCAGTCAACGTTAACGGCTGAGATTCTCTGTTTAAATCTGAAATCTTATCAATAATCCAGGCTTTCATGTGAATATAAACT
>JBNJGR010000122.1:1653-8350 GCA_051747885.1 Bacteroidota bacterium | reverse complement strand
GCATTCTGAAATTTCTCAGGATAAATTCCAGCGAATTCTTTGCTTCTTTATAATCATACAGTTTAATCGAGTTGTCCACTTTTATCTGGTAAAGTTCCAGAATCAGCGAATCGGGAAGATGATCTTCCGAGCTTACCAATGTGGAAATCTTGTTGTCTGATTCTGTCAACTTGTTAAAAGCGTTATCTAAAATAGCCTCTGTCACGAGCTGATAAGTTTGGGTAAGATCCTCTTTTTGCAAATCATAAATCTCTTTTGCTTTAAAATAGTTGTCGCGCTCAATCAAATCATAAATTTGCGCGAATTTTGCTTCACCATCCTGTCCAAAAACATTAATAACCAACAAACTAACGAGGCAGAAAACAAATATTTTTTTCATTTTTCCTTTTTTAAATTCAAAACAAACTCCGAAAATCAAAACTAACAGAAAACAGCAAAATTATGGAGGTAAACTTATTTTAAGCAAATTCAAAACAGATTTTACTGATTTTTAACTTTGCCTGCATATTTTTAGCATTGAAAGATAAAAATTATTGAAGGCAAGTTTATTGGAAATCATTTAGAAACTGAGCAAGTTTCGGGTTTTAATTGAATAGAATGATGCATAAATTTGGGGGTAGAAAATCATTTTATGGCAACACAGGAAGAATATAATTACCGGCGCATTGCAGAAGCCATCGAATATATCCGGCAGCACTTCAGGGTGCAGCCCAATCTCGACGAGGTGGCCAGGCACATTCATTTAAGTCCGTACCTTTTTCAGCGGCTGTTTACCGAATGGGCCGGGGTGAGCCCCAAAAAGTTTTTACAGTTTATCAGTGTGGCGTATGCAAAACAACTGTTAAAAACAGAACAAACAACTTTATTCGACACTGCCTATCAAACAGGCCTTTCGGGCACCGGGCGCCTGCACGATCTTTTTATTTCGATAGAAGGAATGACACCCGGTGAATTCAAAAACGGGGGAAAAGATCTTTCCATCGATCACGAATTTCTGCATACACCTTTTGGCCGGGCGCTTGCGGCATCAACCCAAAAGGGCGTTTGTTTTATGGCTTTTGATGATGACGAAAAAAATGTACTTGACGAATTATTCCGACAGTTTCCAAACGCGAAATACAGGCGGCAATTTTCAGCTCAACTTTTGGGAATTCGGCAAATTTTTGAGTTGGAAGGCGACGGTATAACCCATTTAAAACTGCACCTCAGGGGCACTCCTTTTCAATTGAAAGTGTGGGAAGCGTTGCTAAAAGTTCCCAAAGGTAACCTGACAACATACGGAAAATTAGCGGCGCAGGTCAATCAGCAGGGAGCCTCACGGGCTTTGGGAACAGCGGTCGGTAAAAACCCGGTCGCCTTTTTAATCCCCTGTCACAGGGTAATCAAATCAAATGGCCTGGTTGGCGGCTACCGGTGGGGAACCACACGAAAAACGGCCATGATTGGCTGGGAAGCTGCCAAAGTGAAAAATTTGCCGTACGCCTAATTTAAATTTTCCCGTCTTACCTCCATTTATTTTTTTCAGGCTGGTAAATAAGAATTACATTTCAGCAACCGAATGACAAGGGTTTAACCAAAATGGCAAGATTCCGTTATATTGATTTAAAATAAAAAAATCATTTCTTGTTTAAAAGGCATCAGGCTTATTGTAGCATATAGAAAATTATTACCTTAGTTCGCTGAAAAACTATAATCATGAAATGCCTGTAAAATACCAGATATCAGTATTCCGAAATATTCTAAGTATTCTTCTAATTCTCATTTTTTTTGCCCCCGCTCTTGCCTCAGGTGCAAATTCTGACAGTCTGAAACAGGTTTTGCAATCAACAACAATTGATTCAGTAAAAGCTGATGTTCTGTTTCAGCTTGCCAAATCGCAGGAGCCAGCAAATAAAAATCAGGCAATTGAATACTATCACGAAGCATTGGAATATGAAGATAATGATAGCACCAGGGCACTAATTTTTAATTCCATAGGTATGAACCATCTGCAACTCGGAAAGAATTCCGAATCGCTGCAGTTTTTTGAAAAGTCAAAAAAAATCTATCAGGAATTAAACGATTCCTCAATGCTGGGAAGGATATACAACAACTCGGCGGTGGCCAATTACTGGCTCGGAAACAGTAATGAAGCACTTAATTATTACCTCAACGCGCTCGATATACGCAAACCGATAAACGATTCTCTTGGTGTTATTAAAGTCATGAATAACATAGGTTTAATTTACCAGGACTGGGGACTTTTCAACGACGCACTTGAATGGCATCAGGATGCTTTATCTTATGCGCTGAATATCAACACCTACTATGATTTGTCATATACCTATGCAAACATTGGAAAATGCTATGAAAACCTCAATGCCTACGCCCCTGCGTTAAAAAACTATCGCCTTGGATATGAAAATGTTATCAAATCAGACAAACAAAATATGGAGAACTCCTACCTCTCCGGATTTTTTGGCGGAGTTTATAAAAAAATGAATATGCCCGATTCTGCACTGTTTCACTTTCAAAAATCGCTCGATTATGCCCGCCGCATTAATAACACAAACAGAATAGCCAATGCAGAATATGAACTGGGAAAAACCTATTTCGACATTAACCAACCAGATTCTGCAAAAAAATACATCTCCCGAAGCTATGCCCTATCACTCGAAAACGACTACATTAACCTGTTAAAAGACAATCTCTTTGTTTTATCAGGATTGGCAGAGAATGAAGGAAATACAGAAGATGCTTACCTGTACCTGAAAGAAGCGACTCAACTGAAAGACAGCCTGTTCAATACTGAAAAAATTTCAAAATTTACCGATTTACAAGTAGAATATTTCAATCAACAACAGCAACAGGAAAACCTTATTCTGAAACAGAATAACGAAATTCAGCAAATTACCATCCGCCAGCAAAAACTCAAAAGCTGGATCTTTTTGGCTTTTGGAATTTTAATTCTTGTTGTACTGTTTTTTATTTCACGAAGCAGACTGTCGCTGATTAAGCTAAAGACAAAACTGGAAAAGTCTGAAAAACAACTAAAACAGGCCAATGCCGATAAAGATAAATTTTTCACCATAATTGCGCACGATTTAAAAAGCCCGTTTAACGGTCTGCTGGGGTTAACAACGCTTATTTCTGAAAGATTTGATGAATTACCACCACAGGAAATGAAAAACCTGCTGCTGGAATTAAAAAATTCGGCGGCAAATGTGTATGCCCTGGTGGAAGGTTTGCTGAGCTGGTCGCAAATTCAAACGGGTAAAATCAGCTATAACAAAGAAAAGACCGACCTTTCGGAAATAAGCACCAAAGTTGAAGAGCAATTCGTCATTAGTGCGCAAAACAAAAATATCATAATTGAGCAACAAGTGGAAAAAAACACTTTTGCCATTGCCGATGAAAAATCCATTTCCACCGTTCTCAGAAACCTGGTTTCCAATGCTATAAAATACACCAACCCAGGTGGAAAAATTACTGTGTCAGCCAAACAAAAAGACAATCGCATTGAAATATCGGTTTCAGACACCGGAGTAGGTATGAACAATGCCAAACTTGAAAAATTATTCAGCATTTCCGAAAAAAATTCGCAACCCGGCACTGCAAATGAAAAAGGTACCGGGCTGGGATTAATCCTTTGCAAAGAATTTGTTGAAAAAAACGACGGAACAATCTGGGCTGAAAGCGAACCGGGAAAAGGCAGCCGGTTTATTTTCACTCTGCCGGCAGCCCATTAAACACCGATTAATTTTTTACATTGGAATTTCCGTTGGCATAAATCTCATTGATGAGTTTCTGGTACTTGACAGCAACGGCGTTTCTTCGCAGCTTTAAGGTTGGTGAGAGCTCACCGGTTGCCGGAGTCCACTCATCACAAACCAGCCTGATTCGGTTTATTTGTTCATGGGCGCCAAGCGTTTTATTAATTTCATCCACCTCTTTTCTGATTTTGGCAAACACTTCGGGTATCTTAATCAGTTCTGAATTATTTTCGTAATGAATTTTATGCTCGGCACACCAGTCGTGCAACAACGGAAAATTCGGAGAAACAAGCGCACTTGCATACTTCTGGTTTTCACCTATTACCATAACCTGGTCGATCAAATTCGAAGTTTTCAACTTATTCTCGATCATTTGCGGGGCAACATATTTTCCGCCCGATAATTTAAAAATTTCCTTCTTGCGATCGGTAATTTTCAGGTATTTCCCCTCTTCCAAAACTCCAATATCGCCGGTATGAAACCAGCCGTTTTTATCAATTACTTCTGCTGTCATTTCGGGCGATTTGTAATAGCCCATCATCACCCCGGGGCCTTTGCACAGAATTTCTCCATCTTCTGCAATTTTCACTTCAAACCCTTCGAGCACCGGCCCAACAGTTCCAATTTTCATTTCACCTTTTGCCGGGTTGTTCACCGCAATCACCGGTGATGTTTCTGTTAACCCGTATCCTTCAAGGTTGTACATGCCGGCCATTCCCAACACGCGGGCAATGCGCGGCTGGAGTGCTGCCCCACCCGACACAACATAAACGATATTCCCACCCAATGCTTCGCGCCATTTGGAATAAATCAGCTTATCGGCAATTTTTATTTTCAGCTTCAATAGTGGACCGTAGCTTTTATTGTATTCAAAATGACGTGTTAAGCGCAATGCCCAAAAATAGAGCAGCTTTTTAATTCCCGACAACTCTTTACCTTTGGCCACAAAACCATCATAAACTTTCTCAAGCAACCGGGGCACCGAATTAAACATGTGTGGTTTAATCTCTTTTATTGCAGTTACAATCTGGTTCAAATTGCCCACATAATAAACGCCCATTCCTTTATACTGAAAATGATAGTTTACACTTCGCTCGTAAACGTGACATAGTGGCAAGAAACTTATAACCCGGTGGTCTTTGCCCAGATGATGCATTTTGGCGTGTGTCAAAAAATTGGAAACCAGATTGTTTTGCGAAAGCATAACTCCTTTAGGAATGCCGGTTGTTCCCGAGGTGTAAATTAATGTGGCAAAATCTTCGGGCTGAATGGAATTTTTAAGCTTATTCAGTTCCCCCTCAAACTCTTTTCTATTTGATTCACCCAACTGGAGTATTTCTTCAAAATTCTTTACCCCATCCAGCTTTTCAAATGAATAAATCTGATTTAAGCCAGAAACTTCTTTTACTATAGTTTTTAACTTTTTGTGCAGCTTTTTATCGCCTACAATCAGCATATTGGCCTCCGAATGTTCCAGAATATATTTGTACTCCTCATCGCCAATATTGGGGTACATGGGTACATGCACCACTCCGGTCATGGCCATTCCCATATCGGCAAAATTCCACTCCGGCCGGTTACTGGTAACCGTGGCAATTTTATCGCCTTTTTTAAAGCCCAGGGCCAGTAGCCCTAATGCAAACTGATGTGATTTTTTGTAATAATCTTCGGTAGAATAAGTATACCACTCTCCGTCTTTTTTCCCGCCAAGGGCATCTTCGCGCGGAAATTCGTGTATAGAACGCTCAAGAATGTCAAAGGTTCGTGTAACTTTTATTGTCATTTTAACTATAAATTTGTTAAACCGGGCAAAGATAAGGGTTTTGATTAAGGCCTTGTTTCTTAATAAGTGTTGAATTAACTCACAAGCTTATTTAGACCTATTCAAAACAATTACAACAGCCAGACTTTCAACAATATAGAATCAAACCCGTCGACTAAAAGAATGAAACATTCCAAAATTGCAGAAATTCTGAAATCATTTTCAGAACACGATTATGGAATCTGTAAATTGGTAAATACAAAAAAAATCAGACTTCTTGTTCCTTTGCGTTTTCATACTTCAAATCTTTAATGTATGCCCAAACCATCAACCCGGCCAGTATTGCAAAGCTAATGGGAACAGCCGGATTTACACCATCAGCAACTCCTTTACCGTAGGAGTGCAGACCTGAAAGGTAGTAATTCACCCCAAAATAAGTCATCAGCACTGAAGCGAAGCCAAAAACAGAGGCAAAGTTGTAATTGAAAACGCCTTTCAGCGACGGGATAAGCCGCATGTGCACAATGAAAGAGTATATCATAATCGTAATCAGCGACCAGGTTTCTTTGGGATCCCACCCCCAGTAACGGCCCCAGCTTTCGTTGGCCCAAACGCCGCCCAAAAAAGTACCGATGGTGAGGAAATAAAGTCCCACAGTGGCGGACATTTCGTTAATAGTGGTAAGCTGTTCGATAAACCGGTTCACTTTATTCGCATTCGTATTTCGGCGCAGTACAATTAAAATCAAAACAAGAATTCCCAAAAAGGCGCTCAACCCCAGAAAACCATAACTGGCCGTAATAATGGAAACATGAATGGTCAGCCAATATGATTTCAGTACCGGAACGAGTGGTGTAATTTCAGGGTTCATCCAGCTCAGGTGGGCTACAAACAGTGAAATGCCCGACAAAAAGGCGGCAGTGCCCACTACCATTGGATACTTCCGGGCAAGAAGCAATCCGGCCAGTATAACCGTCCAGGCAACGTATATAACACTCTCATACCCGTTACTCCAGGGCGCACGGCCTGAAATGTACCAGCGAAGAACAATACCAGCTGTGTGAACAGCAAATAGTATGATAATGGCGCCGTAAAATCCCTTTTTCAGAAAACCCGGCAACGGTTTTTGTCTGAAGATATTCACAAACAATACAAACAGCAACAAAAATCCAAACAATAAATA
>JBNJGR010000122.1:0-1553 GCA_051747885.1 Bacteroidota bacterium | reverse complement strand
TAAGTCATCATACTCAGCACCACTTCATCGGGCGATTTTCCGTAAAGCGACGATTTGCGGCTTACTTTCCGCACAATTTCACTCGAAAGAGTCGATATGGGTTCAATTCGCCCGTCAACGCCCTGCACCCACAGTTCGCTGAAACGTTCAGCCACCTCATCGTCAATATCGGGAATGGAAGTGCCCACAGTCGATTGCGCCTCCGCGCCTGAGGCAAAACCAGCTACCAACAAAATTCCAGCAGCTACTTTCACCGAACTTTTTTTCAGCTTACCGGCCAAAAAGCGGAAATAGGAATTTTTATTGATGAGCGACAATGCAAATCCCAGTGCCAGCAAAGCATAACTGATATATGAAATCCAGGTGCCCCAGAAATCGTGATTCACCGAAAGCACCGTTCCTTTTTCATCCTGGTCGTACGACGACTGGAAAAATTTATAGCCTTTGTAAACCAATGTATTATTCATGAAAATCCGCACGTCTCGCTCAACACCTTCATCTTCATCGATAAGAACAACTTCAGAAGCGTAAGAAGACGGCGACTCGGAACCCGGATACCGTTCCAATTGAAAATCTTTTAAATGAATGCGAAACGGAAGTATAATTTTTTCGGCACCATAAGCCAGTTTTAAGTTGCCGCTGCCCAGCGGAACATCAATGGTATCAGCGGCAACACCAGAGTAGCCAAACACAGGAATTGTCTTTTTCCGGATACCATCATCAACCTCAACCATTACAGCATCTTCGTAGGTTTCAGCATTACTTTTCACGGCAGTATAGGAAGCACTTGGATAGAAATCACGGATTAAAAACCTGAAATTATCCATGCTGTATAAAAACATTTTCTTTACGGGAATAGTATCACCGGCAGGCAGTTCGGTCGTTTCTTCGCTGCTCATGGTACTTTCTTCGAGCGAAGAAGAAGAAACCATATACAATTCATCATCTTGTCTGAAAAACCGCACGTTAGATTCTCCAGAAGTTTCGAATCCGACTGTGAAACCGGGATATTCCAACACATCGCCTGCGGAAAAGGCAAACGACTGCATTCCTTCCTGGTCGGGTGTCGCAAACACAAAATCAATAACCGGTTCACCATTTGCACCGGGAACAGGCTTGCGCTCGGCATGTGATATATATCCAACTGATTTTACTTTTACATCCCGGCCATCCACTTTAAATTTTGCAGAAAACTGCCTGGGGGTAAGTTCCGAAAACCGGACGTCTTCCACTTCTTCCTGATCGCCCCAGCCGGCATAAAAATAGTCGTCGGTGGAAAGAATATAATCCGAGCTGTCATTTTCGCGAATGTGCATGGTGCCCTCGTAGCTGAGCCAGCGCGTAACAGCAGCACCCAGCAACATTACCAGAAATGCCACGTGAAACAACCCAATGGTAAACCGGCGTTTTGTAAGTAACCGGTATTTAAACAGATTATTGAGCAGGTTCAGGGCAAACAGCGCCCAGAGCGCTTCGAACCAATGCGTGTTATAAATAAGCGAACGGGCAGCCGGCGTACCGTAACTGCTTTCAACAAAAGTGGCAATGGCCAT
>JBNJGR010000121.1:0-8362 GCA_051747885.1 Bacteroidota bacterium | reverse complement strand
TAAATCATTAAAAAAATATACTAATGGGAAAAATAATTGGAATAGACTTAGGAACTACCAACTCATGCGTATCGGTAATGGAAGGTAATGAGCCTGTTGTAATACCCAACAGCGAAGGAAAACGTACCACACCTTCGATTGTTGCATTTATTGAAAACGGGGAACGTAAAATTGGTGACCCCGCAAAACGGCAGGCTATTACCAATCCCGAGAAGACCGTTTCTTCAATCAAACGCTTCATGGGAGAAACCTACGACAGAGTTTCAAAAGAAGTAAACCGTGTACCTTTCAAAGTAATTAAGGGAGATAATAATACGCCAAGAGTTCAGATTGATGATCGGAACTATTCGCCGCAGGAAATTTCGGCAATGGTGCTTCAGAAAATGAAGAAAACTGCCGAGGATTATCTGGGGCAGGAAGTAAGTGAGGCAGTAATTACTGTGCCCGCCTATTTTAGCGACTCACAGCGCCAGGCAACTAAAGAAGCAGGCGAAATTGCCGGCCTTACAGTTAAACGTATCATCAACGAACCAACTGCCGCATCGCTTGCTTACGGTTTGGATAAGCAGGACAAAGACATGAAGATTGCCGTTTTCGACCTTGGTGGAGGTACATTCGATATTTCTATCCTTGAGTTGGGCGACGGCGTTTTCGAAGTAAAATCAACCGACGGTGACACGCACCTTGGTGGTGACGATTTTGACCAGGTAATTATTGACTGGCTGGCTGAAGAGTTTAAAAAAGACGAAGGTGTTGACTTGAAACGTGATGCAATGGCATTGCAGCGATTGAAAGAAGCTGCCGAAAAAGCCAAAATCGAGCTGTCGAGTTCAACATCTACCGAAATTAACCTGCCATATATTATGCCGGTTGACGGTGTACCAAAACACCTTGTGAAAACTTTATCACGTTCAAAATTCGAACAACTTTCTGACTCGTTGGTAAATGCAACCATTGAGCCCTGCCGCAAAGCATTGAAAGGTGCAGGAATTTCTGCCAGCGATATCGATGAGGTTATCCTGGTAGGTGGTTCAACCCGCATTCCGACGGTTCAGGAAAAAGTGAAAAGTTTCTTCGGTAAAAATCCGTCAAAAGGAGTGAATCCGGACGAAGTGGTTGCCGTTGGTGCAGCTATTCAGGGCGGTGTTTTAACCGGAGAAGTAAAAGATGTATTGCTTTTGGATGTTACCCCGCTTTCGTTGGGTATTGAAACCATGGGTGGTGTAATGACCAAATTAATTGAAGCCAATACCACCATTCCAACCAAAAAATCGGAAACATTTACTACAGCTGCCGACAATCAGCCTTCGGTAGAAATTCATGTGTTGCAGGGCGAACGCCCAATGGCATCGGGTAATAAAACCATCGGACGGTTCCACCTCGACGGAATTCCACCAGCCCCACGGGGCGTACCGCAAGTTGAAGTGTCGTTCGATATCGACGCCAACGGTATTTTGCATGTTTCGGCCAAAGACAAGGCAACAGGTAAATCGCAATCAATCCGTATCGAAGCTTCTTCCGGCTTATCGGAAGACGAAATTAAACGGATGAAAGAGGAAGCTGAAGCCAATGCCGAAGCCGACAAACAGGCCAAAGAAAAGGTAGATAAATTGAATCAGGCCGACAGTTTGATTTTCCAGACCGAAAAACAACTGAAAGATTACGGGGACAAAATTCCTGCTGACAAGAAAAAACCAATTGAAGATGCATTGGCCAAGTTGAAAGAAGCGCATAAAAACCAGGATGTGGCAGCTATCGATTCGTCGATGGAAGAATTGAATAAGGTATTTTCAGCTGCCTCACAGGAAATGTATAATGCGCAGCAAACCCAGGGAGGCCAGCAGGCAGGTCCGCAGGGAGGCCAGGCAGGACCACAGGATGGTCAGCAAGGTGGCCAATCTGGCGGCAATGATAAAGACGACGGCGAAGTTACTGACGTTGACTTCGAAGAAGTGAAGTAATATATTCAGTTCAGCAGAAATTACATTTGCTGAATGATTAAAATAGTAAAGCCTCGCATTTTTTGATGCGGGGCTTTTTTTCTTCTCTTAATTTGAGATGGAGACTCTCCTCCGGGCATTTTGAGCTCTTGACTCTCAGTCACCTGCTCAATGGAAATGCAGTGAAAATAATTATTCACTAGCTGACTTGGGGTTAGCAATTGAAAGGGAAATGCCCGTTCAATAAAACTCAATTTCCTGCGTTATTATCCCGGATGAAAACTTTAATTATTTTTGTTCTCACACAAATGAATATTTTATGCGATTGTTATTTTTCAGCCTGATTATTTGTATTCCGTTTTTGGCCTCTTCACAAATTAACCAAACCGATGACAGTGGTTTACGCCAGGGGAAATGGGAGAAAAAATATCCCAACGGCAGATTAATGTACCAAGGGGAATTTAACGATGGTGAACCTGTGGGCAAGTGGACGCGATATCACACCGGCGGGCAGGTAAAAGCAAAAATTGAGTACGATGAAAAATCCGATTCTGCATTTGTTCAGCTTTTCGATAACCGGGGTAAAAAAATAGCTCAGGGGGCTTACATCGATGAAGAAAAGGAAGGTAAATGGGCGTTCTTTTCTAAAAAGGTAAAAATTTCGGAAGAGCACTACTCCAACGATCAAAAACATGGAATTTCCAGAAAATTTTACTCAACAGGCGAAGTGATGGAAGAGGCAGAATGGGAAAATGGCCGTCAGGAAGGGAATTACCAGGTCTTCTTTAAAAACGGGAAACCCTTCATGCAATGCAAATTTAGTAACGGGAAAAGAAATGGTCTTTGTCTTTCGTATTTCAAAAATGGAAAACTGGAAATGGAAGCACATTACAAAAATAACTTACGGCACGGCGACTGGAAGTTTTACAACGATTCCGGCGATTTATTATATACCTTAAAATATGATGAAGGTGTTTTGCTGAATCCTGAAGTGCGTGATAGTATTGGTGACCAGGAAATCAAAAGCCTGGAAAGGGGAAGGCAAAACATTCCTGATCCTGAAAAATTCATGCAGGATCCTTCAGAATACATGAGGCAAATGCAAATGAACAGGTAGTTGTTTTTTTATAATAGTTATTACGGAATACTACTGTGGACTAAGTTTTTACATCGGGTTACTCAACTTCTTTTGAATCAATAATTAAAAAGTCGCTGGATTTCATTAATTTGTACCGCTTAAATTAAATCAGGTAAGAAAACTGAATCGTTGGCACCGGCATGAAGAAAATAAGGACTTTCATATTATTGTCAGTATTAATTTTGACCACCGCAACATCGTGGGGCCAAATGTATTACTGGGTTGGTTTTTCTGACAAGCTGAACACGCCTTACTCTACCGGATTTCCTGAAGAGTATCTTTCTGAACGTGCCATAGAACGGCGTGAAACACAAAATATTCCTATCGACTCGCTCGATTTACCGCTTGATCCTGAATATGTCCATCAGGTTTTGCAACTCGGCGCTGTTCATATACATTCATCGAAATGGTTAAACGGGATAACTGTAGCATCTGAATCCGACGATTTTGAAGAGAAGGTGCAGAAGCTGCCATTTGTAACAGAGGTACAGCTCACTAAAAAAGTATCCCGGATTAAAAGTGCAGTAAATAAATTTGCTGAACCAGTTGTGCCTGAAAACAAACTGAGCATCGACACTACTTTCTATGGCGGTTCTGTTTACCAGGTAGGACAATTGAACGGGCAGTTTCTGCATAATCAGAATTTTAGGGGGCAGGGAATGCAAATTGCTGTGCTGGATGCCGGATTCTATAAAGCAAATCAGTATTCAGCTTTCGACAGTTTATGGGCCAACAACCAGATTTTGGGAATAAGGGATTTTGTTTCGGATGAATATGACATTTTTGAAATGCATTATCACGGGATGAGTGTCCTTTCTATAATGGGTGGCAATCAACCCGGAGAATTAATTGGCACTGCGCCCAAAGCCTCTTACTGGCTTTTTCGTACTGAAGATACTTACTCCGAGAATATTATTGAAGAAGACAACTGGGTGGCTGCTGCCGAATATGCCGACAGTTTAGGGGTTGATATTATTAATTCTTCTTTGGGCTACTCCCTTTTTGACGATTCAACCATGAATCACACTTATGCCGATATGGACGGTAACACCACCAGGGTTACCAGGGGCGCCAATATTGCTGCTTCACGCGGAATGCTTGTGTTCTCAAGTGCCGGAAACGAAGGCAGTGTAAATAATTCATGGAAATACATTATTGCCCCGTCTGATGGCGATGGTGTAATTGGAGTTGGAGCTGCCAACCGCGATGGGGCACCGGCGCCATTCACTTCGTATGGGCCGGCATCAGATGGCGATGTTAAACCAAACGTGTCGGCAGTGGGCTGGAATACCATCCTTCAGAAAAGTAACGGAACCATTGGCACCGGCAATGGCACTTCTTACTCTTCGCCGGTTATTGCAGGAGCTGCTGCATGTTTGTGGCAGGCCAATCCGAATGCTTCTGCACTTCAGGTGAAAAGTGCAATTGAGCAGAGTGCTCATCTGTTTCATAATCCAGATTCGTTGCTGGGATATGGCATTCCGGATATGAAAATGGCCGACCAGATTTTAAAAATTTCCGTACTGGAACAACTTGAAACTTATGGTGACTGGTTGGTTTATCCCAACCCGATGAACGACTACCTTGTTTTGCAAAAAAAATCGAAAAGTATTTCTTCCGAGATTAGAATTTCATTTTATACTACTGATGGACGCTTGATTTACAATGTGAATAAACCGGATGCTTCCAAAATTATGATGAATAAACTTCAGTTTTTGCCCTCAGGTATGTTACTTTTACAGATAGTTTCAGGAGAATCTGCCGAAACCGTGAAAATTTATAAAAGTCCGTAACCCGATGGAGCAAAAGCTTACACTATTCGAGTTAAACAAATGGATTAAAAATGCAATTAGCGTAGCCATTCCCGGTACCGTTTGGGTGATTGCCGAAATCAGCGAACTGAAGGAAAACCGAAGCGGGCATTGCTACCTCGAGTTGGTTGAAAAAGAGGAGAATGACATTATTGCGCGGGCGCGGTCTACTATCTGGTCGTACACCTACCGCATGCTCAAACCTTATTTTGAAACCACTACCGGACAATTGTTTACACACGGGCTGAAAATTTTGGTTCAGGTTTCGGTTGAATATCATCCTGCTTACGGATTGAGCCTGAATATTAAAGATATTGACCCGGCATATACTGTTGGCGATTTGGCTTTGCAGCGGAAAGAAATAATGGAGCGATTACAGCGCGAAGGAGTTTTTGGCATGAATAAGGAGCTGGAACTGCCATTGGTTCCGCAAAATATAGCTGTAATTTCTTCAAAAACTACTGCCGGCTACCAGGATTTTATGAACCAGCTGGAAAATAATTCTGCAGGTTTCCGTTTTTATACGCATATTTTTGAGGCAACCATGCAGGGAACAGGGGCCGTTCCTTCAATTATAAATGCACTGGAACGGATTTTTCAATACGAAGATTTTTTCGATGCCGTGGCAATTATCAGGGGTGGGGGAGCTACTGCCGATTTAAGTTGTTTTGATAATTACGAACTGGCTTTTAATGTCACCCAGTTTCCGTTACCTGTTATCACCGGCATTGGGCACGAAAAAGATGATACAATCACTGACATGGTGGCACATACCCGCCTGAAAACTCCCACCGCAGTGGCCGAATTTTTTATTAACGGTACAGAAAGTTTTTACGACAGGCTGCTCACCCTGGAGGAGGAAGTGGTTGACGTAACCCGTGAAAATGTGCAGGAGAAACAGCATCAGCTCGAAAATTTTGCATCTGATTTTCACCAGCTGGTCTCACGGTTCATTAATGAAAAAAAGACTCAGCTCACGGCAAAAGGAAACAAGTTTCAACAGCAGGTTAGCCGGTTTTCATTCAATAAAAAATATGAACTGAATACAATTCAGTACGATTTGCAGTCAGCTGTTACGGCCTGGAACATCAGAAAAAAGAGTGGTCTTGAACACAACTGGCAGTTGCTGAAAACGCTGGCAGGCGAAGTGTTTTTCAAAGAGCAGACAGAAAACAACAGATTGATTGGGCGGTTAAAGTTGGCAACCCGGAGTCTGATTTCAAAAGAATCGGAACGGCTGCATTTGAACGAAAATGCAGTGCGGTTGCTGAATCCTGAAAATGTATTGAAACGTGGGTACACGCTAACCATGAAAAGTGGCCGGGTAATTAAGTCGGTGAAACAACTTGCGATTGACGATGAAGTGGAAACCCGTTTTGCAGATGGAAAAGTAAAAAGTAAAATCACAAAAAAAGAGTAATATGGCAACTAAAAAAGTATCTTACAATGAGGCAATTCTGGAGATTGAAGACATTCTCGGGAAAATTGAAAATGAAGAGCTGGATGTGGACGAGCTGGCCGAAAAAGTGAAGCGGGTTTCCACATTGCTGAAAATATGTAAAGACAAGTTGCTGAAAACCAACGAACAGGTTGAGCAGATTTTAAAAGAAATGGAAGAATAAATATTAAGCTATGTACACAAAAGAACAAGTAGCCAAAACAATTGATCATGCCGTGTTAAAACCGGAACTTACTGAAGTAGATTTACAAAAACACGCCCGCATGTGCATCGAAAACAGCGTTTTCAGCATGTGTGTGAAACCCTGCGACATTTCAGCTGCTAAAGAACTGCTGAAAGATTCAGGAGTGAAAGTTTCGTGTGTGTTAAGTTTTCCGCACGGGGCTGATGCCACTCCGGTAAAAGCATTTCAGGCCAAACAGGCCATTGAAGATGGCGTGGATGAAATCGATATGGTGATGAATATCGGGCGTTTCCTGGGCGATGATTATCATTACGTGGTAGAAGATATCAAAGCTGTGGTTGAGGTGGCCCACAAAAACGATGTGCCTGTAAAGGTTATTCAGGAAAGCGGATTTCTTTCAACCGGGCAAATTGCCAAAGCGTGCGAATTGTCGTTTATGGCAGGTGCCGATTTTGTGAAAACTTCTACCGGTTTCGGTCCCGGAGGCGCAAAGCCGGAGTACATCGATGTGATGGTAAAAACCGTGGGCGATAAAATGAAAATAAAAGCCTCGGGCGGAATTCGCACCTGGGACGATGCTGTAGCTTTTCTCGAACAGGGTGCCGACAGGCTAGGAATTGGCTCCACCGAAGCCGTTTTGAACGGCGCAAAAACCACTGGTGATTATTAATTTTTTTTCACCAAAAAATAAGGCATATTTGTAGTTCTTGATGAAAAAAGAACCAGAATGTATTTTTTAAACGGAGACCGAATCTATATAAAACCCGATAATGGCGCTGAATCGCTACACAACCAATTATTGAGCTGTGTTGGCCAGTTGAACCAGATTAATTCAGGAAAAAAAGTTTTTAAGGTTAATTTTTTTGCCGATACTTCCAATAACAATTCTTATAACAATTTGCAGGAGAAAGCACATGAACTGATTTCCGAACGGTTTACAACGCCCGTGATCGTAAATATTATTGCTCAACCGCCATTAACCTGTAAAATTCTGGCCGAAGTTTTTTATTTCGATGCCACACTTTGGAATTCAAAAATTATTCAGAAAAAGAGTGGTGCTGCCATGCTTTTTGAACGCGAAGGAACTGAAATTTTAATCGGGAATGTGCAGGCAAATAAAAGCAAAAGCTGCCATGAAAATGCAGCCAGCACTTTCGAAGGTTTTAGGGAATTGCTCGGGCATGTCGGTTTTCCGGTAAATTCCATAATTCGCCAGTGGAACTACCTGGAGGATATTTTGGATTTTGATGACGACAAGCAACGTTACCAGGAGTTTAACAATGTACGTTCTGATTTTTATGCCAATCATTTTAAAGAAACGGGCTATCCGGCAGCCACTGGAATTGGCATGAACCGGGGTGGCGTGCTGATTGAATTTGTTGCCATGAAGTCGGAAGCTGCACTTACATTGCCACTTGACAATCCCGGCCAGGTTGCTGCACATGTTTACAGTGATAAGGTTTTGATTGGGGGAAAGTTTGCCGTAAAAACCACACCCAAATTTGAACGTGCCCGTTATCTGGAGTTATTTGGGAAGAAAATGATTTTCATTTCAGGAACCGCCTCCATACACGGGGAGAAAACAATAGGATTAGGTGATGCAGCGAAACAAACCGAAGTCACCATAGAAAATATCCGGCGTTTGTACTCTGATGAGGTTTTATCCCAAATCCCGGGCAACGGGATTCGTCCGCAATACGGGCATACTCGGGTTTATGTAAGACACCGCAAAGATTTTAAAGCCATAAAAAATACCGTTGAACGCTTCTTCGGAAATTTGCCGGCAGTATATATTCTGGCTGATATTTGCCGCGATGATTTGCTGGTGGA
>JBNJGR010000120.1:0-8378 GCA_051747885.1 Bacteroidota bacterium | reverse complement strand
CTTTTTGCCTGTGCAACGCCCAACTACACACCCGAAGGAAAAAAGGTGTTGACCATTCAACCGCTGGAAGACATCGAAAAAATGTTTGCTAAATGACAAGTTGTCGTTATTTTACGCTTTTAAAAAATTGGCCTGCCAATTGCTGAAAGGCCACCTAAATATTTTGTTATGAATTATCGACCTGTAATGAGTAATATTCCGCCGGTAGTAAAAAACCTGATTATTATTAATGTGCTTCTATTGCTGGCCACCTGGATTTTGCAGGCAACCGGAATTGATTTGGTGAACTATTTAGGGATGCACTACCCGGGTTCCGACAAGTTTATGATGCACCAGATTATTACGCACATGTTTATGCACGGCGGAATTGCCCACCTCTTTTTCAACATGTTCGCACTTTGGATGTTTGGCCGCGTGCTGGAAAGTGTCTGGGGATCGCGCAGGTTTTTCATATACTATTTTGTAACCGGGCTGGGGGCGGTAGCATTGCACATGTTTGTGAATTACCTGGAAATTTCATCGATGCAAAATACCATCGAAGCGTTCAGGAATACCCCATCGCCCGAAATACTCGATCAGTTTGTAAATAAACATTTATCGAATGCATCAGTGCAGGTACGCGATTTCATTAACAGCTGGTACGATGAACCAACAAATTCGGCTTATGCTGCTGAAGGCCAGCGTTTGCTTGACAGGATACTGCAAATGAAAATGGATATTCCAACAGTGGGTGCATCGGGAGCTGTGTTTGGCGTGCTGCTTGCATTTGGCGTGCTGTTCCCCAATACCCAGCTGATGTTGTTGTTCCCGCCCATTCCTATTAAAGCCAAATATTTTGTTATCGGGTACGGATTAATTGAACTCTACCTCGGATTTTCGCAGCCCGGAAGTAATGTGGCACACTTTGCACACCTCGGTGGCATGTTGTTTGGTTACATTCTTTTGAAATACTGGAACAAAACATCCAACCGGTTTTATTAAACAACTAACCTCAACGTAGAGGAAGAAATAATTTTTGTTTTTTGAAATTTGACCATTTGGGATTTATTGAAAAATGGATATTGCAGGCGACATAAAACGTACATTTAAAGAAGGTTCTGTACTAACCCGGTTAATCTACATTAACATTGGGGTTTTTTTGGTGGTTAATATAATTGGCTTGTTTTTTTATTTTGCAGGCCAGCCGCAGGTGCTGGTAGAATGGCTTTCGGTACCCTCCGATTTTAACATACTGGCACGCAGACCCTGGACTCCCGTTAGCTACATGTTTATGCATGCAGGATTTTTGCACCTGCTTTTTAACATTCTGGGATTGTACTGGTTTGGCAAACTTTTCCTTTATCATTTTGAAGGCGATAAACTGCTTGGTGTGTACTTGCTGGGAGGTATCAGCGGGGCACTGTTTTATGTGGTTGCCTATAATGTTTTTCCTGTATTTGAATCAGCAAGAGCTATTTTGCTTGGTGCATCGGGGTCGGTACTGGCCATTTTAGTGGCCGTTGCAGTTTATGATCCGCAGCGCGAAATTCACCTGTTTTTTATAGGACGGTTTCCGCTGAAATACATAGCAGCATTCTATGTTCTTCTTTCTATAATTGGTATATCCGCTTCAAATCCTGGCGGAAACCTGGCCCACCTTGGAGGAGCTGCCTGGGGCTGGTTTTACATTTACCAGCTGCGCCGCGGAAAAGACTGGGGTGCCGGAATTGTAACTATTCTAAATAAAATTGAAAACTGGTTTATAAAAAGGCAGGATTGGGTTAAACAAAAAAACAACATGCGGGTAACCTATAAGCATCCGCCGCGCGACGATTATGAATACAACCGCCAGCAAAATATAAAGCAGGAAGAAATCAACCGGATTTTGGACAAAATTGCCAAATCGGGGTACGAAAGCCTTTCCAAAAAAGAAAAAGAGATACTGTTTAAACAAGGCAAGTGAAAAAATATTAATTAGGCACTTAAATCATAACATATCAATTGTAAAACTGGTTAAAACAAGGGGTTGCAACCCCTTGTTAGATAAAAATTTAGAGAAAACCTGTTTAAATTCAACCTGCTACATTCTCTACAACACACACCATACTGATTACCCAATATTTACAGGTGTTGACAAAATGCCTAAATCAATAAAAATTGTATGGAGAAATTCATCTTCTTTTTGAATCAGGCAGTTGCATAATTTGGCCTATTTCCTGTTCAATCCTCTTTTTCGGTTCGGGCCTGGTAAATGCTGGCATTCAGCTCAAAACCTATCAAAAGAATCACCGCCATAATATACATCAGAAAAAGGATAATTAGCAGGGTTCCGATTGAACCGTACAGCTTGTTGTACTGGCTAAAATTGTTGATATAGTAGGTAAATGCGCTTAAAGCGAATACACTTAATACTGTTGACACCGTACTGCCTGCCGAAATAAAACGCCATTTTGTTTTTTTTGCCGGGGCCATGTAATATAAAAAGGAATTGGCAAAGAAAAGCAGCAGGACAATAATTACCCACCTGCCAAAATTGAGGAAGAAAAGGGTAATGCTATCGCGCAGAATATCGTTTTCTTTCAGGTAATTTAACGCAATTTCGCCGCCGATAAGCAATGAAACAGCCAGGGTGAGCAACACCGAGAGAATACCTAAAAGAAAAATGGCTGCAAAGCGCTGGCTCAGCCACGACCGCCGGTTAATGCTGTGCACTGTTGCATCGAAAGCACTCATCATGGAGGCTATCCCGTTGGTAGAAAAAATCAATGCCATTAAAAAACCCAGCGACAGCAACCCCCCTCTCGGGTTCTTTAAAATATCGGCAATTGTATCCTCCACAACCACAAATGTACCTTCCGGCAACAGTTCCTGAATAAGGCGAAAAAGTTCGTCCTGGAAATTTTCGATGGGAATATAAGGGATGAGGGTGAATAAAAATAGCACGCCCGGGAAAAAAGCGATAAAAAAGGAAAATGCAATGGCCGATGCCCTTGTTGCTATGGAACCGTCAACAATACTTCTCCAGAAAAACAGCGCCACATCATAGAGTGGTACTCCATCAAAAAAAGGCAGAGAAACTTTTTCTGCCCGCTCAATCAGCTTGTCCCTGATCACCTTGATTTTCCTGTGGTTTAATAAAACCTTATTCATCAGGCTCTTCCAGTTTTTCTATTCTGAGTTGGTGAATATAATCTTTTTCGTCGCTCTGTTTCAGCAGAAAATAAACCCTGAATGTCCCGCTTTTGGTTGCAAGGTTGCCAATAACAGATTTGGATCCTTCCCTACCTAACTCATGTAAAACAGTAAAGTTTTTGGGCGAATTTCCACTGAAAAAATTATCTACAATTTGTTGTGCCTGCGCTTTACTGTAAACATTATCGTTTTCAAGAACTACGAGTTCAACATTTTGGTTAAAATACTCCGACAACACTTTTGCATTTCCGGTTTTCAGGCTTTTTGTAATTTCTTCGGGAACCTGCGCTCCGGTAGTAATTGCGCTTAAAAGAATTCCTGAAAACAGGAAAACCATTAATACAATTTTTTTTATTGATGGCATACTTTTTTTTATTTCAAATATTTAGCGCCAATTTTATAGCAAAAACTATGCAAAAACAAGTTGAACCCTTTATTTTAGTTGTAAATTTATAAAATTAAAATTCATTTGGCAGGATGAAAGTGACTTTATTGGTAGTGGGAAAAACCGACAAGCAATATATAAAAGAAGGTATTAAGCAGTATGCCAGTCGTTTAAAACATTATGTCGGTTTTAATATTGAGGTGATTCCCGATATTAAAAAAACCAGGAACACTACTCCTGACCAGCAAAAAGAAAAAGAAGGAGAAAAAATTCTTGCCCATTGGGCTCCGTCCAAAGAGTTTCATTTGTTTGATGAAAAGGGGGAAAATTATTCATCGAGAGAGTTTTCCGGATTTCTGGAGAAGAAAATGCTTAGCGGCCTGAAAGAGCTGGTATTTGTAATTGGAGGGCCCTACGGATTTTCTGATGCAGTTTACCAAAAAGCCAATTCTAAAATTTCGATGTCACGTATGACTTTTTCACATCAGTTGGCGCGACTTTTGTGTGTTGAGCAGATTTACAGGGCATTTACAATTTTAAAAGGCGAACCATATCATCACGATTAACGTGCTGCAAAAAGTAAATAAATACACTTTTCTCATTTTTGCCATCAGCTTGTTTGTGGTTGCGGCAATTATTGAAAACGGACTGCTGAAAAAGCATCCTGAAACCCACCTTGTTGAAGATTTCAGAGAACAACTGTGGAAGTACGAAGAAAAATTGGCTGACTGCACCGGCAAAATTGCCTCAGAAATGGCTGAAGGCGACATGGAATCCGGTTTTTATAACTACATCACCACAAACAGCCAAACGCTCCGGGAGAATGGCTTCGGCTTTTTAGTTTACCAGGATGGCGAATTGATTTACTGGTCGAACCGTTCTATCTCATTTTTTGATGATGAAGAAATGTTGCCCCAAAATGAAGGACTGGTGAAATTGCCAAACGGGCATTATTTTGTTGAAAATCGGGAAGTTGAAGATTACAACATCTATGGCCTTCAGCTTATTAAAAGCAGTTATACTTACGAAAACAATTATCTGAAAAAAAACTTTTTTGATGGTTACGATTTGCCCGACGAATACCAGATTACCAAAGGAGAGAGCAACGATGAATATGCTGTGCACAGTAAAGACGGCAGCTACCTTTTCACCCTGGAACCTCGGGGGAATTTTTTGTGTACCACCCAACAGCTTTACTTTCCGGGAATAATTTATTTTCTCGGGTTGTTGATTTTTCTGGTGTATTTAAGGCGTGAGTTTATTGAATCTGATGCTCCCTATTTTATCAAATTGTTTGCGCTGGCCATTTCTCTTTTCCTGGTTTACTGGCTGCACCTTATTTTTCAAATTCCCAGGGTTTTTTTTCATCTTAACTTTTTCAGCCCGTCTGTTTTTGCCCTAAACAGCTGGCTCCCGTCGCTTGGCGATTATTTCTTACTGGCTCTCTTTTTCCTGTTTTGGATATACCATTTCGGGAAGCATCTCAATATCGGTGAAATAAATAAAAATTCATTCCTGTCGCGTAAGGCCATCGCTGTGCTTCTGTTTTTATTCTCGGGAAGCACTTACCTTTTGATTCATTATTTCATTCGTGAGCTCATTTTTAATTCCACCATCTCTTTTTCGCTCAATCAGATTACCAGCGTTACCATTCAAAGTGTGTGGGGGATTTTTTCGGTGGGAATGTTCTTGCTGGCCGGGTTTTATTTTACCATAAAAATTGTTGAAGATTCGCGCAATGATTTTAAAATAGGTGAACTAGCCGGACTTGTAATTTTAATTGCTTTGTTTTTGGCGGTAGTACAATACATTTCGGTTGGGCAAATAGCTGTTGCCGCGCTGGCTCTTTTTATTCTTGCTTCGGTGCTGGCCTCGTTGTTCAGCAAAAATTATCTGCAGAATTTCACCCTCAGCTACCTGATAATTTTTGTATCAGCGGCTTCCCTTTATTCACTGGTGGTTTTCTACACTTCCATTTCAGAAAAAAAACGCGGAGACCAGAAACTTATGGCTGTTACCCTGGTTGCCGAACGCGATCCCGCTGCCGAGGTTTTCCTCACCGAGATTCAGGAAGATATTAATACCGACCCGAATATTCCCAACCTGCTGATTGAAGATGACGGCCTGGTAGATTACATTGAAGAACAATATTTTAATACCTACTTCAGAAAATACGAAGTTCGCTTTTTTGTTTGTTCGGGCTCCGACAGCCTCGATATTGAAATGGAAAACAGGACTGCCCTCTGCGTCGATTTTTTTGAAAATATGATTGAATCTCAGGGTGTTAAAATACCGGGTACCAGTTTTTATTTCATGGATAATATGAACGGCCGTATTTCATACACCGGCTGGCTTCATTATCCGCTATCATCTGAACAACGCGGAATTTCCATTTTCATAGAAATGAACTCCGATTTGCTTTTCGAAGGCATTGGCTTCCCTGAGTTGCTTATCGACAAATCGATGACCAAACCTGCAAATTACAAAAAGTTTGACTATGCCAAATATTTTGGCGGCGAGCTGACCGACAAACACGGCGACTACAATTACAACTTCTACGTAAACTCATATATTACAAGCGATAAAGAATTTGAGTTCAACCGCTGGGACGGCATGGAACACCTCATTTACCACACCCGCGATTACAACTATGTAATTGTTTCGCGCGAGTTGTTCACAGTAGTCGATTACCTCATTTCGTTCCCCTACCTGTTTGTATTTTATTTCCTGTCGGTTTTAATTGTTCTTTTTATTATCAATCCTACATTACGAAAACGCCCGGTAAATTTCAATCTCAAATTCAGAATACAGGCTTCCATCATTTCCATTGTTTTTGTTTCGTTGCTGGTGGTTGCCACAGGAACCATCTGGTACAATGTAAAAGAATACAAGGAGAAGCACCAGAACGATTTGAATGAAAAAATGATTTCGATTGCCGAGGAAATTGACATGCGGCTGGAAGATGTCGATGAAATTTCGTACGATTTGGCTGACTGGCTGCAACGCGAGCTGTCAAAACTTTCAAATATTTTCCGTACCGATATTAATATTTACGGAACCGACGGGAATCTGATCGCCTCCTCGCGCCCCGAAGTTTTCGAGCGGGGGCTGGTTTCCGATCGCATCAATGCGAGGGCCTATCACGAAATCCTGAACAATTTCCAGATTAGCTATTTCCAGCCTGAGGAGATTGGAGAAATGTCATATCTGTCGGCTTACAAACCCATTATCAATAAAAGGGGAAGTTACCTCGGGGTCATTAATTTGCCCTATTTCATAACGCAGGACAAATACAGCCAGGAGCTATCCACTATAGTTGTAGCTTTTATTAATTTGTATGTGCTGCTGTTGCTGGCAAGTATTATTGTGGCTATTTTCATTGCCAATCAAATTACCCACCCGCTGGTGTTAATTCAGGAAAACCTGAAAAAAATGCAACTGGGAAAACAGAACGAACCCATTTTTTACAAGCGAAACGACGAAATTGGCAGCCTGGTAAAAGAGTATAACAAAAAAGTAGAAGAACTTTCAGTAAGTGCCGAATTGCTTGCCCGCTCGGAACGCGAGTCGGCATGGCGTGAAATGGCCAAGCAAATTGCTCACGAAATTAAAAACCCGCTCACACCTATGAAGCTGAACATTCAGCACTTACAAAGGGCCAAAGGCGAGGGAAAAGAGTACAACGAATACATTGAAAGAGTGACGTCAACCCTGATTGAGCAAATTGAGAACCTCTCGAATATTGCTACCGAGTTCTCCAACTTTGCCAAAATTCCCAATGCCCGCAACCAGGTGTTTAAACTGGGAGATCAGCTGCAAAAAGTCCTCGATCTTTTTGAAACCCATAACCGGGTAACCATCGATTTTAATACCAACGGCTTCGATTATGTAAAAGTGAACGCCGACAGGGAACAGCTTTCACGGGCCATTATCAACCTGGTGAAAAACAGCATACAGGCTATTCCTGAAGACAAAGAGGGTAAAATTAAAATTAACCTCAGCCGGCGCGAACACATGGCGGTGATTGCCATAACCGACAATGGCGAAGGCATTTCGCCAAAAGTACGCGACAAACTGTTTAGCCCCAGCTTTACCACAAAAACCAGCGGCATGGGGCTGGGACTTTCAATTGTGAAGAATATTGTGGAGAATTTTTCAGGAAAAATATGGTTTGAAACCCAACATGGCCGGGGCACTACTTTTTATATTGAAATTCCTGTGTACGAAGAGTAATTTTTGCAAAAAACGCCAATTTCTGCTATTCTTGTATTGAATTTAATTACTGTTCCTTAAAAATTTAATTATGGTTCCGCTTTCATTTCGCGAAATTTCTGAACGACTGAAACAAACCGAGCTGCCCGAAACCGATTTGGTTATTGGAATTGGCTCAGGGGGAATTGTGCCGGCCGGCGTGGTGGCTTTTCACCTCAGCGCCGAGCTCAGGGTAATGGTGCTGAATTACCGCGATGAGAAAAACAACCCCCGCTACTCTGAACCACAAGTACTGGAAAAACCCGGTGGTGAATTGGAAGGCAAACGCATTCTGCTGGTAGATGATGTTTCGGTTTCGGGAAAAACCATGCAAACCGCACTCCATCAGCTGAAAGGATTAAATGTGAAAACCCTGGCAATGAAAGGGAAAGCCGACTTTGTGCTCTTCCCCGAAATAAAAGATTGTGTAAAATGGCCCTGGAAACCGTAAATGGATTAAAAAATTAAAAGTATGAAGACTCAAATTTTCTTCGCAGCAACTTTTTTGTTTCTGCTCTTTTCATTTCAAAACCAGGCGCAAACCATAAAACCGGGCGAAATATGGCCCGAC
>JBNJGR010000119.1:0-8487 GCA_051747885.1 Bacteroidota bacterium | reverse complement strand
TGCAGTATGATAATCCTGTTCTTTGGTTTTAAAATTGTTGTTTCGCGTATAGCACCATAAAACCGTTGCCATTCCCAATTCATGTGCCCTCTCGAAAGCTTCTGCCACTTCAACAATCTGGCGGTTCGATTCCTGCGAACCAAAATATATGGTAGCTCCAACAGCTGCTGCCCCAAGGTTCCAGGCTTCTTCCACACTTCCAAACATTATTTGGTCGTATTTATTGGGATAGGTCAGCAGCTCATTGTGGTTTATTTTCACAATAAAAGGAATTTTGTGCGCATATTTCCGGGCATGCAGCGACAGGCCTCCAAAAGTTGTTACCACCCCGTTGCATCCGCCTTCAATGGCCAGTTTGATAATGTTTTCCGGATCAAAATAATCGGGATTAGGTGCAAACGAGCTGCCTGCCGTGTGCTCAATTCCCTGATCGACCGGCAAAATGGACAAATAGCCGGTACCCGAAAGCCGCCCGTGTTGATAAATGGAAGACAAACTTTTTAAGACCTGCACATTCCGGTCTGAAATGCCGAAAACCTCATCCATTGCCGATGGGCCAGGCAGGGTTAATCTTTCTTTGGAAATGCAGGTGTCTTTGTAGTTTAACAATTTTTTTGCTTCACTACCCAAATATTTTTCAATCTGTTCCATACTGTTTATTGAATTTTCCATCTTATAAAATTTTAATATTTGTTATTCTGTCAAATCATTTCAGGTCAAATTACAATTGCAAAACAAAATCGTCAGGGATAGCCGGAACGTAGTTGTTAACCGTAAACACAGGTGCTTTGCAACGATGAACAAGTTCCGAAACAAATTTGCCAATCCGTGTATTATTAAGGTTCGATTCCTGGTGTGTACGTATTATTACCATATCCGGATTTTCTTCACGAATAAAGGTAAGAATAACTTGGTGTTTTTCTTGTCCATGAGCATTAAGTATTTGCACTTCACACTCAACCCCTCTTTTTGAGAGAATGGTTTTTATTTTTTCTGAATTTTTGTAAACCAGGCTTTTTTTGATGTCAAGATTTAACGTCAGGGCTGAAACGATAATGATTTTCGCTCCATACTTTTTAGCAAAATAAGTGGCCCAAAGCAATTTCTTTTTTGTGGATTGGGTAACATCAACAGGGATCACTATTTTTTTTATCTCTTTTACAGGATAGTTTTCATGAAGAGTCATTACCGGGCAGTATGAATAGTTGATTAGCTTGTCGATTTCACGAGGGCTTAATGAGGATCCCGAATTACTTTTATCAACTATCATAAACTCATATCCTCCTTTATTCGATTGCCTGATTAAAAGCGGAAGTCTCTTGCCGGTTTTTACCCGGAATGAAAAATGCTCCAGCGATTTAGCCGGCAAAGCACTATTGGTGAATTCCCGAAGTTTCTCAGGAGTAAGATTTTCTTTAGGTTGCTTCTTGTCTGTATTAAAAATCTTTTTTAAAAGCGGTGGTTTTTCGTTAATGCCGCAAATAAATACCCGCATTCCCAATGTTTGCTGAAAAAATAGTATTTGATGCATAAAAAGTTTCCCATCCTCACCGGGTGAAACATATGCCATAATGTTATTTGATCTGTAATACATTTTGTCTTGCTTTTACTGCTTTTTTATATACGATATTTCATCATGTATTGTTTACAAATGTTCGTATTGAATTTGTAATTCAATTTTTTAAAGTTAAGTTATATTGTGATTTTTAAATAATTATAAAAACCAACATAGTTGAACGAGATGTATAAATATCTTAATTTTTATCTGAATTGCAATATGAATTTAGTCTAAATAAGCGATTGTGTTTTGAGAATATGGTTAAAATGAAACAATAAATGAGAAACCGGGAAAATTGCGTGATAAATTCTATGCGTTAAAGTTGGTCGGGCAAATTGGGATACTATCTCCTTATTCTGAAAACCGCCCGTCATCTTTTGAATCAGGGAGTTTGTTCAGATTTTTTTCCAGCCAGCCGGTTCTCACTTTTTCTTTTGAATCAAATTCGGGCACATAGGGTTTAATGTCGAGCAGCGGTGTCCCGTCAACAATATCAATCCCCTGAATGTGGATTTTAGTTCCGTCCACACTGAGCAGTCGCGTTACCGACAAACCTATCGGATTTGGCCTTGCCGGCCCGCGGATGGCAAAAATACCGTGCAAATTATCATCCATAAAAGGTTTAGCAACCAACGAGGCCTCTTTCGATAAATGAAAATGGTAAACCAGAATGATGTGTGAAAAGCCTTCCAGGTCTTTCAACCCGTCGGCATACTCGGGATATATCTCAACCATACCTTCTGCTTTTTTACCGGCTGTTGGCTGAATAGGGGTTCCTTTGGGCTTTTTGAACGCGGAATGAATTATTCCGATTGGTTTGTAAATAATTTTCTCCATAATGAAATAGTTTTCAAATGCTTAAAAGTAAAAAATTTATCCGACAAGTTTTTCTGCGTTTAATGATTTGCCTGGGTTAACTTTAAGATTATATAAGGGAATTTTCATGGAGTAATTTTTATGATAACCAAACTCATATAGGTCATCTGCATTTTTAACCTTAATTACATTAACAATTCATTAACAATATTCAATTTAAACCATTAAAATACCTTTTTGTCTTAAATGGGTAATATAAACATTGCTAAAACAAGAAACAGAAAAAATGAAAAAAATAATAGCACTCGCATTTATTATATTTAGCTTGTCTTTTATAACAAAAGGTGAAAATGATGATCCTCCTCCCGGAACCGATGACGGCAGAAAATCTGTACGCATTAGCGGGGTGGTTATTCATGATGAAACAAATGACCCGCTGGAGTTTGCAAACATTGCGGTTTACAGTAAAGCCGATTCATCCCTTGTTACGGGAGGAATAACCAACGAAAATGGCGAGTTTGAAATTTCAGACCTTGAGCAGGGTGAGTTTTTTCTTGAAGCCCAATTTATTGGTTTCGAGAAGTCGAAAGTAACTGATATTGTAATTGACGAAAATAATAAATCGGTTGATCTGGGGCGCATCGAGGTGAGTCCGTCGTCGGTGGCAATAGGCGATGTGGATGTAGTAGCCGATAAAGCCCTGGTAGAATTTAAACTCGACAAGAAAGTGGTGAATGTAAGCCAGGACATCAGTGCCATTGGCGGTACCGCAGTAGATGTGCTGGAAAATACTCCATCCGTTCAGGTTGATATTGAAGGCAATGTCTCCGTAAGAGGATCTTCAAATTTTACGGTACTTATCGACGGCCGCCCAAGTGTGTTGAGCGGGAGTGAAGCGCTGCGGCAAATTCCGTCTTCGGCTATCGAAAGCATTGAAATTATTACCAACCCGTCGGCTAAATACGAACCCGACGGGATGGCCGGGATCATAAACCTGGTAATGAAAAAGAATTCGATGAACGGTTTTAGCGGAATTGTAAATGCATCGATTGGAACTGGCGATAAATACCGCGGCGATTTTATGCTGAATTACCGCACCGAAAAAATGAGGCTTTTTGTTGGTGCCGACTGGCGCGATGAAACCCGATACGGAGAAATGACATCCATTCGCGAAACCTATTTAGCCGACACCACTTCGTTTTTGGAAATGAATGGGGCAAGTGACCGGATTAGGCGAGGGCACAATTTTAAATCAGGAATTGAGTGGTTTATGTCTGATAAAACTACACTCTCGTTATCCGGAGAGTTGGGTAAATCAATTGGAACAAGAACTGGCGACGGCGATACTTATGCTTATACTGAGCCGGCTTCGGAAGAGGTGTTTTCGATCACCGAAGAAACATCTACCCGCGACAATGATTTTCACAGTGTCAACCTGAATTTTCAGCACAATTTTAATTCGGAAGGGCACAAGCTGGAAGCCATGGCTTTTTATTCGGGTGAAACAGGTGACGATGAAGAAGAAGAAGATGAAATTCTTGCCAACTCAAACTACCAGAAAACTGATGAATACCTCGACCGGGTTTTTTCGCTTGAGACAGAAGAAGAAAACGAGTTCAGAATGAAAGCGGATTATACTTATCCGTTTAGTGAAAACGGCAGGTTTGAAGCGGGGATGTTAAGCCGCATGGACAAAGAAACAGAGGGACTTTCTTTTAAAAGTTTTGACCAGGAAACCGATAGCTGGATTGAGAACGAGGAATTCAGTAGCACCACCGATTTCCGGCGCGATATTCACGCTCTGTATTCAACTTTTAGCAACAGCTTTGGTAACCTGCAATATATGCTCGGACTTCGTGGAGAATACACATTTCGCGAAATTTTGAATACCAATGCAACTGAAGCATCGGAATTAAACCGGTTCGATTTGTTTCCCTCCCTCCACGTATCATACAACATTAAGGAAACGAACGAATTGATGGCCAGCTACAGCCGGCGAATCGACCGCCCGGGAGGACGAAGCCTCGACCCCAATCCTTCGTATTATAACCGGTACACCATTCGTTTTGGTAATCCCGACCTTGAACCGGAATACACCGACTCTTATGAACTGGGGGCGTTAAAAAGATTTGGCCGCTCGTACATTGCACTTGATGCCTTTCACCGGGTGACCAACAATAAAATTGAGGGTTACCAGGAGATGGGAGATGATGGTGTTTTTTATCTCTATACCGACAATTTCAACAAAGATTATTCTACCGGACTGGAAATTTCGGGAAATATAAATTTTACCGAATGGCTTTTGGTAAATGCAAGTGGTTCGATGTTTAAATACAGAATTACAGGCGATTTGAATGGTGAAGACATTGACAGGGAAAGCAATAACTGGAACAGCCGGATGAATACCACCCTGAAATTTGCCTCCAATTCCAGAATGCAGATAAACGCTTATTACCGGGGGCCTTCCGTTTCGATTCAGGGTGAGTCTGAATCTATGTTTTTCACTAATGTTTCCTATCGTCACGAATTTTTCGACCGGAAATTATCTGCCACACTCAGCGTGCGTGATCCATTGGGAACAGCAAGATTTAAACGCATTTCTTACGGCGATGATTTCGAAAATTCGTTTGAATGGCGGCGCGAACCAAGGGTAGTAATGCTTACTTTAAGCTACCGGATTAATAATTTTAAATCGGACGAAAGAGGTGACCGTGGCGGTGGCGGCGGAATGGATTTTGGTGGTGGCGGTGAGTACTAAGCTATTCCTGTTTTTCCACCTCCCATTTAATCATAACTTTTTTAGTGCCCCATTCTTTGGCTCGCTCTTCATCAATTCCCATGTAGATATCAATTTTTTGCTCCCAACGCTTGTTCATTTTATCGAGCACCCTGAATTTTCCGGGTAGTCCCTCTATTTCAACAAGCTGGTTGTGTGTCAGTCCCTGTTCGATTAAATCGCGAGAAACGGCAATGGCTTTCATTCCCGGCTTGAGCGTATCACCCCATGCACCAATATTCGGGTGGTTTCGGTGGGTTTGTTCGGGTAAGGAATTGTAGGCAGAGACAATCACTTCCAGCTCTTTTGTTTCGGTTTTTTTACATGTTGTGAAAATGATCGGCAAAAACAGAAACCAAAGTAATGCAACAGAAAAACTTTTTATTTTATATTGAAATTTAGTCATAAAATGAAAGATGATTACGAAATTATTCCTAAGTCCCTTCGGTCAAAAATATTACTTTTCCGAATAATGTCTTTTAACCCAAATAATTCATTAATTATTTCTGTCTCCGACAGCGATTAAGATTCTCTAAAAACTTTTTTTAAAAGTTTAAGTTCATCTAAATCGGGATTAACCTGAACATTATTCATATTTTTAAAATTTATGAATAGTTCAGGTTAAAATATAACGATTGATTTGAGGAGGATGTTCGGAATTTATAAGGAAGTCTTTTTAATCTGGCTGTTTTTCGAGGTATTCTGCAGCCACCTCCACTTTTTTGAACCAGTCTTCGCCATATTTGCGAATAAGTGGTTCTTTCAGAAATTTATATAGCGGAACCTGCAGTGCTTCTCCGCAGACCAGTCCGGGTTTGCAAATGTCAAGTTCTTCGTAATTAACAGCGTCGAAACGCTTGTATTCGGTAATCCGGATGGGGAAAAGGTGGCACGATACCGGTTTGCGGAAAGTAATCTCTCCTTCAGAAAAGGCTTTTTCAATACCACACTTCATGATTCCTTTTTCATCGTAAAAGGTGTAGGCGCATTGTTTTTTATTCACAAGCGGTGTTACAATATCACCATCGCTGTCGATAAACGAGAAACCTTGTTTTTTAACAGCATCCTGGTGTTTTTTTGGCAGGTATTTTTTGAATTTGGGATAAGCCTGCTCAATAATTTTTGATTCTTTCCGTGTTAAGGGCGCACCCGAATCGCCTTCAACGCAGCAGGCTCCTTTGCATTTCAGCAGGTCGCACACGAATTTTTTTTCAAAAACATCGCGGCTGATTATGGTGCGTCCGATTTCTATCATGGTGGATTGAAAAACAGTCATTCCCGCGAAAACAGGGATTCTCTGCAACTATTAAGAGATTCCCGCTTTCGCGGGAATGACAATTGAAACTATTTACTTATTAAATTCTTGCCTGTCATTTCTTTGGGAATTTCCAGGCCCATATCGGCAAGCAGTGTTGGCGCAACGTCGGCTAAAATTCCATTTTCCAGTTTAACGTTGGTTTTATCGTTGCTTACAAAAATGCAGGGCACCGGATTCAGTGAGTGGGCCGTGTTTTCCGACCCGTCAGGGTTTACGGCGTTATCTGCATTCCCGTGATCTGCAATAATAAGTACATCGTAATCGCCTTCAAGCGCTGCTTCCACCACTTCTTTGGCACACTGGTCAACAGCTTCAATGGCTTTGTAAATGGCTTCATAAACGCCGGTGTGGCCAACCATATCGCCATTGGCGAAATTGAGGCAGACAAAATCGGCTTCCTTGTTTTTCAGTTTCGGAACGATGGCGTCTTTCACTTTCGGTGCCGACATTTCGGGCTGAAGATCGTAGGTGGGGACACGCGGTGACTGTATAAGGATGCGCTCTTCTCCCTCAAAAGGTTCTTCGCGCCCACCGCTGAAAAAGAAAGTTACGTGTGCATATTTTTCAGTCTCGGCAATTCTTATCTGTTTCCGTCCGGCTTTTGAAACTACATCACCCATGGTGTTCACCACATTCTCCTTGTCGAAAATAACATTGATGTTTTTAAAATCGGCTTTGTAATTGGTCATGGTGTACCACTGCAAATCCATGGTTTTCATACCGTAATCGGGCAGGTCTTCCTGTGTGAAAGCGATGGTAGTCTGGCGCAGACGGTCAGTGCGGAAGTTGAAGCAAATCACCACATCGCCTTCTTCGATGGTTGCCCGTGGATTACCGTTTTCATCCACCATTACTATTGGTTTCATAAATTCATCGGTTACCCCGTTGTCGTACGATTCCTGAACTGCTTTCAGTATATCGGTTGCTTTTTCGCCTTTCCCTTTGGTGTAAAGGTCGTAGGCCAGTTTCATACGGTCCCAGTTTTTATCGCGGTCCATTCCAAAGTAACGGCCAATGAGCGATGCAAATTTTGCATTGGTGCTTTTCAGTGCCTCCAAATCATCTTTTATGAACCCGTAACCTGAGCGGGGATCGGTGTCGCGCCCGTCAGTGAGCCCGTGGATGAAAATATCTTCCAGTCCCATGTCGGTAGCTATTTGCGCCAGTGCCACCATGTGCGAGCTCAGTGCATGCACTCCGCCGGGTCCAATCAACCCGATGAGGTGAACCTTTTTATTGTTTTCTTTAGCGTAGTTGTAGGCCTTTACAATTTGCGGATTTTCCCAAAGCGATTTATCTTTTATGGCTTTTGAAATTTTCACCATGTCCTGGTAAAGTACGCGGCCGGCTCCAATGTTGAGGTGTCCCACTTCGGAGTTTCCCATTTGTCCATCGGGTAATCCTACATTTTCGCCCGAAGCCAACAGTTGAGAGTGCGGGTATTTTTCGAGCAGCGAATCCATGAATGGAGTGGGAGCCTGAGAAACTATATCGCGTTCAGTTCCATCGCCAATTCCCCATCCGTCAAGGATCATTAAAAGTGTTTTCTTTATATCAGCCATATCATTTTATTTTAATTGTTTTTACCGTGAACAGACAAAAGTATCTTTTTTAAAATCAATTAAGAAATAACAACCAATTTGCTGAAAATGATTTAACAAATTCTTGAATGGTAAGTAACTTTTTTCAATTTAGAGACTGTTTGGAATTTATCCATTTATTCTATTTTGCGTCTTTTTCACTCATACTGCTGCAAAATTTCCTTAAATAGCTATGGCTATTCGCGTCAATTTTGCCTTGTCTGAGCAAAACCTGACTGCCGTCAGGCAAGTAATACATCAAAATATTTCTAAAAAACAAAATCAAAACAGTCTCTAAGTGTAAAAAAACAAAATGATATTTCCGGTAAAATATATGATTATTATTGCCAGGCTTTCCCAGCCAATTTTTCCAAAACCTTCTTTTTCCCTGTAAAGCAAACCCATAATAAGAGCGCTGGTCATCAGCATGGTCATTGCC
>JBNJGR010000118.1:0-8529 GCA_051747885.1 Bacteroidota bacterium | reverse complement strand
GGTATTTTTATCTGCCTCGCTGCGGTTTTCGATTTCCTCGACGGCTTTGCCGCGCGGCTCCTGAATGCCTACTCCGAAACTGGCAAACAACTCGATTCGCTTGGCGATTTGGTTTCGTTCGGGCTGGCGCCGGCAGCCATTCTTTTTACATTGCTCGAATTTTCCATGTTCCAAAGCAACCAGCCCATTTACGAAATAACAGCTCACTGGAGCCAGTGGCTCATTTTATTCTCTGCTTTTGTAATGCCCGTGCTGGGAGCAGTGAGGCTGGCCCGCTTTAACAATGCTCCCGAGGAAAACTTTTTCAGAGGATTGCCCATTCCTTCCAACGGTTTATTCTGGGCTTCGCTTGGACTGATGCTCGAGGTTCCGCGCTACCACCAGTTGTTCGAAATGGTTTATTCCACCCGCACGTTGCTTCTGCTGGGCCTGTTCACCTCCGGCATGATGGTGATTAACCTGCCCATGTTCTCTCTGAAATTTAAAACCCTGAATTGGAAGGAAAACTGGCACCGTTTTCTGTTTCTGGCCATTGCCGTAACATTGCTGGCCGTTTTTAATGTGTACGGCCTGGCACTCACTATTCTTGCTTATATCTTTTTGAATATCGGTTTTTACTTAGCTGGGATGAAAATTTGAAAAGATTGAGTTATTTACTCATCGCTTTAATAATTCTATCTTCTCTAATCAAAACATCTTTCATTTGAAGTTATCTGCCGACTCAACTATTTACCCCCTGGATGGATAAATCCATCCTCGTCCCCCTCAATGAGGTGGACAAACGGTATGATTGACGCCGGCTGCTGAATAAATTATTACAGACACGGATTTGGGAATCTACGTCAGCGGAAGAAATCCAGAGGATTTTATACTTTTGAAACAGCTCAAGGGAATTTGGTATATTTGAACTTGAAACAAAACATAGGAAAAATGGAAGGTATAAAATATTTAACGGATGAAAAGGGGAACAGAATAGCTGTTCAGATAGAACTGAAAAAGCACAAACGGTTCATTCAGGAATACCTTGAATTTATTGATGACAGAAATGATATTTTGAAAACCAGGAACGAAGAAACGGTGCCTATTGAGGAAGTCATCTCAAAATTTGAAGCGCTTCATGGCGAAGATTTATAAAATAGTATTTCGCAAATCAGCAGAAAAACAGTTGTTAAAACTCCCCAAAGCTGTCGGGGTAAAAATAATCGATTTGATAATACCGATTAGTGTTTAATTTTAATCATCAATTTTACTTCGTTCATTTCTGATTATTAAACATCTATCGGCATTATACCGCTAATATTTATGAGTAATTTTGTCTATAAAATGGTATAAAACGTCTCCCGGAAAACCCAATTCCCGACAACGCGAAAAAGATGTCAGGTTTTAAAAATTTATACAGAATACGTTCAGGTTCATACAGAATAATTTATTCTGTTAAAAACAATGAATTAATCATTGAAGTTATAAAAATCGGGCACCGGCAGAATATTTACAAATAACTGCAATTTATCCACCAAACCTTATTCATTTTAACTTTATTCTAATACCCCCTGGATGGATAAATCCATCCTCGTCCCCCCCTGGCAGGGGCACATTCGCTCCGATTAATGTTACTTCGGTTGTTTTGCGTCCTGTCAGCGTCGAGAGCCCTGACAGCATCATTAAGAATTACAACCTTATTTTTCAAATTTGACCTTAGTAGAATTGATGATTCATTTGAAATTAAACCTTATTGACCTTATTACTTCCGATGTTGACCCCCTCCGAAACCTGAAGATTTCTCGTCCCCCTCAAAGAGGTGGACAAACGCGCTTATTGACGGCGGTTGCTGAATTAATTTTTACAGGCACAGATTTGGAAATCTGCGCCGGCGAGACAATCACTCCGATTAAATGAACTGCGGTTATTAAAAGACCTGACAGCGTCAGTGCTGGAAATGAATTGAGCCTTCAACTTTTAATTCACATGATACCCCTGGCTGTTCACCTCCTGCGCTCTGAAAGCGTTGTATTGTGTTTGGTTTAAGGGATAGTCCCAGCAACCCATGCGATGAAAAAAGGAACCGCCAAAGCCACTTTTAAAGCGGTAAAGGCCGTGCATGGGGTGGCCGGAGTTGGCATTGGGAGCCGCGCCAAACATGTCGTACTCTTCGCAACCTGCTTCCTGCGCCAGCCGGATACCTTCCCACTGCACCGCGTAGGTAGCCATCAGGTTGCGTCTGTTTGCCGAAGATGCACCGTACAAATAGGTGCCTCGTTTTTTCGACAATACCAGAAACATAGCCGCCAGGAATTCGCCCTCATAATCGGCCATCAGCAGGTGCGTGTCAATATCTTTTCCGGCATTTTTCTGAATTTCAAAAAAATCGTAAAAATTTTCTTTGGGGTGAAGTGTTATTCCGTTACGCATGGAAGTTTCGCGGTATAAATCATACCAGGGTTCAAGCATTTCCTTGCCATAGCTTTTCACCTGCACCCCTCGGCGCTTCGACAATCGAATGTTGTAACGCGTTTTGGATTTCATATTTTTCAAAAGGCTATCCTGCCCCTGGTTCAAATCCAGAAAAATAGTGTTGGTTGGCAGGTTGTCGCTCTGGCTCTTTTGCAGGTTCCAGTTGTTGGTTTTGAAATTCACCCTGAATTCCTGCTGGTTGGCCGAAGGCGGACCTTTCCAGTTGCCGCGTTCATCAAAAAAATCATCTTCGTGTGCCCACTGGTTTTCCCACGGCAAATCGAAACGGATAAGGATGCAGTTTTTGGGAAGGTGAGGACGCAAAGCCTCGGCCAGCTCTTCCATGAAAAGGCCCTGGTTTTCAAAGTCAGGCTCATCAACCGGCCCGTAAGGAATGTATGCAATACTGTGTTTTTCGTCGATGTAACGCACCAGCACAAGCAAATCGTCGTTAATAAACTTATGGGCACTTTTAGCCGGTTTCAGCAAATCTTCCGAAGCGGCATACTCAAAAGCAAACGGTTCCAGTCCCTGCAGATTTTTCACGCGGGCCCAAAACGAAGTTTGCTGAACCACATTCGTCGCTTCAATATCACGAATCTCTATTTCTTCCAGTTTGCAATGCATAATCCTGTTGACTTTTGGGCCGGCAAATTTAAAAAGCACGATGGCAGCACAAAATGATTTAAACCATGTTCCGAAAAACATGCTGTTTTTAAGGCAGAAAACAGCATTTTGTTAATTTCGTACCATAGCATTTTTCAACAGAAACAGTGCACAATGGGAAGATTAGCTTTTACAGTGTTGTTGTTAATTTTAGGTTACCAAATAACTTACGCCCAGCATTTTGAAGAAAAAAGCAAGTTTACCGGATTTTCTATTGGCTACACAAATTATCGCTCTTTCAGTCAGCAAAAACCCAGCATGAAAATGCGGTCGGGTTACCCGGTTATAATCGGAAAAATGCCGGTCTTTTCAGTACAATACATTTTTTCGGACGAAAAAAAACGACACCGGATGGAGTGGAATATTGCCAAACCTTTCGGACTGTCCTCCGACAACGGCACAGGCCGTAACATTTTGCTCACAGAAAATGAAAGCACTTATTTCAGAAGTTCGCTGAACTACCACCTTACATGGTCACTGTTCACCCGGCATTGGCTAAAACTGCGTCATGGATTCAATTCGGGGCTGTTATTTGAAAGCAGAAACATGGAATATCAAGCGGGCAGCAGCGAAAAAACCAGCGATATCAATCTTTGCCTCGGCCCTGTTCTTCAGGTAAAAGTTCCGGTGAATAATGCCTTCAGTTTTTTCGGAGAATATGACGGACGTTTCCATTTACCCTGGCTGAATTACGGAAAAATTAAAATGTACGGCGAAGACGAAAACCCGGTTTACGAAAGCAACTATTCTGGCTTTTTTTACCAGGCCGTTTTCAGGGCCGGGGTGAGTTATAAACTCGAAGACTCAAAAGTAATCAGCTTAATGGCCGAAAAAAATGATATTGCCGGATACGCAGGCCCCAACCGGTCTTTCAGTGCTGAGGGGATGAACCACTTCAAGCTCGACAGGTTGCTGGGAATTTATTTGCGAGTTGAATTTTAATCGGATGATTTGATTATGAAATCTTTTGTTGGAAATATTTTTCTACTGTTGTTGTTTGCCTCGTGCACCGAATTTATCGCCGAACCCGACCTTCAGGAAGAATGGGCAGTTCTGGAAACCGAAAAAATTGTGTTGCATTACCGCCCGGCAGGTTTTTCCGGTACGGCTTCTCCAACTGCCGCACAAGCTGATTCCATTGCAACCAACCAGGGTTTTTATTACAATATGATACAAGATAGCATTGGGGTAAATTTCAACGATAAAGTTTTAATTTATCTTTTTAATGAAGATGAAGCAGGTTTGCACATTGGCACAAACGGAGGAGGCCATTCCATACCCAAATTGAATGCATTCTATTTTACGTTTATGAATCACGACCGGAAATACACCGACAGATACGGAATTGAAAACCCGAAAATTGGTGCGCACGAACTGGTTCACGTTATTACTCACCGCAAACTGGGATACCCCGGAACAAAACTCATGAGCGAAGGTTATGCCAACTGGCTCGACGGCAGCTACTCCTATTACCACATCGATGATATTCTGAAAAGCTACATGGGAAACAGCCCTGAAAAAATTCTGACTCCTCAGCAACTCCTCACTGAAACCGGACTGCCAGAGTCAGTCTATTATCCAAACTCAGGTGTTTTTGTGCGTTTCTTAGTGAACCGCTATGGTATTGAAAAAATAAACCAGTTGTTTACAGTTCAGAAAAAAACATTGAAGTCAACGTTTGAAAAAGTTTGCAACGAAAGCTGGGAGGCAATGAGCGAAGAATATGAAATATTCATTCAACAGTATAAAAAAACCCCTGAAAACTGAAAGATAATTTTTTCCCGAAGGAAAGATAAATAATACGCCATGACAAATTTACATCTTTCATTTCCAGAGGCTTTTAAATTAACACGCCAACATACAAATTGTTTTTATGGAAATAAAAAGATTCTGTTATGACATAATTAGTAAGCGCGTTCGTGTTTCCCTTCAATATAATTTATGAAGGAAGAATTCACCACCCTGTTTCCTCCGGGAGTGGGATAATTTCCGGTAAAATACCAGTCGCCGGTATCGTTGGGACAAGCTTTGTGCAGGTTTTCAACCGACTGGTAAACAATCTCAACTTCCGACGGGCATTCATCGGGTTTTAGCAATTCCGAAATTTTGGCAGAAATTTGTTCAGCTGTAAAAGGCCGGTAAATCTCACGAACATAGTTTACCATTTCCTCTTTAGGCAGATTTTGCTGTTCCTTGCATTTTTGGTAAACCTCGTCGATGACCGATTCCTTGCCGGTTTCTTTCAGCAAGGTAATGGCAGCGTTAAAGGCAATAAATTTATCGAGCTGTGCCATGTCAATTCCATAGCAGTCGGGGTAGCGGATTTGTGGTGCCGATGAAACTACAATAATTTTTTTGGGATGCAGCCGGCCAAGAATTCTCAAAATACTGTTTTTCAGGGTTGTTCCCCGTACAATGGAGTCGTCGATTACTACCAGGGTATCGACACCGTTTTTTATAATTCCGTAAGTAACATCGTAAACGTGTGCTACAAGGTCGTCGCGGCTGGCATCGTCAGCAATAAAAGTACGGAGTTTCACATCTTTAATGGCAATTTTTTCAACACGGGGTTCAAACGAAATTATTTTTTTGATGTCCGCATCGGTGAGCGATCCGTTTTTCTTTTTTAGCTCATCAATTTTCCAGTTGGTGAGGTAACTGCGAACACCTTCCAGCATGCCGTAAAATGCAGTTTCAGAGGTATTGGGAATGAATGAAAAAACTGTATTTTCAAAATCGTATTCAACCGCTTTTAAAATAGTTGGGCTGATTAATCGTCCCAGCTCTTTTCGTTCGTTATAGATGTTTCGGTCGCTGCCACGCGAAAAGTAAATACGCTCGAATGAGCATGAAGTTCTTATGTGTGGCGGACGAACCATTTCATGCTTCACTTCGCCTTTCTTTTTAATAATCAGTGCTTCACCCGGTTCAATTTCATGAACCTCATTCCACTGCACATTCAGGGCAGTTTGAATAACCGGGCGTTCGGAAGCCACAACCACAATTTCGTCGTTAGCATAGTAATGCGCCGGCCGGATGCCCCACGGATCGCGTACCACAAAGGCATCGCCGTGGCCGATTAAGCCCGCCATGGCATATCCGCCATCCCAGTCTTTGGTGGCCCTTTCCAAAATATTTCGGATATCGAGATTGTTTTCAATCAGCGGCGAAATTTCGTTGTTCTGATAGCCTTCATTTTTATAGTGTCTGAAAAGCAGCTGGTTCTCTTCATCGAGGAAATGCCCCACTTTTTCAAGGGCAGTAACCGTATCAGTGTAAGCTTTCGGATGTTGCCCCAGGTTCACCAGCACTTCGAAAAGTTCATCGGTATTGGTGAGATTAAAATTACCTGCCAGCACCAGGTTCCTCGACCTCCAGTTATTCTGGCGCATTACCGGATGCACAAACTCAATGCTGTTTTTCCCGAAAGTACCATAACGCAAATGGCCCAGATACAATTCCCCGGCAAACGGGTAATTTTGGTATGCCCAGTCGCAATCATCTACATTAATTCCTTTGCGGACAGCTTTTTTTAAGGGTTTGTTTATCCTGTCGAAAACATCTTTAATCGGATTTTGCTGAATGGAACGGTACCGGTTGATGTAAGTACTTCCAGGTGCAAGGTGGTCTTTCATGCAAACTGCTCCTACGCCGTCCTGCCCGCGGTTGTGTTGCTTCTCCATGAGCAGGTAAAGTTTGTTAAGCCCGTATTTCCAGGTTCCGTACTTTTCTTTGTAATACGATAAAGGTTTTAAAAGTCGAATTAAAGCAATTCCGCATTCATGCTTAATCTGGTCGCTCATATTTGTTTGTTTTCAGCACAGGAAAATTTATGATATCAGGAACAATAAATGCACCGGGGTAATTTTTCTGGACTCGTTTGTACAATTTCATTGCATCTTTTTTGGCCCTGAAATCGCCAATTCTAACTTTAAACACCGGTGCCTTGTATTTTACATAAACATTAACATCGGGATATAACGACAGGAATTCCACTTTCTTTTTCAATGCCTGCTCTTTTCCGTTAAGTGCCGAACTCGAAAAAATTTCAATGCGGTACCCGTCCATGCCGTCGCGCCTTTTGTTGTCTTCAACATGCCATTTCAGCATTTTATTGAGGCGGGAATCCTGGTTCACATCAATTTCCGAAAGTAGTTCAATACTGTCGACTTTTATTTCGGAAATGGCCACAGTATCGGCAGAAATACTTTCAGGAAAAAGAACCTGCCCCTGAGCAAGCTGGCAAAAAAACAAACCTGTAATAATTAAAAAAAGTGCCCTCATTAATCCCTTATATTGAGAATGCAAATATAATTTAAAAACCTTAAAACAATAACGGATTTTCTTACTGACAATTGCCTGCAGAAATTTTCGGTTACTGAAAAACCCTTTCACTTTTAAAATGAATCAACTGCAGACTACTCTTCGCTGAGTGCTATTTCCAGCTCGGGAGTAATTTCCAGGTTGTGGTAAACATTTTGCACATCGTCGTCTTCTTCGAGGCGTTCAACCAGGCGGAGCACCTTTTTTGCGTCTTCCACATCGAGTGCTGTTGTGGTTGTTGGAATGCGCTGCAGGCCCTGGCTTTCAGCATCAATGCCCAGCTCTTCCAGTTTTTTTGAAATGCTGCCAAAATCCTCCATGGCAGAAGTAATTTCAATGAAACCGTCATTTACTTCCAACTCTTCAGCACCGGCATCAATCATTTCGAGCTCAAACTCCTCCATGTCAATTTTATCTGTAACCGGAACTACAAAAACACCTTTGGTTTCAAACAAAAAAGCTACCGAACCATTGGTTCCCAAATGCCCGTTATGTTTTGTAAAAATGGAACGCACGCTGCCTACTGTGCGGTTATTATTATCAGAAAGGCATTCTACAAAAATGGCAATCCCCTCGGGCCCGTAACCTTCAAAAGTCATTTCTTCAAAATTGGAAGAATCTTTATCGGCCTTGTTAATTGCCCGCTGAATCACGTCTTTGGGCATGTTTTGGCCTTTGGCATTTTGCACGGCTAAGCGGAGCCTCGAATTGGCTTCCACATCAGCCCCGCCCATTTTAGCTGCTACCGTAATCTCTTTCGAGAGTTTAGAAAACATTTTCGATCGCTTGGCATCCAATGCCCCTTTTTTCCGTTTTATGGTTGACCATTTGCTGTGACCTGACATATGCTTTTCCTTCTTTTAAATTTCTATTAAGTTACAAAAATGTAGAAAATGCCAATTTCTGACAAACACGAAATAATATTCTTTTGAAAGTGAATTCCTCATAATCGGTAAAATGAACTAAATTTGCCCCCGTTAAAAATGGAACACAAAAAATTATACATAGAAACCTACGGGTGCCAGATGAACGTGGCCGACAGCGAAGTGGTGGCTGCCATTTTGCAGGAAAGGCATTACCAGCTGGTAA
>JBNJGR010000117.1:5396-8532 GCA_051747885.1 Bacteroidota bacterium | reverse complement strand
TGAAATGGTAAACGTGGGGGCATTTGCTTTTACCGGAAAAGAAGATTTAATGCATAGCTTTGCCACCGATGCAACCAACGAAGTTTTTATCTGGGGGCCTAATTTCACTTTTGCCCCCTCGCCCAAAATTACGATCAATGCCCAGTACCTGCAGCGAAATGATTCACATATTTACAGCAGCTATAATAGTTCTGAAGAAATGCAGGATGTGAAAACCGACGGGGCGATGGTAGAACTCATTTTCAGCCCCGGCGGCGACCAAACCAAATGGTACCTGCTGGGTTTGTACAACTTGGTTAACTCTGATTTTGAACCGGCCAATTACCAGTCGGCCACGTTTCATGCGGGTTACCTGCTGAGAAGAAATGTGCGATTAGTAGCAGAATACACCCACGATTTCACCTACAGCGACTATAGCATCAATAAATTCAATTTCGGATTTGTTTCTGCGTTCTGACTTGAAAAACTAATCCGAAACCGGAAAATAATCACGCGAATCAACCACTTTAACATCAGCCATTTGTACCCGGTTGATTGTTAAGGTGGTTTTTTCGGCTACCTGCCGGCCATTGTAATCGTATTTTTTATTCAGCATAATAACATCGGGTTTGAGCTGCGAGTAGGTTACAGAAAAATTGTAGGTGACATTTTCGAAATAGTTTGAATTGGAATTGCCCACTGCCAGCGATTTTCCCTGCCGGTTGTGTTTGGCAGACTGAACCGATCCTTCAATTTTTTTCACTGAATAATCTTCTTTAACAACTGTAATTTGTCCCGAAAACGAAGTGGCATGAAAATCATCCGAACCGGCGAGTGTGGGCTCATCCTGGCTAAATGTAATTATCCATGCCGGGTTGCCGTCAATTTCAGTCTCTTCTTCCAGTTTTAAATTAAACTGGTAAAGCAATGATGGTTTTAGAACCGATGAAGCCGAGCGAACCCAGTCTGTACCAACCAGTTCATCTAAATTCAAAATACCCGACGAAAAGCTGTACGCAGGCTCTGCCTGGGTAATTTCATATTTTCGCATCCTGAATGCATTCAGTTTCGAAGGCTGCACGTAGCCTGTTTTATCGTATATCAGCACTTCAGCTTTTTGTAAAACTTCGGTTGTATCATCAATTATTTTTTGATTTTCGTAAATGCATTCCAGATTAAAAGGTCCGCCAATAAAATTGTACGGAATATTTTCTGATGCCATGCGGAGAATCCTTTCGATCACTCGCGACCGCGCAGCAACATCCACATCATCAATGTCATACGACGTAGGCTCCAGTTTAACAATATTGAATTCCCTGTTAAAATAAGTCTGCACCGGATACTTCTCATTTTTATATCCCACAGCTGAAAACTGTATTTGGCCACCTGCCATTTCTTCCGGAATTTTCAGCTCAAACTCCCCCTCCTGGTTGCTGGCCGTGCCGTAAAAAGTACCTTCAATGCTTATGTTTGTATAAGGCACCGACTCATTTGTTGCTTCATTAACCACTTTTCCTTTTATGGTTTTTACAACCTGAGATTCGTTTTGTGCCTGCACACTTAAAACAAGAGTAATTATTGTAACTATCAGAAACAGTTTCTTCATTTTCAAATTTTTGAATAAAAGTAACAAAACTATACAATTCAACTTCTATATAACGTTATAATACCCTGTTATTATTTGTTATATTTGCTAAAATCTAAAAGAATTAACATGACAAACAAATATCTCATACTCCTTTTTATATTTTCCGGACTTTTTATGCATTCATGCGTATCAAAAAAGAAGTTCGTGGAGATGCAGGACGGGCGTTTAAAGGCAGAGGAACAGGTGCGGCAGCTCACCGAGGAAACCAATTACCGTGCCTCGCGAATTGAAACCCTGATTGCCGATTTTGAGGAAATGAAAAATGAACTGCTCGAAAGCAATGCAATGAAAGATCAGTATATCGACTCACTGAACACTGAAATTTCGAGACTGAACGAACTCCTCACCGAACAAAAAGAGTCGTTGCAGGAAAGCAGTTTTAGCTTTGGTTTTGAACAGCAACGGATGAAAGAAAATATGGAAAACAAAGATGCCAATATCCGTGCACTGCGTGCGCAGGTAGATAACCTGGAAGAAGAAATTTCGGACCAGTCATCGGTTATCGACGACAAAAACTTTCAGTTGAACCTGCAAAAAGATGAAATCTCATCACTCGAATCGAAAGTTAATCAGGTTGAACAACAACGTGAGGAATTGCAGCAGGAATTGCAGAAAGTGAAAACAGAAACTGAGAATCTCAAAGCCGAGATAGAAGAAAAAAACGCCACTATTTCCCGTTTACAAAATAATGTGAACCTGCTGAAAGAAGAGCTGGGAGGCGAAGGAAATTAATTTTAAAATTATACTGAAATGAAACAAGCATGGTAAAACATAATCCACGAAAATGTTTACATATCTCCATGCGAGTTCCATATGAACCTTTACAATCAATAAGAATAAACAGATGAAAAAAATTACATTTTTAGGGTTGGTTCTCTCGTTAAGTATCGTTGTAGTTGCCTGCAACGGTGGATGGGAATCGTTATTTAACGGTGAAAACCTGGACGGATGGAAAGTACACGGAACTGAAAAATGGTATGTGGAAGACGGATTGCTGGTTTGCGAAAGTGGACCGGATGAAGAATATGGCTACCTGTCAACCGAAAAAGATTATGATGATTTTGATCTCACTCTGGAATTCCTGCAGGAAGCCGACGGCAACAGTGGCGTGTTTTTCCGCTCTACATTTGACGGCACCAAAGTAAGTGGCTGGCAGGTGGAAGTGGCACCACCAAATCATGACACCGGAGGTATTTATGAATCGTATGGCCGCGGCTGGCTGGTGCAGATACCTGAAGAAAAGGAGGACATTTTGAAAATGGGCGAATGGAACGAAATGAGAATTCGCGTGGTTGGCGGACATGTTACCACCTGGCTCAACGGAGAACAGATGGTTGACATTGAGGATGAAAAGATTGCCGAAGGGAAAGGCGCCATTGCCCTGCAAATTCACGATGGCGGTGGCATTAAAGTAAAATGGCGCAATATCAAAGTGAAGGAGCTTTAGGGGAAATTCCAATATTCAATCGACAAATTTCAAGTAAATTTCAAGTTCCAAACTTTTAAAAT
>JBNJGR010000117.1:0-5296 GCA_051747885.1 Bacteroidota bacterium | reverse complement strand
TTTTAAAATCTATCTCTTCTCCCTTTTGTACTGCTCAAAAAAATAGTTGATGGATGCCCTCACTTCGTATTCGGTAGCGGTATAGGGCAACACATTCTGGGCATTGAACCAAATCATAAACGAATCTGCTTCGGCCTCATTAAGTCCGGTGAGTTTCATCACAACCTCTTTGTTGTAATTTTTCGAGTGCATTTCCCAGTTGCGTTCCAGCGCCATAGCCTCGCGCACGTTGCGTTTCCGGCGTTCCCTGTCGCTGAGGTAATATTGTAAAAATGATACGGGATTAAACAACGCTGCCAAAACCGGAGGTTTTTCGTTAAAAGCATCACCGCGTAGCTCGGGGTCGATATCAACCGGCTTACCGGTTCCAAGCCCCATGTCCATGCCTGGTTTTTCGCCTTTCACTTCCACTTCTCCCACGGCATAATTCACCGGATTTATGGTGAAAGTAATCACTTCCTGCCCGTTGTAGTTATGGGGCACCCGCAGCACCTTTTTCTGGTACCCCACCGAGGAAACCACCAGGCTGTCGATGTTAAGCATGTCGAGTGTGAAATACCCGTCGGAATTGGTAACCGTACCACTGTGTGTACGATTATTAATAATATTGGCGTACGGCACGGCCGAACTGTCGGCTGAACTTACCAGCCTACCCTTCAAACGGATAAGAATGGGATCAACCAAAGGAGCATCGTTTTGTGCCACCCCGCTAAAAGCAGTGACCACAATCAAAATCAGCCCAATAAAAATTCCATTTCTCATGCGTTATGATAATAAGTTCCAAAAATATGGAAAAGTTTCGTCCTATTTTCGGTATAACAGATTTTAACGGGGATTTTAACAAGATTTAAAAGATTAGTTTTTTCCCAGACAAGGTCAAAATCGCCCGGATTGAAAACACGCAAAGCCGGATTTTCCGGCAATGGCTTTATCCAAACAGCTTTTGTCTTATTGCTGGGGCAACCTGAAAAACCAGGGAAGCCGGGAAAAACTGTTTGAGAATGGACATTTTTAAACCAACTATGAAATAAAGTGTTGTTAATACAAAATAAAAAATTTCAAATTATGAAAATCAGAAAAGTTAAGTCGCTATGGAACGGCACCCTCAAAGGGGGCAATGGAAAAATGAATATCACGGGTTACAGCGGGCCTTTTACGTTTGCCTCGCGTTTTGAAGAAGGCAAAGGGACCAACCCCGAAGAACTGGTGGGGGCAGCTCAATCGGGCTGTTTCTCAATGTTTCTTGCCGCGCTTCTCAGCGAAGAAGGACTGGAGCCGGAAAGTATTGAAACCGAAGCCTCAGTTACTTTGGGAGAAGTTGGTGGCGGACCGGCAATTACCAATATCAAGCTGGATTCGACTATAAAATGCGAGGGGTTATCGCAAGAAAAATTTAACGAGCTTTCGCAAACTGCCAAAGAAAAATGCCCAATTTCAAGACTTTATGCCGGTGGCACAGCGTCCATTGAGCTCGATGCCAAACTGGTTTAAAAAATCAAAATATTCATGAAATTGAAAAGGAGCCTCGATAGCTCCTTTTTTTGGTCGTGCAGAATATCAGTCCTGGTGGAAAACGTTTATTTCAACCCCGCAATCCGCTCTTCCAGCACTTTTATATTAGCTTCGGCATCGGCCTGTTTGGCTTTTTCTTTGGCAACTACCGCTTCAGGGGCATTGTTTACAAATCGCTCGTTGCTGAGTTTTTTCATCACTGAATTGAGGAAACCTTTGGCGTATTTCAATTCCTCTTCTAACTTTTTGAGTTCTTCTTCGGTATCGATTAAACCTTCGAGCGGAACATAAAAACTGGTGGATTTTACTCGGAATGAAGCCGCGCCTTGCACTTCTTCTTCAACTGCATCGAAGGTCGAAAGATTGGCCAGCTTTCTCAAAACCGGATCGAAACCTGCTTCGTAACCTTTATCGCCTTTCTGAACTTTGAGCTCCAGCGCATCTTTGTTAGGAATGTTTTTCTCTTTGCGGATATTGCGGATTCCCGAAATGGCTTCTTTCACATTTTCAAAAGCGGTCAGCATTTCGGTATCGTATTTTCTGGCTTTCGGCATTTGGCTCACCATGATGCTTTCTCCTTCTTTCCGTTCAGAAAGCAGTTGCCAGATTTCCTCGGTGATAAACGGCATAAACGGATGCATCAGCCGCAGCAACTGGTCGAACAACCCAACAACTTCAGCATGCGTTTTTGCATCGATGGGTTGCTGATAAGCGGGTTTCACAATCTCGAGCAGCCAGCCGGAGAATTCGTCGCGAACCGTTGTGTAAATGGTCATCAGTGCTTCAGAAATGCGGAACTGATCAAATTGACCGTTTAGTGTTTCCACCACTTCGCTCAGTTTGTTTCGGAACCATTCAATGGCAAGTTTCGAATGTTCGGGCTGGTCAATTTCAGAAGAAATTTCCCAGTTTTTCACCAGGCGGAAAGCATTCCAAATTTTTGTGGCAAAACCCGATCCCTGCTGCGGCAGACTTTCATCGAACAGTAAATCGCCACCTGCCGGCGAACAAAGCAGCATTCCCACCCGCACGCCGTCGGCACCGTATTTTTCAATCAGGTTCAGCGGGTCGGGGGAGTTCCCCAACGATTTCGACATTTTCCGGCGTTGTGCATCGCGTACCATTCCGGTGAAGTAAACATTTTTGAACGGATACAGATCCTTGTATTCATAACCGGCAATGATCATGCGCGCCACCCAAAAGAAAATAATATCGGGCGCGGTAACCAGGTCGGATGACGGGTAGTAATAATTGATATCTTTATTGTCCGGTTCGCGGATGCCGTCAAACACAGAAATCGGCCACAACCAACTCGAAAACCAGGTGTCCAGTACATCTTCATCCCGCACGAGAGAGAAGCCTCCCCCCTTCAATTCGGGATGTTTGACAACTGCAAGTTTCCTGGCTTCCTCTTCATTTTCAGCAACAACATATCCATAGTCTTTTTCTCTCTCCCCTTTGGGGAGAGTTGGAGAGGGGTGTATATACCACACCGGAATCTGGTGGCCCCACCACAACTGGCGGCTGATGCACCAGTCCTTGATGTTGCTCATCCAGTGTCGGTAAATATTTTTAAATTTCGCCGGGTAAAAACGAATGGTGTCATTCATTACATTTTCCAGCGCTGGTTTTACCAGTTCCTCCATTTTCAGGAACCACTGCACTGAAAGCTTGGGCTCGATGGCCACATCCGTGCGTTCCGAGTAACCTACTTTGTTTGTGTAATCTTCAATTTTGACAAGGTTTCCTGCTTTTTCAAGTTCGGGCACTATTTTTTCGCGGACATCAAACCGGTCTTCACCCACAAAAATTTCAGCGGCTTTGCTCAAAGTGCCGTCGTCGTTAAAAATATCGATGGTGGGCAGGTTGTGTCGCAGCCCGATTTCATAGTCGTTGATATCGTGCGCCGGCGTGATTTTCAGGCAGCCGGTTCCGAATTCCATATCCACATATTCGTCTTCGATAATTGGAACGGCACGATTTACCAATGGCACCAGCACCCGTTTCCCTTTCAGATGGGTGAAACGTTCGTCGTTTGGATTGACGCAGACTGCGGTGTCACCCAAAATCGTTTCAGGTCGGGTAGTAGCAATCGTAACAAAAGCCCCCTCCAACTCTCCGCCAGCTGGCGGAGGAGAGATAAGAAGTGCTTCCCTGATAGCTTCGACTACAGCATCGGTGTTCGCTAATACTTCGTCATTTGTAAAGCGGATAACTTTATACCCCAATTCATTTAAAATTTCAGTTTTAAGTTTATCCAATTTTTGAATTTCAGGATCGGTATGATATCCTCCGTCCACTTCAATGACGAGTTTTTTTGGAAGACAAACAAAATCAACAATAATATCATTAATAATATGCTGTCTTCTGAATTTTTCGCCCAACTTTTTTGCACGCAACATTTCCCACAAAACACTTTCTGCTTCAGTAGAAAAGCGACGCAATTTCCTGGCATTCTTTTTTAGGAGTTCGTAATCAGCTTTCCGCGCAGTTTTGTACAGGGGATCCTCTTTCCCCCCTCCGGGGGGATTAAGGGGGGCTGCCTCTATTTTATACCTGAGATAATATAATTTGCTTTTTACTTCTTTATAAACCACTTCCTCATCAGAAAGAGCTGTTTTTGCCGCTGGGTCCCAGTTTACCATGCGCACACCGCGGTAAATGAGTCCTTTATCAAACAGGTCGATAAAAGTTTTAATGACCGATTCGCTGCGGGCTTTGTCCATGGTAAATGCCGTGCGTTCCCAGTCGCACGAAGCGCCCAGTTTTTTCAACTGCTCCAGGATGATTCCCCCGTGTTTGTGAGTCCACTCCCAGGCATGTTCCAGAAATTCCCCGCGTGAAAGGTCGTATTTGTCAATTCCTTCGGCTTTCAGCTTATTCACCACTTTTGCTTCGGTGGCAATCGAAGCGTGGTCGGTTCCGGGCACCCAGCAGGCGTTTCGGCCCGTCATACGTGCACGACGCACCAGAATGTCCTGGATGGTATTATTGAGCATGTGCCCCATGTGTAACACGCCGGTTACGTTGGGAGGCGGAATAACGATTGTGTAAGGTTCGCGCTCATCCGGCTCCGAATGAAAAAAGTTCTGCTCGGTCCAGTATTTATACCACTTATTTTCTACGTTAGCCGGGTTGTATTTGCTCGGAATTTCCATGTTTTTCTGATTCAGAATTTGACCTAAAAATTTGAGGGGCAAAAATACAACGAAAAGTTCAGAGTTTAAAGTTCTGCCGAAGGCATTCATTCGAAAAATGTTTAAAGTTTAAACCTGAAGGAAAAAATTTCACGCGAAGAACGCAAAATATTTTCACGCAAAAGGCGCGAATTTTTTTTGCTGTGTTCTTTGCGAATTTTGCGTTTCTGTAATTTTGCGAAATCTGCGTGGAATAAAAGAAAACAGATAGAATGCAAAGCACTTAAAATAAAAAGCTTTTTTGTTTCCTTTGCTGAAAGAACTATCTTGTTAAACTGAATAAAGAAGAAAAAATGGAAATCAAACAACATAATTCATTTATGCGGCGAGCCATTGAATTGGCCGAAAAAGGGATGAGCAACGGACACGGCGGTCCGTTTGGTGCAGTTGTAGTGAAAGATGGTAAAATAGTTGGAGAAGGTTACAACAGCGTTATTCACAGCAACGATCCCACTGCTCACGCCGAAATTTTGGCTATCCGAAATGCATGTAAAAACCTCGGAACTTTCGAACTAAAAGATTGCACCATTTACACTTCGTGCGAACCCTGCCCGATGTGCCTCGGAGCCATTTACTGGGCACGTTTG
>JBNJGR010000116.1:0-8565 GCA_051747885.1 Bacteroidota bacterium | reverse complement strand
ACTTCGGTTGGAGAAGTTATTATATACACTATTGAAGCAGAAAATACGGGAAATGTAACAATTACCGAAATTGCTTTAGTGGATTCCGTTCTTGACTTTAGTGAGTTGATTTCATCTCTAGAAACGGGAGAATCAGTTTCCTATTCCGTATCATATTCTATTACTCAGGAAGATTTGGACGCTGGTTTTGTAACCAATAGCACAACGGTTTCAGGGGAAGATCCGAATGGCGAAATTGTGGAAGGAAATAGTACAGAAACCATTCAGGCAGAACAAATTCCTGAATTGGTAGTGACTAAAAGCGCAATGCCGGAGAATTTTGCGAAGGTGGGTTCCGAAATTGCATATACTATTTTAGTGGAAAATACAGGAAATGTAACAGTTTCAGAAATAGCAGTAATCGATTTGTTAATCAATTTGAATGCCGTTATTTCTTCTATAGCTCCCGGGGACACTATTACTTACACGGAAACCTATGAAGTAACACAATCAGATTATAATAATAAAAGTGTTACCAATTCTGTTTCTGTTTCAGGAACAGGACCTGGCAATACTTCGGTGAATGCAGAGTTTTCGCTAACTGTAAATGCGTTGGGACCTCCTGTTGCCGTGAATGATATAAGTTCAGATAATATTTCAGGAAACAGTGTAACCATAAATATTTTGGCTAATGACAAACTTCATGACGGTGATAATGCAGCATCCGAATTTGTAACTATTGATTTAAATCCGGGACAGTTTGGCATACAAAATGAATTTATTGTAAATGGAGAAGGTGCCTGGTCATATAATTTAGCCACCGGGCAGGTTACTTTTAATCCGGTTGCCGGTTTTACAACCGATCCATCGCCAATTACCTATCGGTTAACAGAAAATTTGACCGGACGGAACGACAATGCCAATATAACGGTTGAATACAATGAGGGAGAACCTTTTGCCATTAATGATACCAGTGAAGGCAATAAACCCGGCAGTACGGTTACCCTAAACATTTTGGCCAATGACAGGTTGAGTGACGGAACTCCTGTTAGTACTGATATGGTGAATGTCGATCTTCAGCCGCAAACAGCGGGAATACAAACCGAACTTATTGTTGAAGGTGAAGGCAGCTGGATTTTTTCGCCTCAAACAGGTGAAATCACTTTTACTCCAATTGCTGGTTTTACAGCCGACCCGGAGCCTGTAATATATTTACTGACTGAGATTTTAACTGGTTTAAGCGATGAAGGAACTATTTCAATTTTGTTTGAAAAGGAGCCTCCGGTGGCAAATGAGGATAACAGCTCAGAGAACACCCCAGGTGAAACCGTAAGTATAAACATTCTTGACAATGACGGGTTAAGCGATGAATCTGCGGTTATTCCAGAATTAGTTACAGTTGACCTGAATCCTTTGTTGACTGGAGCCCAGTCGGAACTGGTTGTGGACAATGAAGGGACATGGAATTTCGTTCCGGCAACCGGAATAATATCCTTCACACCACAATCAGGTTTTTCCGTTTCACCTACTCCCATTTCTTATATTTTAATTGAAAACCTCACAGGATTGGAAGATACTGCTACTATATCAATTGAGTATGAACAAGTGTCGCCGGTAGCGTCAAATGACAACAGTTCAGGCAACAGACCGGGTTCAAATGCAACTGTTAATATTCTTTCAAACGACAGGTTAAGCGATGGAACCGCTGCGCTACCGGGAATTGTAACTGTAGATTTAGATTCTGAAACAGTGGAGATTCAAACCGAATTGATTGTTCCGGGGCAGGGAACCTGGAGTTATAATACGTTAACCGGCATTGCAACATTTACTCCTGAGGATGGTTTTACAACTGATCCTGACCCCATACCCTATACACTTACAGAGAATATTACCGGTTTGAGCGATAATGCAATAATTACAGTTAGTTATGATGAAGAAGCCCCGGAAGCAGTTAATGATACGAGTTCAGGCAATACTCCGGGAGAATCTGTCTCCGTTAATATCCTCTCGAACGACAAATTAAGCGACGGATCGTCTGCACTTCCTGAGCAGGTTATAGTTGATATTGATCCATTGACGGATGGAATTCAAACCGAATTAATGGTTGAGGGTGAGGGGAGCTGGATTTTCGAAAATGAAACAGGCATAATTACTTTTACTCCCTTACCATTATTCTATTCAAATCCAACACCTTTGGTTTACCTTTTATCTGCAAAAGATAATCCTGATTTATATGCCGAGGCAACTGTTTTTATTTATGTGGATCAGGAAATGCTTACTTCATCAGTCAGTTTGGTTAAAAAGGAAGAATACAATTCGTCAAGTGGAACCATTCATTACACTTTTGATGTAACAAACACCGGTGAATTAACAATTTGGGATATTGAAATCGATGATGAACGGATTGGAATAACCGGACTTGAAGTAGTGCCAGATACTCTCGTGCCTGGTTCAACAGGAACAGCAACCGCTACCTATGAAATTTCTCAGGCCGACATTGATGCCGGAGGGGTAACCAATTCTGCGAGAGTAAGGAGTTTTAATTTGAATGGTGAATCAGTGGAAGATGATTCAGGAACTGAACCTGACAACGATGAACCTACAGTTACCACATTCGAACAAAATCCATCGGCTTATATTGAAAAAGAGGCCGTTCTTTTTGTTGAAGAAGTAACTTTAGGTGATGTTGTCAATTTCAATATAAGTGTTGAAAATACTGGAAATGTAAGTTTATTTAATGTTCTGGTTGAAGATCCTTTAACTGGTTTTGAACAGGAATCAGAACAGTTGCTTCCGCGCGAATCATTAAATTTTTCAACAGAATATACCGTTCAGATAGCTGATGAATCAAAAGGACAGTTCGACAATGTGGCCTTTGTTTCTGCCAGTACCCAGGATGGATTGCTGATAGAGGCATCATCCACTGTTACGGTTCAGGTTGATCGATGTGAACTGGTTATTCCAACAGGTTTTTCTCCAAACGACGATGGCATTCAGGATACCTGGAGAATTACATGTTTGGAAAGCTACCCCGATACAAGAGTTGAAATTTACAACCGTTGGGGAAACCTGGTTTTTGAAAAGGATAATTTTGGAAATTCAGATGTTCATGGTGCTGATGCCTGGTGGGATGGCTATTCCTCAAAAAAGCGGACATTTGGTAACGATAAACTGCCGGCAGGCACGTACTTTTTTATTTTAGATTTGAATGACGGCAATGAACCAATTACCGGCCATTTATTCCTGAAGATATAATTTCGGTGTGATATGAAAACGAGAGATAATATGAGATATCAATGGAAAATATCATGGAACCTGTTTCTTTTGCTGCTGTTGTTTACAACCAAAAGTGAAGCCCAGCAGGATCCCATCTTTACGCAGTATAATTTCAATATTCAATCCTTTAACCCGGCCTATGCCGGAACTTGGGAAAATGCAGGGTTTTTGATTCTGGGGCGTCACCAGTGGGTAGGTATATCGGGCGCTCCAACAACATATACCTTTTCTTTTCAAACACCTGTTAAATTTCAAAATTTTGCATTAGGAATGAATGTACTTGCTGATAAGGTAGGTTTGGAAAAACGACTGGGCGCAAATGTCGATTATTCGTACCGATTAAAAATAACGAATAAAACGAATCTTCGTTTAGGAATTAAAGGAGGAGTTACATCTTACACCAATAACCTCACCGGATATGTCGGTTACCCCGGAGACCCCGCCGATCCTATGTTCATGACTGATGTTGAAACGAAATTTATACCCTATTTTGGAATTGGTGCGTTTCTTTCCAACGAGACTTATTATGTCGGGCTTTCATCTCCCAAAATTTTAAACACCAGGTTTAAGAATAACTTCAGCAACTTCTCCACAGGGGCCGAATTGCGTCATTTTTTCCTAATCGGTGGATATGTTTTTGAACTTTCGGATTATCTCAGCTTTAAGCCAACATTTTTAGCCAGAACTGTTTGGGGGGTGTCAACAGTTTTCGATTTTACCGCTAATTTTTTACTGGGAGAAAAGGTTTGGTTAGGGGCCAATTACCGTACCGGCGATTCTTTTGGCTTTATCGGCCAATGGATTTTCGAAAATCTAAGAATTGGATACGGATTTGATTATTCTACTACACCGTTGCATTCGTTTCACAACGCCACTCACGAAGTAATGGTTTCGTATGAATTGCCGGCACGCCCCAGATGGAGCTCTCCCAGAATGTTTTAATCCGGAAAATGAAAGAATTTCAGAATATGATGAGAATTTACGCAATAATACTCCTGGTTTTTATTGGATACCCAAATGTTTTAAATGGTCAGTCATCGGGATTTTTCGATTATATCGATTATCGGATTACACCCTTGTCTTCAATAAATTCTGTTGAAAGCGATATTTCGCCTTTGTTTGTTAATGGAGAATTGTTTTTTTCTTCTGTAAGGGAAGAGTTTTTCGGAGATGAAAAGCGTCAGGAACAAAATACTTTGTTTTATGATATTTATCGGGCTGAAATTGATGAAAAAGGTTATCCGGTAACTGAACGTGAGGTGGTTCCCGGATTTGGCAATATGTTCCACGAAGGGTCTGCTGCGTGGTGCAAAAAAACCAGTGAATTATTTGTTACCATAAGCAACGAACCTGAGGAAGCTCGTTTGTCGGGGAACCGAAACATCCAATTACGATTGGTTATTATGAAAGAGCTTAACGGAAAATGGGTGGTTACCCGGGAATTTCCTTTTCATAATCCTGAATTTAATTTTGCGCATCCTGCTATAAGCATTACTGGCGATACCCTTCTTTTTTCCAGCGATATGGATGGCGGATATGGAAATTCCGATTTGTATATGTCAATTCGTGAAGAAGGGCAGTGGAGTAAACCGGTTAATATGGGTGAAGATATAAATACGGCTGGCAATGAAATGTTCCCGACCTTTGGACCCGACGGAATGTTGTTATTTTCATCAGATGCACTGGAACCGAATTATGGGCAACTCGACATTTATTATACAAAATTTTCAAACAAATTTAAACCTGTGAACCTGGGGAAAGAGGTAAATTTTTCCTCCGATGATTTTGGCCTGGTCATTCATTCCTCAGGCAAATATGGTTATTTTTCATCCAATCGTTATGACTGGAGAAAAGATGATATTTATTTGGTTGAATTTCTCCCGCAGGTTGAAAATATATGGGGAAAGGTAATTGCGCGTCACAACGAAAAAGCCGTGCAAGAGGCGAATGTTTATTTGGAAGATTATGAGGGGAACCAGATAAGATCAGCACTTACCGGACATTTTGGCAATTTCAAATTTTTTACAGTTCCTAAAGGGAAATTATACCAGATATATGCTGATAAAGAAGGTTTTGCATCAGAAAAAATTCCTTTTTCATTTTTAGATGATGAATTTATTGAATTATCATTACGTCGAATTATAGATTACCAGATTGCAGTAAAAGATTTTGAGAATGGGAATGCTGTAATTGGTGCTGAAATGATCTGTAATGGGGAGAAATGGAAAACAGATTCAGAAGGTATTATAAAAATTGAATTTGACAGTATTTTTAATTGCCTGGTACGGGTAAGTAAACCAGGTTATTTTGATAATGCATTCGAACTCAATCCGGAACGATTTGCATTCGGTTCTGGAATTACAGATACTGTCTGGCTTTTCAGAAAAGAAGTTGGCAAAACTTTTTTAATGGAGTCGATTGATTTTCAAATCGATAAGTGGAAGATATTACCAGAATCAGAACCCGAACTGAACCAGTTGGTTAAACTAATGGAAGACCATCCAGCTTTAAGAGTTGAAATAAGTGCCCATACCGACAGCAGAGGCGAAGACAGTTACAATTTATGGCTGAGTCAAAAACGCGCCGATTCGGTATTGGAATATCTGGTTCAAAAAGGGATTGCCAGGGAGCGTATAGATGCAATAGGTTATGGAGAAACCCGGCTGCTGAATCGTTGTGCCAACGGCGTTATTTGTTCTGAAGAAGAGCACCTGGAAAACCGCCGAACAGAATTTGTAATTCTGGAATATTAACGAAAATAAAATCGGAGCCAATCAAGAAATTTGTAAACTTCAAACCATTATTATGAACTATAAAGCTAAAATTAGGCCATAGCTGTTGTGTTAACATTTGTTTTTATTGGGTGCAGCAGAGAAAAACAACGACAACCAACTACCCCCTGACATCTTTTTCATCCCGGACAATGATATTCAAAGTTTGACAGTTGGCCTTTTTAAATAATTTATAATCAGACACCTGGTCAGGGTGTCATTGGTTTGCTCCACTACATTTTCTTATTTTGAGGTAAATTAGGCCCGGTATGGAAGTTGTTGATTCGTATATTCGTCACAAGGGACCTATGCGGGAGTTCCCGAAACCGTGAGATCATCAGCTTCACTTGTATTCATTATCTCGGCTTCTTCCATTATCACATCGTAGTAATATCCGGCGCCATAATCTTTTTCGAGGGTGATTTTGCCTTTGAATGTAACCTGTTCATTTACTTCGGCGTCATCCTGGGTGGTAATTGTCAAATCAAATTTGCCATTGCTGCTGGTTCCATCCTGAATATGCACCCAGTTTTTACCCATGATGTTTTTATTGACTTTTACCACAACTCCCCTGATTTCAATTTCTTTTCCTGAAAATTCTTTCGGATTTTCAAATATTCCGGCAATGGTAATTTCGTCAGCCGATTTTTCCATTGAAATTGCGCTTTCCTTATCTGTTTCAACCTTCCCGTTGTGTCCGTGATCGTGGCCGGAGGGCATCTGGGCCATCGGGTTATTTTGAATGGGAGTTTCGCTTACCTGATTAACAAAATAGATGACATCGAAAGTGCGATCGAGTTCTTTGCTGTGAAAGTTTGTCATTTGAAGTTCATTGTCGTAATAAAGCACGTCACCGCTACTTAATTCTTTTTTGGCGGTGGCAACCCATTTTTCGTCCATGTTTTCTTTCACTTTCATGTATGTGTAGGTGCCTCCCTGGATTACTTCGCTCACTTCAAAAACATTTGCATCTTCACGAATTTCGGATTGACCATTTTGTCCGCTTTTATTCCTTACACACGATGCAAAAACCACTGCTAATATTACTATCAAAAAAGTTCTCATTTTCTAATTTTTAAATTTTATTACTTTCAATTTTTTCAAACTTGCTTTTTCAGCTTAAACCGGATAAAATTCCGGTAACTTTAAAAGATGTTACAAAATTAACGGAAAAGTACCACAATTTGTTGAGATGTTATTATAAATCAATTTTAATCAGCTTGTCTGGATTTTTAAAGCAGCTGCCGTGGTTATACAGCCCAACAGTATAATAATTCGAAGTGACAGCTTTAACATGATTTTAATTTTTTGATTTCAGATATTTCTTTTAAATATAATATTTCACCAAAAACCAACCGTTTTTTTTCTTTCGATTTTTTTCGTTTAATTTGTTATTGTAAAAAATTGAAAGATGCTTGCAAATCAAAGAAGAGAAAAAATACTTGAACTGCTGAAAGAAGATGGTTCGGCCAAAGTAATTAAACTGGCCAAGATTTTTAAGGTTTCGGAAGTAACGGTGCGGCAGGATTTGGAAAAACTCGAGAATGAAGGTTTAGTTATCCGCGAACATGGAGGAGCCTATTTGAAAAGTGTAGAAGACCATGTAAAAAATTTCTCGCTGATGAACCAGGAAAACCTGGACAAAAAGCAGCTTATTGGGAAAAAAGCAGCGGAACTGGTGGAGAGCGGCGATACGATTATTCTCGATTCGGGCTCTACAACCACCGAAGTAGCCAAAAATCTGATTGGCCGGAAACACCTCACTGTAATTACCAATGCACTTAACATCGCCCTGATGCTGGGCGCCGAACCGGGAATCGATGTAATTATGACTGGTGGTGAATTCAAACCTCCCACACTTTCGCTCACCGGACAGAAAGCGGCAGGATTTTTCGACGATATCCATGTGGATAAACTTTTTCTGGCCACGGCAGGAATTTCGCTGCGTTCGGGGTTGACTTATCCAAGCCTAAGCGATATCGTAGTAAAAAAAGCGATGATTGACGTAGCCGAAAAAGTGTATCTCGTAGCTGACTCTTCAAAAATCGGAAAAAATGCATTTGCCAGCCTGGGGGCACTTTCGCTGATAGATTATATCATCACCGATGCCTCCATCGATCAAACCAACGCGCAGGTTTTACGCGATCATCAGATTGAATTTATAATTGCAGAATAAAAACGAAAGTAATCGAAACCAATAAAAAAATAAAACAATGAATAAACTGAATTTCCCGGTCATCCTGCTTTTACTGGCTCTTCCTTTCACAGTGCTGACACAGGATTTAAAATCCTATTCCGATAAAACGCGGATACTGATTTTAACCGATATTGAAAATGAACCCGACGATGCGCAGTCGCTTGTGCGTTTTCTCCTCTATTCCAACCAGTTTGATGTGGAAGGAATTGTTGCCACCACCTCCTGCTGGCAGCGTGATCAAACCGCTGAGTGGCGGATTCATGAAATTGTGGATGCCTACGGAAAAGTGCGCGACAACCTGGAAAAACATGAACCCGGCTATCCTACACATTCTTTTCTGAA
>JBNJGR010000115.1:0-8594 GCA_051747885.1 Bacteroidota bacterium | reverse complement strand
CATCATTTCGTTTTTTCCAAGTTTTTTTGCCCAGTAGGGAATGAGCATGGTGTGTGCCGAACCAGTGACCGGATCTTCATTAATTCCTTCGATGGGAGCGAAAAAGCGCGAAACAAAATCATATTTTTCAGAAGTAGCTGCAGCTGTAGCAATTATGCCTCGTGTGTCGAGTGTTTTCATGAATTGAAAGTCGGGTTGCAGGTTTTTAATATCGGCTTCGCTGTTAAATTCAAACAACAAATCTTCGCGGCCTTTGAAACAAATAACAGGGTGGTTGCCAAAAGCCTGTGCAATATTTTGTGGAAGTTCAATTTCTTTTAGCTCCGAAACCGGAAAATTGAGCACAATAAACTGACCTTCATTTTTAACGGTCAACTCACCCGTTTTTGATTCAAATTTAATTTCTTTTTTGTTGTATCCCAGGTGGTTGAATAGCACATGAGCGCTGGCCAGCGTGGCATGCCCGCATAAATTCACTTCTGTTAATGGGGTAAACCAGCGAATATGATAACCGTTTTGTGTGGGAATAAAAAAGGCCGTTTCCGACAAGTTATTTTCCATTGCAATTTTCTGCATCACTTCATCGGGCAGCCATTTTTTGAGCGGTACCACAGCAGCCGGATTGCCCGAAAAAACGGTATCGGCAAAAGCATCTACCTGGTAAATAGTGTATTGCATTTTCATTTCTGTCATAGAACAAATATAACACCTATTCTCTGCCAAAACAATGAAAACAGTATTTGCAAATTATTTTGTTCAACTCAAAATTTAATTGTCAGTTTTAAATTGAATTTCCGGTCGGTGAGGTAGTTGGGCACTGCAAACTGATCGCCGTAAATACTCGATACCCAAAAGTAGGAAATGGTATTTTTAATATTCAGCAGGTTAAATACTTCGAGGCTGAGCGACATATCGTTAACATGCCGCAGAAAGTTGTGTTTTACCGGCCGGGCAGCGCTGATGAGGACTTTTGAAAAGCCGAGGTCAATGCGGCGATAGGGAGGCATTCTGAAAACATCCTCGTAGCGTTCGGAGTTGGGCGGGCCGGTTGGCAGCCGTGCACCGTAAAATCCGGAAAGCTGCATTTTCCACGACGGGTTTCCCGGAAGGTAATCCTGAAAAAACAGGCTGAAATTTACCCACTGGTCGGTAGGGCGCGGAATGTATCCGTGTCCGTCATTAAAGATATTTTCTTTGGTTTCAAGGAGCGAAAGACTGGCCCACGATTGCACGCCACTTACAAATTCACCGTTAATTTTCATATCGATTCCGGTGGCGTAGCCTTTTGCTTCCTGGTCGGCCAGGTAACGAATCTGAACATTGTCAATCTGGTAGGGAACCAGCCGGCTCAGCCACTTGTAGTAAGCTTCGGTAGTGAACCTGAAAGGGCGGTCCCAGGCCGTAAACAGCAAATCGGAACCTGCAACTATTTGGAATGAACGTTGTGCCTCTGAGTTGTAATTAATGGATCCGTCACGGGTTTTCAGTTCCTTGAAAAACGGTGACTGGTGGTACATCCCGGCCGAAAGACTGAACGACATTTTGTGTTTCCAGGCGGGGTAAAAACTTATTGATGCACGCGGACTGATAAGTAACTCATCATTAAAATCCCAGTAATTAAACCGCACACCGCCATTGAGGTATAAATCGCCCGAGCTCACAGGCAGGCTCCAGGTATCCTGTACAAAACCGGTCAGGCGGTTGGAGCTGATTTTGTTTGCGCTGTTCAGGGTGTAGTAGAGCAAAACTTCCGAGTCGGAGTAGGGAAGGGAATACCCCGTTGAATCGCGATAAACCCACTCATTTATTTTGCTCTCAAACTTTTCGTGCTGAAATTTTAGTCCCCAGTTTACCAGGTGATTCTCGGAATTGAAAGCACCTCTGTGCGAAAAGCTGAACACATGGGCATCAAGAGTATTGCGGGCATGGTTTAAAAATGAACCTACGCCCAGGTTGAGAATGCTGTCGCCAAATTCTTCAGACGACATATTCCGCTCCAGCTGGTTGAGGTAATACTGTCCGAGTATATCGTAGGTTTCTTTTTCAGAAGTTTTAAAAGCCGATGCACTGAATTTCAGGTTCAGGTTCAGGTTGGGATGGTAGTTGGCCGAAAGTGCCCCGAGGTAAGTTTTGAAATCGTCAATTTCCTGTCCTTCGAAAAATATGGTGGTGTTGAGCGGGTTTTGCCATGTGCCGAATGTTGTTTTGCGGGTTTGCGGAATAAACTGATATTGATTTTGTGCGGCATTTCCCAGGAATGAGATGTTGAATTTTTCAGAAAACTGATAGGTGATGTAGGTTTGAAAATCGACAAACTGCGGATTGTAATTTCCTTTTTCGTCAAGCCCGCCCAGCATATAACGATTGGTTTTGTAGCGAATTCCCGAAATGTGCGAAAGTTTTCCTTTCAGTGCAACATCTTCGAAATGGGCAGTTGCTCCCAACATGCTCATTGACGCCGATCCTCTAAACATGCTGGGTTTTCTGTATTTTATGTCGAGTACCGACGACATTTTATCGCCGTATTTGGCACTGAAGCCGCCCGACGAAAATTCAATGGTAGAAACCATATCGCTGTTGATAAAACTGAGGCCTTCCTGCTGGCCGGCGCGAATTAGAAATGGTCGGTAAATTTCAATGTCGTTCACATACACCATATTTTCATCGAAATTACCACCGCGCACGGTGTATTGCGAGCTTAGCTCGTTATTGGTAGAAACTCCGGGCAGGGTTTTAATCAGCGCTTCCACACCGCCGGTAGCCGCATCGGGCATTACACCTGTAAATTTAGGATCAAGGCGGGTAACATTGCCGCTCCGGCGACGCTGCTCGGTTACCACCACTTCGGCCAGCTGAAGATTGGTTGAATTCAGGGTGATTTCCCTGTACACATTTTCTTCGGCACTGGCATTTATGGTATCAGAAACTGATTCATACCCCAGTGATGAAAAAATAATTACAATTTCTTTGCCTGCCGGAATGCGTAACAGGAATTTTCCTTCGCGGTTTGAACTGGTGCCCAGCGGGTAATCTTTCAACCCAATGTTTACCATGTCAAGCGGGTTCCCGTGCTGATCGGTTATTACCCCACGGAATGTGGCGTTACTGCTTTGTCCGGTTGAATGAAAAGCTGACAAAGCAAATAAAATCAACAAAACTGTATGTCGAATTGTAAACATCGGGCACAAAACTAATAATCCAATTCTTATTAAAACTTTTTATTGATAAATAAATTGTTGTTAAAGGATGGATTTTTTAATCTTCAACATCGGGTAATTGGGAGCTTGTCCATGCACCGGCAATCCCAAAAAGAGAAAGCACAAGAATAATTCCTTCTACAGAAATTAATGAAGCAAGAGCGCTGATTCCCCCGGTTACCAATAGAATTACCCCGATAACAGTATTGCTCACGGCCACGTAGTCGGTGCGTTTGTTGCCGCCGGCCAAATCAACAATATAGGTTTTTCGGCCCAGCCGTACGCCGCTGTGGGCGATTCCCAGAATAAAAAATGTAAACGGATAAAACCAGCTGCTTTCCCTTAAAAACGGCACCCAGCTGATAACTGCAAAAACCATAATGCCGAGAGATGACGTAATAATGGCGGCCTTTACCATAACACCTTTACTTGATGTGTCGGCCATTTTTCCCCAAAACGGAGCACTGATAGATGAAGCAATCCCGTTGGCAATTATGAAGAGGGCTAAAATATAAATGTCGGTGCCCAGTTGGTTTTGGGCCAGAACTACATAAAAAGGAGCGGTAAGTGCAGAACTCAAAAGCAGCGAACGTGAAATGACAAAGTTTCGGAAAGGTTTGTCTTTTTTCAGAATGTCGAGCCGGTTCAAAGCTTCTTTTAGTGTATTACCACCACCGGCTGTTTCTCCGCTGTATTCTTTAATTCCTGAATAAACGGCAGCAGCCAAAACCCACAGGCTGGCGGCAAAAAACAGGACAATGCCGTAAAACTTAATTCCTGTATCGCTGTTTGTTTTCAAAACCATAAACAAACCGGCTACAATTACCAGCACCCCCGAAATGGATGCTGCATATCCTTTTAACCGTCCGCGGCGGGTTTTGGGAATTGTTTTTCCCAGTACATCTTTTGAAGCCACCGAACAAAGCCCCCTCGCAAGGCTGAATGTGATTAGCAACAGTATAATAAACCATCCTGCTCTTTCGCCTGTGAAATTGAGGGCAACAATGCCAATTCCGGCAATTGACACAAATTGCAGCAGCGAACCAACCACCCACACCCATTTACGCACGGGCATTCGCCTTATGTAACTTGCAATTACTATTTGCGGCAGCATGGACCCCGATTCGCGTATGGGTACAATAAAACTGATTAAAAAAATAGGAGCATTTACATAGTTCATCAGCCAGGCGAGTACAGTTTTGGGATTGCTTAACACATCGCCAAGCTGGGTGAGGATATTGCTTATAATGATGAGAAAATAGTTCAGCGGTATGTAGTGGCAGGCATCATCCGGAATATCTTTGCACACACGGGCATCTTCTTCATTGTTTATGCGGGCGTAAATTTTTTCGAGCCGACTGTAGATTTTTGTTTTGTCCATGAAACTGAATTACGTCACCAAATAATTCTCACTCAACTTTGTGGGGTTCCTGTTTTTTTGCGGGCAGCGAAACGGTGAATACTGAGCCCTGGCCGGGCTTGCTACTTACAGAAAGTTTACCATTGTTTTTTTCAATAAAATCTTTGCAGATAATCAATCCCAAACCGGTTCCTTTTTCACCTTCGGTGCCCAAATTGGTATGGTTTTCATCCGGTTCAAATAAATGAGAAAGTTGTTCTTTTGAAATCCCGATACCTGTATCGCTGATATCAATGTGTACAATATCATTTTCGGTTTTGGATGAAATGGTTATGGTGCCGCCTCTGTTGGTAAATTTTATGGCATTTGAAATGAGGTTGCGAATAACCGTTGTGATCATTTCTTCGTCGGCAAAAATAATCGTTTCGGGGGACACGCTGTTTTTTAACCTGATTTGTTTTTTTATGGCATTTTGCTCCAGCACGCTAAAACATTTTGTAATAATGTAACTGAGTGCAATGTTTTGTGGAGTTACTGATATTATTTGCCGCTGTGCCCTCGACCATGTAAGTAAATTTTCAAGCAGGTTGGAAACAGTAAGTGAAAGCCGGTAAATTAATTTGTTGTAATGACGGATATCTTCCGGAGAATGTTTGTCATAGCCTTCCTCGATAAGCTCCGAAAAACCTAATATATTGTTCAGCGGGCCTTTCAGGTCGTGCCCGATAATTGAGAAAAGTTTATCCTTGGTTGCATTTAATTCTTTTAACCGGGCTTCGTTTTCCCTCAACGCATTTTCGGATCTTTTTTGCTCGGTAATGTCGGTGGAGGTGGAGATTATGCCATCAATTTTACCAGCGTTTTTTTGGTGTGGGTAAAAGTTGAGCTTTAATATTTTGAATTCACCACCGTGTAATTCTCCTTCGTACTGCATGAATACAGGTTCTCCTGTGAGGCAGATGTCTAATTGCGGTTTTATCTTCGTTTCAAAATCATACTCTCCAAAAATATTTGCTCCGGTTTTTCCGATTATCTCACGGGTTTCTTTTTTGTAAAATGTGTTGAATGCACTGTTCACAAATACATAGCAGTAATTTTTGTTAATAAATGATGCCGGTTCGGATATCGTGTTAAGAATTTCCTTTTGGTAATGAAAGTATCTGTTTTTGCGTTTTTTATTCGGGTGCTTCATCTGTTTATAATTTTTTTTATTTTAATGGTAACAGATGAAACTCCCTTGAAAATTATTATTGTACTTGTTTGTGGATAAATTATATTCATGGTCGTTTCATTTCAGGAATTTAGTTTTTTTCATAGAATAAATTTCATCCCGTACGATGATAAAAAAACAAAACAGACTTTCGGTTTTTACCAGATTTATTAAGGATAGCCGGAACATTCTTTATTCGTACAAGTAATAATTATATTCTACTTTGGTTTATTTTTCCGGCCTAAATTAATTATGATTTTATTCAAAAACAAATGTTTTGTTAATCTGGCGCAATAAAATGTTAAAAAGAAGGGTAGTGGAAATTTGTATCTTAAAACCGGGTGTTTACAATGTTGGCATACTGCGAACCAAAGGTATAAGTTATGGCAATGGATGTAGAAAATGAAAAGTCGGTTGCCAGTTCACGCTGTTTGAGTAATACTTCCTCAAGCGAGGCTTCTCCTTTTGGAAGCGAGAGCTGATCCTGAACGACGTCGTACTCGGCTTGAAAAGTGAGTGAAAAACCTTCGAAAAGCCTTACTGAAGTCTGTCCGTAAAATTCAATTCGCCGGCGTGCAAAGTCGTGCAAATAATGTGACCCTTCCAAACCTGTTTCGATGCTTCCCCAGGGTTGTTGAATATTAACCACTCCCTCTATTTTTTGATTAAACAGGTTTTCAGTGGTTTTGTTATAAATGGTTTCCTCAAAATAATCAACATAGCCATAGCCAATTTGGTAAGAAAATGTAATGGAGCGCCTGGTGGCAACTTCGTATGGAAAAATACTGTATTCAATACCGGGGCTGAACATAATTTCGTGCCGGATATTGCGTCCGTTATGGGTAAGGTAATCGCCAAAAATTCCAGCCGACCAATGATCGTTCAAACTTTTAATGGCATAACTGTCGAGACCGTGGCGACGCTGTTCACTAATTACCGGTTCTTCATTTTCAGTTGTTTGTATTTTTATCCTGCCATAATTAAAGTAGGGCCTGATACGTAATTTCCATTCTTCGGTAACCCGGTCGGCAAAAAAGCCCCATCTCGAGTTAAGCTCACTCTGATTCGACTCCAAATCGAAACTCACCCGGCCAATGTATGCTTCAAAAACCCAATTATTCCAGGGATCTGTAACTTCCTGCAGCAACTGGTCAGTTCCGGTCCCTTCATACTCAATCTTAAAATGCGTACCCAACGGTGTTTTTAAAATGAACGAAACAATTCCCATTTTTACATATTTTTTAAGGGCGTTGCGTCGTTCGTCAAGTGTGGCATCTCTGTCAATAATATGTTTCAATGTATGTTCCAGACCTTCAAAATTCCGTTTTCCAATAAAAGTGAACTGGTATTCCCTGCTGCCTCCCCCGGTTTGTTCATCGGTTACAAATACATGGATATCAGCCAGCTCGGGGTCACGCACATAATTTACAAAGGTCATGTCGGTGCGGATTAGGTCAAAATCACACCTGCGACAGTCAAGATAAACAAAAGGAGCCTTCAAGGCTGATTCGGAGGTGACCTGTACTGTGGTGTCAATTTCTGTCTCCTGTGCATGCAGCCCTGAAAAACCTAATGAAATTTGAAGGGTATAAAGTATTAAAACAGTAAAAATAGATTTTTTCATTTTGCAGTCTAGCCTCCAATGTTTAAATGTTATTTGATTTCAACTTTCTGGTTTTTTCTATTTGCCTGATATTACCTTTACAAAATTACGAATCTAAATTTTATTTTGCCTAAAATGGTTTAAAGGAAGTTGTTGATTTAATATTGGACAATGTTTTTTCATAGATAGTTCATAGTTTTAAAGAGGTAGCTGCGGTTGCCTCTTTTTTTAAATTTTGGTGGTTAATAAACCGTTATTAAAAAATTGTTTATAAGGTACTTTAAATAAGGAAAATATCTTAAAATTGTATCAGGGAATTAAAATAGTTGTTTTATGATTTTCGAAAAAACTAATCTGAACGAGCCACTTTCAGGAAACGAACTCAAAAAATACCGACAGAAAAAGAAAATACTGCAGCTTTTGTATAGTCATCAAAAACTTTCAGGACCGGTTATAGGAAAACGAATTGGAGTTAGTTTGCCAACTGCCATAACTGCTCTGAACGAATTAACCGAGGGCGGATTTGTGGAAGTTAAAGGCGCCGGAAAATCAAGCGGGGGCAGAAAACCAACACTTTACGGATTGTCGCATGACTCACTGTACATTGTGGCCTGTGAACTTGGAAGATATACCGGAAAAATCTCCATATTCAATACGCATAATCAACCGATAACTCCCGTCCGTAATTTTGATACAACCATTGACGACAATAAGCTGACGGAAAAAATTTATACAAATGCCCGGGAACTGATTCAGCAAAATAACCTGAATGAAGATTTGATTTATGCCGTTGGCCTGGCAATGCCGGGCTTAATTGATGAGGTACACGGAATTAATCATACCATAAAAAATAAAGCATACCGAAACGTAAAAGAACGGCTTGAAAAGAAGTTCGGCAAAATGGTTTACATCAACAATGATGCACGAATGCAGGCCTATGGTGAATATATTTTTGGAGCCGCCAAAAGGCACCACAATTCCATTATTGTAAACTGGAACTGGGGTGTGGGTTTGGGCGTTATTCTCGATGGCAAACTTTATAACGGGGCCAATGGGTTTGCTGGTGAATTGTCACATATTCAGCTTGTTGAAGAGGGAAACTTATGTATTTGCGGTAAAAGGGGCTGCCTTGAAACGGTAACCTCTGCCTATGTATTATTGCGGGAGGCCGTAAAAGGAATTGAAGATAAAGTTGTGTCGCAGCTTACTGAAAAATTTACGGAC
>JBNJGR010000114.1:0-8600 GCA_051747885.1 Bacteroidota bacterium | reverse complement strand
ACTGCCGTGGCACTCGATGAAACTTCTGCCCCTGCGGTACCTTCGGCTTTAAATTGGGCATTTGCTGTTACCGTTACATTTGTGCCTTCAATATTTACATCGCCGGTTGATTTTATTGAAATATCAGCAGGACTGTCGAAAACGATTCCTCCTGAGTCGAGTGTAATTTTGTTGGCATTTTCATCCTCAACTTCAATACTGCCGGCATCATCGTCTAACAGTATTTTTTTACCTCCGGGGGTTTCCAGCACAACTGATTTTTTGTCGTCGTTAAAAATGAATTTCATTCCGCTGCGGGTAACAAATCCTTTTTCATGATTATCATCCGAGGCAGTCAGCGGTGCTGGTTTTGCGCTGCTGTTCATCATTCCCAACACCACAGCGTCGTTCGGATCTTCGTTAATGAACCCCACAATAACTTCATCGTCAATTTCGGGCCGAAAGAAAGCCCCGCGGTTTTCACCTGCATCGAGCGAAGCAATTCGTGCCCAAATTCCCTGTTCCTGTCCGTCGATTACAGGCAACCGGACAAGAATCCGGTCCTCACCATCAGGATCGTTTTCCAGTTGCGTAACAATACCAATTTGCAAACCATTTACAGCTGCCATCAAGCCTGCTGCAGGCAAATCATTGATTGAATGCGATTCGGTAAACCATTTGGGGTTAATTCCGAATTCAGCATCAACAGTCCAGTTTCCTTCTGTAATTTGATGGCGAACAGCAGAAATATAAGCTTTGCCATTAAATCGTTCGCCCACTCCTTCCAGTTTTATCAGTGCTCCCGGCATTGCGCCAGGAATACCCTGGAATTTCATGCGGCCTCTGACTTTTGCCATTTGATTAAACAGCCATTTGGCATCGGCCCATTCCTGAAGTGCAGTGTTGTTCGCTCCATTGCCTGATTTCAATTCAAGATTTTGCAGCCCTGTCACTTCGGACAATTCGTTTGCCTGGATATTTCCGTTCAGCGAAATTCCCGGGTCGTTGGCTTCCATTTCCAGAAACTCCTGATCAGCTGCGTTCCATCCGTATGAAGTAACTTTTTGAAATTGGTTGCGGGCATCTATTTCGGCATCAAAATCAAGTAAAGTGGCTCCGTAAGAAACAGTTTCCGTTTCTGCTTGCGATACATCCGGCTTTTGAAATACCAATTTGCCATTGTCCACAATGCACACTTTGCTATTTGCTTGCGCCCGGGTGATGCAAAAATCCCAATCAGTAACATTATACTGAACCAGCTCCTTGTGGGTAACGTTTGAAGATTCTACCTCTTTTTCCAGGCCGTAAGTTTCAATAATTTCACTGATAATATCACTGTCGGTACTCTCATAAAAATATTTGCTTTTACGGCCAACCGTCATTTTCACTGCTTCATCTTTGCATTCAATAATCAAAAACGACTGGCTATTCCTTATTTTCAGGCTGTGTTTAATGACCAGGCCTTTGAAAACTGTTTCTTCATCAGAATGGTAGCCTGCTTTTATTTCAATTTTTTTCCCGGGAATAAACAGATCCTTGTTACTCAAGGCAAAATCCTGTGATGCCGGATCGCCATCGAGCAAAACAATTTTTGCTGTGGGAATGCGGTTAATTTCCTTCTCCACAGAAATATTCATTACCTGGATTGAACCGGAAATTTCTTCACCGTCAACAAGGATTTTGTGCGTAATTAAATCGGCCGAACGCGATGTGCTGATTACTCTTTCTTCGGGCATAGTTATGAACTTTTTTCAAGTGGTGGAAAAAATATCTTTTGTCCCACTTTTAGTTTTCTGAAATTCAGAATGTTGTTTGCTTTTGCAACTTCTGCATAATATTTCGAGTCACCATAAATCCGATAAGTCATAAGCGGAAGGGTATCTCCTTCTTTTACCTCACGCACGTGAGTCAGATCAGGCGAACTGTTGTTTTCCATGGCCACACGCAGGTTGTCCTCCACAAAGCCTTTAAACTTAGCGTTGGCAACAGCCCTAAGTGGAGTTCCATCAGGCTTAAACAGCTTGAATGTGAGATCCATTTCAGAAAGCGTACCTTTAAACAGGAGCGTTCCCCACGAAATAATGAGGTAGTTGGGGCGGTGCTCATCTCCATTGTAATCGAACACCACTTTTTTGAAATGTTCCACATCGTCGATTACTCCGCCACCTTCATCTCTGAATGTTTTATCGTCGGCGGTACCGGATGCGCCATAATCGATAATAACTCCTGTGCGATCGAAAACAAATTCCAGTTCGAGCCCTTCGGGAGGAATTTTGTTAAAACGCGGAGCAGAACTGCTTGTTCCCGGCGCCTGTTCTTCGTTCTGTTCAATTTGATATTTGTACGTGTATTTCTCAGGATTCAGCAATGTTCTGAATTCGCCATCGGCAACTTCTTCCGAAAATTGTTCGTCGCTAAAAGCCTTAATATTCAGTTTTATCAGTTCCCCACTCATTTATCTTTCCTCCTTTTTTGAAAGAATTTCCATCACCTGCTCCACGCATGCAGCAATAATCATTTCTTTCTCTTTGTGTTCCATTTTGGCTGAACCGCCGTTATTCTGATTATCGTCCACATTAATTTTAATGTGCAGTTCTTTAATCTCTATGGGCATATTATTTAATATTGAAATAGTTATAAGCCAGTTCGATGGTTTCAATTACAATTTTGCTCTCTTCGGCATTGAAATCAGCCATGGCCCACTTTACCGGATACGCATGTACCACATTCCAGGTCATGAGAGGCTCGTGCTCTTCGTTCAGCAGGCTAATGGTCAAATCCACCGGAGTAATATCATAATCCTCCACAGCGTCTCTGCACCATTTAACGAGCCCCGAATTTACCAGCAATCCTCTTTTAAGCACCAGGTTGGGAAATTTTGTGCGAACCGGCATCTGGTGTTTAAACCTGTTTTCACCTCCTTCGGCAATTTGTTCCGTTTCGAGTTCAACAGTTAAGCCCGAAACCGATTGAAACTGGAATTCGCCTTCGATGTGAGAAAATTCCACTTTAAAATGAAATCCCAAAGGAGGATAATAGTTCGCCATTTTTATTCATTTTGAATGATTAAACCTTCGTGCACTATTTCCATCGATTCGATGGCCACTTCATTGCCGTCAGCTTTCAAATCGGTGGACTGAATTTTTGCCGGCCAGGCATTTTTTACTTTCCAGGTCACCACCGGTTCGTGCTCTTCGTTAAGCAGGCTAATGGTAATATCGCGCCGTTCGATAGTATTGAGTTTTACGGTGTTCCACCAGTTGAAATATTCGTTATCGGTTGCAAAAGTGCCCCGCTTTAAGGTGATGTTGCTGAATTTCTGCATCCCGGGCATTTTAATTTTGGAGAACTCAAGATTTGCACCTTCGCGGTATTCCACCACTTCCGATTCAACATCCAGCCCCGAAACTTCGGTAAATCCTATTTTTGTTCCACCCCACTCTACCTGGAAATGAAACTTTACCAATGGATATGTAGTTGCCATAATTATTTGATTTAAATTGTTTTAGAATTTATTTACGATTCCTGCATTTTGTGAGAAAATTTAAGTACGATGAACTCGGCCGGACGAACTACTGCCATACCAATTTCAACATGCATATATCCATTCAGGACATCCTGAGCGGTCATTGTTTGTCCCAGTCCCACACGAACATAAAATGCCTGATCCTGTTTCGCTCCGGTCAGAGCGCCGGCACGCCACTGAAGTGTCAGAAAATTTTCAATCATCGCCCTCACTTTTACCCAGGTATTGGCATCATTGGGTTCAAAAACAAACTGGGAAGTAGCTTTTTTAACCGACTCTTCCACCATGTTAAAGAATCTTCTGACGGCAATGTATCGCCATTCATTATCGTTGCCGGCCAGTGTGCGGGCTCCCCAAATGAGTGTACCTTTTCCGGTGAAGGCGCGAATAGCATTTACCGATTTTCCGGCTTCAGTATCCACATTAAGTCCTTCCTGTTCTTCGTGCGTAACATTTACGGATGGGCCTTTCACTGCCGTTATGCTGACATTTGCAGGTGATTTCCACACACCACGATCACGATCGACTGATGCATATTTCCCCACAACAGCTCCGCTGGGTGGCAAAACAACTCCTTTTGAGCTGATGGCATTAACAATACCACTATACACCGGATCTACTTCCCTGAGCATTTCTGTCCGGCTTTTCCTCGAGGCTTTCAACTCTGTGTAGAAATTCTCAATCAGCCTTTCAAGCTTATCTGCCAATGCTTTAAAATAAGGAGCTGCATTAGTTGCTGTTGATGTATTTGTGTAAATATCATTCCTGTCAGATGATGGATTATTAAACGTGTAATCAGAAAAATCTCCATCAAAATCAATAGTATTACCCAGAAGAGTATCAGCCCAAGGAGAATCACTTTTTGAAGACTCGCTGTAATAGTTATATTCATACAAAGTTTTCACGAGTCCATGAAAATTGGTATTCTCCTTTTTAAATTTTTCATGAATGTTTGACGCTGAATTGCTATCGTCTGAATCGTCATCTTTTAGTGATAGTGAATAAAAAGCGAGAAAATCTGCATAAAGTTTTCCAGCAAAATCTTCAAGTGAAGTTTTATTTTCGATGGTTACACTTGAATCAGCAGTTAATGGTTGTTGATTGGAGATATCATCATCGATATTTTTAATGGATTCCACCACATCGCTGTTGAACAGTGTTTTAATATCAATATTTGCTCCTTCTTTTTTAAATGTTCCCGCCAAAATGGCATCGTAATCAATTTTAAAGGACAAAGTGGTTTTAATCCAGGGATAGTAAGCTGCACCATATTTCAGGTAATTCATTCCCACATTGTTCCTGAATTCAGCCACCGGATCGTCTGATGGTGTAATTTCCTTTTGGCCGTTAACCAAATCGAGTATGGCAAAACGGTCTTGCAGCTTATTGCACTGGGCAAGCATGGCAGCATGAACTTCACCTGCCTGGGCTTCACTTAAATGAACCGATTCAGGAGTTACCAGTAATGTTGGTAAATCTTCTTTTTCCAATGCAGTCAGGCCATCGAGCAAATCTTCTTTTTTTACATCATCAGTTTTTGAATTAAAACCTCCAACCGAAACGATAAAGCACTCGCCACCTCCGTTTGCATAAAACATACGTACAGCGTCGAACAACAAATTGATGCTGTTTACTTTAGCCGATTTTACAGAATTATCAGCTTTAAGTTCAACTTCAATATTGGTAGGATCGGGAGCACCGCCAAAATAGAACTCAAATTCGGGCAGTGAGCTGATTTTCACAGGCTTGATAATTTTTTCGGGAGTGGCATTGTGGTAGTCCTCTCCGTCAACAACAGCCTGTTCGGTGTACCCTATAAATGCGGGAATAGCCGTCTCTACTTGCGCTACAGACGGTGGAAATTTAGAAATCTCCTCAATGTAAACGCCTGGTGTTTTGTAAGATGTTGCCATAATTACTTCATTTTAGTTTTACATGATTATTTCTGAAAATATTTTATTATTTACTGAACTTGGTTTGATAAGCCTTACATCCGGATTGGGAAGCTCCTCACCATCCAGTTCAACTGTTATAAATCCGTTTTGGGTAAGCGGTTTTTTCGTTTTTGTGACCAGCACCCTGGGGTCACCGTTTTCAACTTTTACATTATCAGGTGGTTTTACTGATTGGTTGGTGTCAAAAATATACCGCCACACCGTACTCCTGTTCAAAAATTCAAGCTTAAAAGTGGGTGTGTTTGCCTTGAGATTTCCCTGAGCATCTGTTATGTCATGCGATGCGTTTTGGCCTTTCATGAAAATACGAATGATGCCGAAAAGATTTTTTTGCTTTTCAGCCGAAAGTTGCTTCAATTCTTCGGCTTCGGAGTCTGCTGATAAAACAAATGTGTCATCTGCAACTTCATTTAAATTTTTTAAAGGAATGAGCGGAAATCCGGGATTCTCGGAGCTTAACCGCTGATTGGAAAAGTAATGTAGCTTGCGGGCATTCCCCAGTTCCAGATTGGTATAATTTAAAAAATTGTTATCAGATACCTGAATAATAAAGGTAAGATTAAAACTGTCTTCAATGGGAATTAACGGTTTTTGCGGGTTGTTGGCATCCGTTTCTGCCCAAATTCCAAAACCTGAATTAAATTGCGAAAAAACCATCTTCCGACCACTCAATTTTCGCAGGTCAGCTGTGGCAGGAATTATTTTAAAAAACCGGTTAAAGTTGTAAATTCTCATTTGTTTGGCCTGGTTTTCTTCAGACATATCATCAAACTCCAAAGTACCTTTATTCAAAAAATACCTGTGCAGAATTTCAACCCTGAAAAGTTCCTTGTATTTCACTGAAAAACTCATTACTGCAAATCGTTTAGGTTTCCGCCAATATGAGTAATCACTTCAGAAGATGCCAGTTTCTTATCTTTATCAATCTGAATGAGTTGTATTTTGTAAACCACCGATGGTAACTGCCGGCCGCCCAGAGTACCCCATATATGGTTTTGTTCTTCGAACGAGGGAGAAAATAATTCAAGGTTGAACCTGAAATAATCCAGTTCTTCAAATGCAACATTGTTCCGGTTGTAAACAGTATTGCCCGATGTAAAAACCTTTTTCCCCTGGAAAAATTCAATTACTTTGGAAATGCTGCGCAAAGATTTGTCGTAGGTATCGCAATTTGCGCTTACCAACAGGTACAGATTTAAATTTACAGGCTGATTTTTATATTCGGTTTTATTGTCTTTTACCTCGAAATGCGGTGTGTTTTTCAGCGTGGTTTCTTCTTCCATTTTCAAAAGTGAAAGCACCACCTTCCCTTCCACTTTCTTTTCGTTGGTATTATCCCCTGAGCCCCACAAGGCAATATTTTCGAGAACAATAATCTTCCCTAATCCAATTTCAGTAAAATATTTTTCAAGTTGCTCTTTTAAAATCTGTAAGGTTTCGTAAATCATTTTTTTTCAATTTCTATGAGCTTAAAATTTATTCAATACAACAAATCATATTAACAGACCTTATTGTATTTTACCAAAGCGTTTTAATTCCTGTTTTAATTATATCTCAGGAATTTACAACTTGATTTTTGAGCTATGCAGAACTTAATTAATCGTTCTGCAGGATTTAACGGTTTCAGCAAACAATTTACGGCAAGAAAAACAGAAAGTCAATGATTTGCGTAAAAAAATATTAAATTAATTTGTAAAATTTTCACAAACAGAGACTTAGATTAATAAGTATTACTTTTTGAATAAAATCAATATTGCTCTTTCATTGTAATAAATATATCTTCCAGTAAATTAATGAGTTCAGAATGATTGCCGGCAAAGTGATTAAACATAAAAGAAAAAGCAAGTGTTTTTCCGCTGGTTGTAGTTAAATAACCGGCATAACAGCGAACACGGGACATCGATCCGCTTTTGGTAAGCAATGATTTCTCTGAAAAATTTACAGGGTTAAACTGGTAGAGTGTTCCCTCCCCTGCTGAAGGCAGTGAATTTTTGAATGCTGGAAAAATTTGTTCAGAGGTGGCCATATATCTTAACAAATGGGTAAAAAACTGTGGTGTTACCAAATTAAAATGCGACAAACCACTGCCATCTTCCATAACAATTTGGTTGGCATCAAAATTATTTTTGCGGTAAAAGTCAGTTATCTGCTGCAAACCATCTTCCCGGTTACCCACTCCGATTGTTTCGGCAGCAATTTGTTTTACCAAATGTTCTGCAAACAAATTAACACTTTCAATATTTAAAACCTGAACTATTTCAGCCAGCTGCGGGGATTCCTGGATATAAATATTCTGAAAATTATGTACGCTCACTTTTTTGAAAACAAAATTGCCTGAAATAAAAATACCGGCATTATTCAGTTGTTGCCAAAAGTCATCGGCCAGCATTTGATCCGGAAACGAATTGGAGGCCTTAATGGTAAAAGCCGGCCTGTTTTTAGGAATGGTGCCCCGTATAACCCTTTCACCGTCGAGGGGACTGCCAAAAACATAGGCACGATCGCGGTTAATATTTGACGAAAGCACTTCATTTTTGAATGTAAGTCCTGATACTTTAGGATAAACAGCAACAATTTCGGTTGGCTGATTTGCTTTACGTGGTGATCGAAATGTTATCCGGAAAAGATTGTCGTAAACAGTCAGTGCGCTGGCTCCTGCCCCGTAATAGTTGCCCATGTCTTCCCAAATCCAGGTGGGAGGGATTTTTTCAGAATCGTATAACGATCCGTCCAAAACCAGGTTGCCTTCCACTCTTTTTATTCCGGCTACTTTAACCTGTTCAGCCCATGATTGCAAAAAATGTGGCTGATAGTAATGCGCCATAAAATATTCCGACCCCAATGCCGGGTCTCCTCCTCCAATAACAACCAAATCTCCGTGCAAAGTGCCGTCAACAATTTCACCAGTATAACCTATTTTAGTCAGAAAACGGTAATCAGGGCCAAGAATTTGGAGAGCTGCGGCCGAAGTAACCAGTTTCATGGTAGAAGCCGGAATCATCAGTTTGTCACTGTTTAATGTATACACCACTTCGCCTGAACTTAAATCAACAATGTGAATGCCGGCAGAAGCATGTTTGTAGTTTTCCTGCGAAATCAGGTTTTGAATTAACTCTTCAATACCTGACTGAGCTGCTGAC
>JBNJGR010000113.1:0-8604 GCA_051747885.1 Bacteroidota bacterium | reverse complement strand
CTATTTTTTAATAAAAGTAACACCTAAAAAATGTCAGGGAAAAAAGGATGTAAATCCAGCGTATCTTCCATAATTATTTGCTGTTGCTTTAGCTTTGCTGTCATTTCAGAAATTACACCCTGATAATCTGTATTTTCTGCCAAATCATTCAACTCCTCCGGATCGTCGACCATGTTATAGAGACGGATTTTTTTTGCTTCCGGGTAAACAATAAGTTTGAACTTATCGGTTCGTACCATTCGCTGAAGATTACGGTAGGCCCCGTAAATTTCCGGATAGGCACCTGGCGCTGAATCATCTTCAATGTAAGGCATTAAACTGTTAAAATCAACATAGCCGGATTTTTCAATCCCCGACAAATCGAGAGTAGTGGCCATTAAATCCTGTAAATAAACCTGTACATCGCGTTTCTCATTTTCAGGAATATCGGGACCAACCAAAAAGCAAGGCACCCGCATACTGTGGTCGTACATGTTCTGTTTTCCGAGCAGGCCGTGCTTACCGACTGCCAGACCATGATCGGCACTAAAAAGAATGTAGGTATTTTCGTCCTGTTCGGTTTCTTTCAGATGTTCGATAATACGTCCAATTTGCTGATCCATGTGCGAAATGATGGCGTAATATTCCTGTCGGTGAACTTTTACTGAATATTCGGTTCTTGGGAAAGGAGCCAATTTTTCGTCGCGCAGGTTAGTGCCGCAACCGATGCTGTCTTTATAAGGATAAAGTTTCATAAAAGATTCAGGAACAGCTATATTTTCAAGTGGATACATTTCCACAAATTCTTTAGGCGATTGACGCGGATCGTGTGGTGCATTAAAAGCCAGGTACATAAAAAATGGATTTTCACTTTTTTTTGCCTGATCGAGAAAACGAATGGCATCATTTCCTACTATCTCGCTCCAATGTGTTCCGCCTTGCCAGAATCCACCATACTTTTTATGCCAGGGAAGCCATGTGGAATCTTCCGGCGATTGAGGCCTGTTGTATGCTTCCGGAACTGTGGCAGGCATTCCCGGCCGGATGTGTGAAACCGTTTGGAAAATGGAATCGGCCGGATAATTCACATGCCATTTGCCGGTCATATACGTATCGTAACCAGCCTGTTCCATCATTTGCGACCAGAACATTCCGTTTTCCTGAAACCCGGGATATCCGCTATCGGCAATATCTTTTATATGCCAAAGGAAGCGGCCTGAATTGAGCATTGCACGGCTGGCAACACATACCGCTCCGTGCCAGGCTCCCATGTTGTAGGTATGGGTGAAAGTAACTCCTGAATTTGCAAGTCTGTCGAGATTGGGGGTAATCACTTCAGAATTTCCCAATGCATTAACTCCCTGGTAAGTTTGGTCGTCGGCAAAAATGAAAAGAATATTGGGTTTTGGGGCTTCTTTTTCAGAGGATGAACAGCCTGCAATAAAAAACAGTAGAAGAAAAAACAGAAAAAGACGTGTCATAGTTTTCTTGATTTAGTTTCATCAAAAATACATATTGTTTCAGAAATAATTGTGTTTATTTGATTCAGTCTAATTACATCTTCACTGTAAAATCAACTTTTTGCATAGTAGATGGTTTTATAAAAAAGCCGAAATTGTTTCACCAAAATCCTGAATTTATGAATGACATTAAAAAACCAGGTTTTCTTAAAATGATAAGAGCCCCCTTTCTCTCCTCCATACTTGCCCCGCTAATAATTGGTTTATTGGTTAGCTACAGTATCAATGGCAGCTTAAGTGTTATAAATGCCATTCTGTTAATTATTATTGGTTTGGGATTACACATTGCCACCAATGTGTATAACGATATTTACGACACCATTCAGGGAACCGATAAAGTGAATGTTCACCGCAATGAATCGAGTGGCGGTTCCGGGGTGCTGCAGGATTTTCCGGAACTGATGCCCAAAATGTTTTTTATTTCCCGTGCCAGTTTGGTTGTTGCACTTTTGGGTACTGTTGTCCTTACATTTTTTATTAACAAAGAACTTTGGCCTCTTTTGTGGGGACTGTACCTGCTTTCAGCATTTTTTAGTAAATATTATACCGCTCCTCCGGTTAAATTGGGCTACCGTGGATTGGGGGAAGTTTCTGTTTGGTTTGCATTTGGCCCGATGGCCATTTTAATTGCAACAGTGAGTCAAAATATTGGATTTCACCCACAGGTTGTTTTGTTGATGCCCGCAACCGGATTAAGTACACTCTCCATTTTGCTAGTTGGTCAGCTTATTGATGTTGATGCCGACAGGAAAGGCGGTAAACACGGTGTTGCTTCCAGGCTCGGTACCCGCGCTACTTCCTACATTTATCTTTTTGTACAATTGGCCATTTTTTTGAATGTGGTGTTGCTTTTTGCAGGTTATCCCGGAAAATCATGGCCTTTACTGCTGGCATTAATTCCTTATTTATTTCTTTTTCCAAAAGCAGCATCAATTATATTAAAATATCACGACAACGAAGATGAACTTAAAAAAGGTGCGAAACTAACTGTGCTTACACATGTTGTTTTTTCTTTCTTATTAATCGTCGGATTTATACTCTACAATATTTTGCTTTTCTGAATAAATTAGCTGCAAAACAATTTACCACATCAATATAAAAAACAGAGAAGCTGAAAGCGATCCGAGGATATTTACAAGGTCGTTGGGGGTAAGTTTAACTTTTGAATTAAATAATTTATTACTGAAATAATTTTGTTTCAGCAGAACAGGTTCTAAAAATGCGCCCAGAACTGAATCTACAAACGAAGCAAAAAATCCTGAAAGAGTTATTATCAGTATAATTCTGAGATTTAAATCGCTAAAATAAAGGTAACAGGAAAGAACAGCAATGCTGAAAGAACCCAAAAGAGCAGCTACACTTCCTGCTACTGAAATCCCTCCTGAAATTCCTGCTTTCCCGGTTTTGAAACTGGTAAGCGAAAGACATTTCCGGTTAAATACCGGTCCAATTTCACTTGCCCAGGTATCCGCGGTGACAGCAGCTACCGAGGCAATAAAAAGGAAAATAAAGAAAGAATCCTGAGAAATGAGATAAATAGCTGAAAAAACAACGGCTGCCAGACTGTTGGCAAGAACCTGCCAACTGTTCCGTGGTTGTGAAACTATTGAAGGCTTTTTATTGGCCCGCGTATTTAATTTTGTAAAAAGAACCGAACTTGCAAAAAAGAAAATTACCGGAACTGCCCAGCGAACCCCCAGAATTCCAAAAAGATAAACGCCAAGCAAATAGGCATTTAAACTTCCGTAACGGGTCAGAAACCTCCATTTGTAAAGCAGGTAACTGCCAACTGCCATTACAACAATTACGCCTGTCAGGTAACTGAAATTGTTGGTTGTAAAAATATTTCCTGAGCTGAAAATAAGTGCCATACCCAGCGGAATGCTCAGATTGTCGGAACCACGGAATGAAATTATCTCGAAATTAACGGCGGCTAAAATCAAAAAAAACAGATAAGATTTATTGCTGAAAAGTGAATCGGGAAGAAACAGGTAAAAAATTAACCAGGCTGTTAGTGCAAAAGCAGCCATTCCAAACAGGCTCTTTTTTTCATGGGTAACACTGAAATAAGTATTGCGCCGAATAATTTTTCCTGTAAGATTAGCCGCTGTGTCGGAAACAGTCAGCAGAAGAAGGGCAATTCTGAAATAATTGGAATGAAAATTATATAAAACCAGGTAAGCCGATAAAATTCCCAGTGGATAAAACAGTGTTCCGAAACTTTTGTAGGTTGTTTTATGCAAAAAGTGAAATTTTTTACCCGGATAAGTAAGAAATGCAAACAACGAGCCGCCAAGAATGATCCACAGCAGCGAATTTTTATCAGTGAAATAAGTGAGTGAAAAAATGGCGATTCCTGTAAAAAAATGAATCAGTTTCCTGGCAAAGATGCCTTTTTCAAGCATGAAAGAATTTTTTAATTCATAAAAATCCTGCTATCCGGCAAAATTGCCGTACTTATTTGTTGGTTTCAAAATCTACCAACAACCCTTCGACCAACCAATTGGCCAGAGCCTCACGGTTATTGGGAAGGATAAACCTTTGCTGATCGCGGCGGTGATTAATATTGCCCAGTTCGATATAAACAGCTACCGGGTAAGTATTTCTAACAACATAAAGCCCGCGGGAGGAAACCGTGCCATGATAACCGCGACCGGGCTGGTGTTTGTCATATTTCTCCTGAAATTTGTTTTGCAAAATCCGGCTGGCTTTTTCGCCGGTGTTGCTCCGCCGGTCGTGATAAAAAAACACATCAATATTCTCACCTCGGCTGCGCGCATCAACGTGTATGGCAACCATGCGCTGAAATGCCCCCCTGTTTTTCAGGTATAAGTTATTCACGGCATCGGTGCGTTGTTTCAATCTTCTCAGTTGGTTAATCGGAATTACCTGATTGGGGTAACACCGTTCATCTTTATCAGGCTTTAAATAACTTTCATCCCTAATTCCATCGTCCGGATCACGTGTTATCATATAAACAGTTGCACCAATTTCAATCAGTTTTCTGGCCAAACGCAGGGTTACATCATAAGCATATTCGTCCTCACACAACATCCGGTTATTGTAATAACCAACCGCTCCGGGATCGGGGCCACCATGCCCGGCAACCAAATAATAAATCGCACCGTCCAGTTTGTCGTCAAATATTTCAACCTCGGCATAATTTTCACCGAAAATATCGAACCGTGCCGTTCGTGTAGCTGATGGTAAAGTTGCATTAGAATTGGGGCCAGCATCAGATTCCGGCAGCTTGTATTTAACACCGGAAAAAAGCATGTTGCCTTCTCCAAGCCGGTCATGATTAAGCTCGATAAAGGCATCCATATATTTTGATGCCGAAAGCCCACTGCGTGTGAGCAACCGGTAAACACCTTCACCCTTTTTGGCTACCACTTCCCGAGGTTGCGCATTCAATATAAACGGAACAAGAAATCCGGCGAAAAAAATGATGAATTTAATTCTGAAAACTATTTTTATATGTAAGTTTGAGCCAAACATATTATATTTTTAAACTGTTACCTTACTTAACAAACTTGATGCTAAAATAATTGTAAGTTTTAACATTATTTTTCCATAATGCAACGATCTTTCACCTATACATTGTTAATAACTTGGTTTTTTGCTTTAGGAGCCTGCAAAACCAACTATGTTCAAACTGATGCAATTGTAAGCAATGTAGTTGTATCAGACAGCATTACACAGCTCGACAGCCAACTGGTCCAAATCTATTTGCCCTATAAAAAATTGTTGGAAAATGATATGTCGCGTGTACTTGCAGAAAACAAAAAAGAAATGGTAAAAGGAAAACCTGAAAGCGCCCTTACTAATTTTTTGGCTGATTTGCTGCTTGATGAAGGACAAAAAGTATTGCAGCAATCAGGAAAAAAATTTCAGGCTGATATATCATATTTCAATTACGGTGGCATCCGCACCTATTTACCGGAAGGAAAAATTACAGTAGGTAAAATTTACGAGCTGATGCCTTTTGAAAACGAATTTGTTTTTTTAAAACTGAGCGGAAAACAAATACGAGAGTTTCTGAATACCATTGCCAGCAAAGGGGGTGACAGTGTTGGCGGTGTCCGTTTTAAAATTTCGGAAAATAAAGCAACTGACATAAAAATTGGTGGCACACCAATCAACAATGATAAATTCTACTGGATTGCCACTAATGATTATGTTGCCGAAGGAGGCGACGACCTGGATGTTTTTACCCAAAAAAGTGACTCTTTCAAACCCGGTAAATTGATTCGGGATGTAATTATTTCACATTTGGAAAGTATCGATAAAAAGGGAAATACAATAACTGCTCAAACCGACGGGAGGATAAGTTATGAATAGAAGAAGTTTCCTGAGGAATGCAGGAATTGGTGCTGCAGGATTAACCTTGGGTGTATTGCCGTATAATCTTTATGCACGGGATGATTTTGCCACAATCTCCATTCTGCATACCAACGATATTCACACTCATATTGAACCTTTTGAAAGCAGTAATCCACATTTTAAAGGCAAAGGAGGCTTGGCCAGAATCTCTGCACTGGCTAATAGCTACCGCCAAAAAAATCCAAATACTCTGCTTTTCGATGCCGGCGATATGTTCCAGGGAACACCATACTTCAACTATTTTAAAGGCGAGCTCATTTTAAAACTAATGAGTGAAGCCGGTTACGATGCGGGAACCATTGGGAACCATGAATTCGACAACGGGTTGAAAGGACTTCTGGCACCGCTGCCCAATGCAAAATTCCCGCTCATTAACTCAAACTACGATTTTTCAGATACCATTCTGGCAGGTAATTTTCCGCGCTGGAAAATTTTCAGGCAATCGGGAATTAAAATTGGCGTTTACGGGCTGGGAATTGAACTCAGCAATCTCGTAAGCACAACAAACATTGGAAATACCATTTATAACGACCCGCTGAAAACTGCCCTTGAAATGGAAACATTTCTGAAAAAAGACAAAAAATGTGATTTGGTTATCTGCCTCTCACATTTGGGATTACGTTATAATGGAAATAAAATCAGCGACACGGTAATTGCAGCCGAAACATCGCTTACTGATTTAATTATTGGCGGCCACACCCACACTTTTCTGGAACAACCAATTGAAGTAAAAAATAAAGCCGGCAAACAGGTGATAGTGAACCAGGCCTGGTGGGGAGGTTTGGTAATGGGGCAAATCGATTTTATTTTTGAGCGCGCCACTAAAAAGAAAGAAACTGTTTTTGCAACTAATTTAATCTAACATGTCACGAATTTCACGACTGGGGCTTTCCGTATCTTCCGGTATATTGCTTAGCCTTGCATGGCTTGGATTTCCCGGGTGGACCCTTTTTGTTGCTTTAATTCCCCTGCTTTATCTCAATCAGTTTTTTATTGAAAACAGAAGTACCTACCGAAGTGTGTCTTTCTGGGGACATGCCCTGATTACTTTCCTGATTTGGAACGGGATAACAACATGGTGGATTGCTTATGCCACATTAGCCGGTGCAATTCTGGCCATCCTTGCCAACTCCTTTATAATGTCGGTCGTGTGGTGGCTGGCCCATGTCGCATTCAGGCGTTTTAAACCGAACTTAGCTTACCTGGCACTCATCGTTTTCTGGATTTCTTTCGAATATTTTCATTATCACTGGGATATTGAATGGCCCTGGCTGAACCTGGGAAACGGGTTTGCCAATAATGTTAAAATGGTGCAATGGTACGAATATACAGGAATTTTAGGGGGTACGCTCTGGGTTTATCTCATGAACATCCTGCTGTTTAAAATTTTTAACCTGATTGTAAAAAAAGAATCGTTGGGAAAATTGATTTATCCTGTTTCCGGCTTCGTTTTTTTCCTGGTTGTGCCTGTTGTAATTTCTGTTTCGGCTTACAATTCCTATACTGAAACCGAGAATCCGCTGGAAATAGTTGTTGTGCAGCCCAATATTGATCCGTACTCCGAGCGTTACGACCAGGAGGCCGAGAATGAAAAACTGGAAAAGTTCATCCGCCTTGCCAGCACTCAAACCGATGATCAAACCGACCTGGTAATCGGTCCCGAAACTCTTTTTGAACGTTACCCCGACTGGAACGAAAAACAAATTGCCTACAATTATCAGTTCAGGCGACTGCAACAATGGATACGAAATTTTCCGGACACTGAACTTATTTTCGGGGCGTCAACCAGCCAGGTTTACCCTGATGCCGAAAGGGCAACCCCCACTGCAAGACACAGAAACAATACAATTTACGACGTATTCAACTCAGCTGTTTTTGTAGGTAAAAACGGACAAGAGCAAATCTACCACAAATCAATACTGGTGGTTGGCGTTGAAAAAATGCCGTTTATGAAATACCTTGGCTTTTTAAGCGATTTGGTTTTCGACCTGGGCGGAACAACCGGCAGCCTGGGGCGACAGGAAGAACCAACAAATTTTAAGCTGAAAGATAATTTGGAAGTAGCGCCGGTTATCTGTTACGAATCGGTTTTTGGAGAATACCTCACAAAATATGTACAAAAAGGCGCCGGGTTAATTGTAATAATTACAAACGACGGGTGGTGGCGAAATACACCTGGTTACAAACAACATCTTTCGTTTGCCCGCCTCAGGGCCATCGAATCGCGCCGAAGTATTGCCCGTTCGGCAAATACAGGAATTTCAGCCTTTATAAACCAGCGTGGCGATTTACTTCAAACAACCGAATGGTGGACCGAAGATGCCATAAAAGGCACACTGAACAACAACGATGAAATTACATTCTACGTTAAATATGGTGATTATATTGCACGAATATCGCTTTTTATGAGCGGATTGCTCCTTCTTTTCCTGATCACTAAAAAATTCCTTCCTGAGTAAATCCAATTAAAAAAAGACGCCCCAACTGTTTGTTTGAAAAAGACTAAAGTGAATTACAAAAAAAATCCGCATCGATTCCGTTTGCGTAAAACCCCTGTATGACAGGATTTGAGCGCCTGGTTGTTCAAACTTCCACCGGTCTTTCGACTCATCCGTCAGCTGACGGACTACAAGGCCTGTTTTTACAACCGTTGAGCTAACTCGGTTTAAAATATTCTGTTGAGTTTACCAAAAGTTGAATCAATGCGGATAATATCTTGTCT
>JBNJGR010000112.1:0-8765 GCA_051747885.1 Bacteroidota bacterium | reverse complement strand
TTGGGTTCCCAGTTTCCCGGTCAGGTAGGGATCCTCGCCATAAGTTTCGTGTCCTCTTCCCCACCGCGGGTCACGAAAAATATTGATGTTGGGCGACCAGAAAGTAAGTCCCTGGTAAATTCCACGTTTCCCGCGGCGAACAAACTCGTGGTGCTTCGCCCGGGCTTCATCCGAAATGGTTGTTGCCACGTGGTTAATCAAATCTTTGTCCCACGATGCCGCAATGGTAATCGACTGCGGGAAAACAGTTGCATAACCGGCCCGGGCCACCCCATGCAAACTTTCGTTCCACCAGTTGTATTCCGGTACGCCTAACCGCGGGATGGCAGGCGCCGTGTAAACCATCTGGTCAATTTTTTCCTCCACAGTCATTTGCGACACGAGAATATCCACCCGCTCATCAACAGGCAGATTCGGATTTAAATACTCAAAGTTGGTGAACTGTGCGAAGGAAGTTACGCTGACCAAAATCAAACTCAGGTTAATCAATATTTTTTTCATCGGTCTTTAATTTATGTTTACGTTCTACTGTTCTGTTCTGGTATGGTAAAATTAGCGATTTCTTCCCACATTCTGCAATATTTTATCGTAATTTGTTGGCTGAAAACGGACAATAAAAATGGAAAATGGATCAAAAAAATATTATCAAAAATACTTCAAACTAAGGAAAAATATTGATTCGGCTACAGCAAAACTGGCAAAGAAACACCACAAACACATGGAGTGCAAAAGAGGCTGTGACTTATGCTGCATGGACTATGGGATTTTACCGGTTGAATTTTTCTCCATCGTGGAAGAATTAAGAGCGAATAATTTTGATAAAGCAGAATTGCCCCCAAAACCAGAAAATAATGATTCGTGCGTGTTTCTGAAAAAACATGTTTGCACCATTTACCAATCGCGGCCGGTGATTTGCCGCACCCACGGGCTGCCGCTGCTTTTCACCAACGACGAAGGCGAGTGGCAACTTTCGGCCTGTGAATTGAATTTCACACAGTTCAATTTTGAAAAATTCACCACCGAAAATACCTACCCGCAGGATAAATACAACAGCGAACTTTTTCTGTTAAACCGGGAATTTATTACTGAATTAAAAAAAGGAAAGTACAATCAATTTGATTTAATACCCCTGAAAAAGCTGAAAAATTATTTATAAACAACAACAAACAAAAAAGCAGGCTTGAAAAAACCTGCTTTCCTGTTTATTATCGATAAATTTCAATATTCATCTTCGTTAAAAAAGAAATCGTCTTTACTGGGATAATCCGGCCAGATGTCCTCGATACTTTCGTAAACTTCACCTTCGTCTTCAATTTCCTGTAAATTTTCAATTACTTCAAGCGGTGCACCCGAACGAATGGCGTAGTCGATCAATTCATCTTTGCTCGCCGGCCAGGGAGCATCTTCCAGTTTTGAAGCTAACTCAAGTGTCCAATACATCTTAATGAATTTAAGCGGTTCAAATCGTTTTTTACAATGCCGCGAATATAATAAAAAAAGATTACGAACTACAGCGGACACGATTATTTTTGCGGCTGCCGCCACTGTATTTCCTCTACACCGCTAACAGCAGTCAGTTTACGGGCCAAAACAAAAAGAAAATCGGACAACCGGTTGATGTATTTGATAATTTCGGGCTGAACAAAAGTTTGCTCAGAAAATTCGAGAATGCGGCGTTCGGCACGGCGGCAAACAGTACGTGCCACATGACAATATGCAACAGCGGGTGCACCGCCCGGTAGAATAAACTGCGTGAGTTCCGGAAGTTCTTCATCCAGCTCATCAATGGCTTTTTCGAGTTCTGCGATGTTTTCTTCTGAAATTGAAAGCTTTGAAGTAACGGCCTCTCCTTTTTCATCGGAAGCCAGCCGGGAGCCAATGTTAAACAGTTTATTCTGAATTTCAACTAAATACTCCTTGTATTCTGCAGGAAACCCGAATGAACGAATTACGCCAATTGAAGCATTCAGTTCATCCACAGTTCCGTATGCTTCAAGCCGAACATCGTATTTTTTCACTCTGGTTCCGCCTACCAGTCCTGTAGTTCCGTCATCTCCTGTTTTAGTATATATTTTCCACTCTTTTCCCATTCAAAAATAAATTTTTAATAAACCGGATTCGGGTTTACCTCATCCGATTCAATTTCTCCGTCTTTTAATTTCACCACGCGGTGTGCATGCCTTGCAATATCTTCTTCATGTGTTACCATCAACAACGTGTTTCCCTTTCGGTGAATTTCGGCAAACAATTTCATAATTTCTTCCGAAATTTTGGAATCGAGGTTACCGGTGGGTTCATCGGCCAGCAGCAATGAGGGGTGGTTGACAAGTGCACGTGCAATGGCCACCCGCTGCCGCTGCCCACCCGAAAGTTCATTGGGCTGATGTAACATTCGGTCGGCCAGGCCCACATCGGTTAATGTACTTACCGCACGGCTTTTTCTTTCATTTTTACGAATCCCCGAATAAACCATCGGCAGCATCACGTTTTCCAAAGCCGTACTGCGGGGCAGCAGGTTAAATACCTGGAAGACAAATCCAATTTCTTTATTCCGGATTTCGGCCAGTTGATTGTCAGACAAACGACTTACATCGCGTTTATTCAGAATATAAGACCCGCTGGTAGCCGTATCAAGGCAGCCAATAATATTCATCAATGTTGATTTACCGGAACCGGAGGCGCCCATAATGGCCACATATTCGCCCCTGAAAATATCGAGCGTAACATTTTTAAGGGCGTGAACGACCTGGGTTCCTACGCGATAATTTTTCGAAATCGATTCCAAATGGATTACTTTTTCTTGCATCGTTAATTTAGTTACAGTTTCAACACGATCCTACACCTTCCTGTTCAGCAAAAAAGCAAAAATATATAACAAAACGGAGGTTCCTGTTTCATTTTTATCTTTTCATTGGTATCGTTTTAAAAGATAATATTACATGCCGGCATTTTAATCGGTTAAATTAGCTTTATTACCATTAAACCCCAATTGATTTCAGGAGTCAAAACTTTTAAAACCAAAATTTATTATTATGAAGCTAAAAATCTCTTCCGCGTTATGTATCCTTCTTTTTTTCACTTTTGCAGTAACTGCTCAAACTGAAACGGAAAAACCGGAGAACAACTGGCCGCAGTGGCGGGGCCCACTGGCAACCGGCGCAGCAATAAAAGGTAACCCACCAGTTGAATTCAGCGAAACAAAAAACCTGAAATGGAAAACTGATATTCCCGGGAAAGGACATGCCACACCAATTGTTTGGGGAGATAAAATTATAGTGCAAACTGCAGTTTCAACCAGCGAGATTGCACCCGAAGCCCCTGAAGGAGCTGGCGAAGGCAGCCGCATGGCACCCAATCAAACCGACAAAATTCATGAATTTTTTGTACTGATGGTTGACCAAAACACTGGTGAAATTCTTTGGGAAACAATGGTAACAAGCGAATGGCCGCAGGAGAATACACACGAACTGGGCAGCTGGGCTTCCAACTCGCCCTGCACCGACGGTGAACATATTTATGCCTACTTCGGTTCGCGTGGCTTGTATTGCCTCGATTTTGAAGGCAACATTCTGTGGAAAAAAGATTTTGGCCAGATGCAAAAACACATGAGTTTTGGAGAAGGGAGTTCGCCATATCTGTACGGCGACAAAATTTTCGTTTTATGGGACCACGAAGGAGATTCTTATTTGTATGCGCTCGACAAAACAACCGGAAATATCGACTGGCAGCTGGAACGCGATGTGAATACCTCATGGTCCTCACCAACAGTAGTGGAAGTAAACGGCAAACCCCAGGTTATAACTGCCGCTACCGATAATGTTACCGCCTACGATTTTGAAACCGGCAATGTAATCTGGACATCTTCCGGCCTCACCCGGAATGTAATTCCCAATCCAATTTACAGCGATGGCATTCTGTATGTTATGAGCGGTTTCAGGGGAAGCGCCATGCAAGCCATTGATATCTCCAAAGCAAAGGGCGATATTACAAATACAAATAGTGGTGCCATTTTATGGACTTACAATCAAAACACTCCTTATACTCCGCAACCGGTTTTGATGAATGAAAAACTCTATTTCCTGCGTGTAAATAATGGATTTTTAAGCTGCATTGATGCCAAAACCGGTGAACCCTATTATACCACAGAAAACCTGAGCGAAATAAGTACTTTATACTCCTCGCCCACCGGCGTTGACAACCGGCTATACATAGCTGGCGAAAATGTAGTGATGGTAATAAAAGGTGGCGAAACCTTTGAAGTACTTGCCATAAACGAAGTTGATGATAATTTTCACGCGTCGCCGGTAATTGTTGGCAATAACCTTATTTTGCGTGGGTTTAATTCACTCTATTGTTTTTCAGAAAACTAATTGACACATATCTACGAAGTATAAAAAGCTCCGGGAGAAAACTGTTTTTTCTCCCCTGGAGCTTGTTCAAAATATTTCCGAAAAAGAGTAAATCGCTGCGATTTTGACTGGGTTCTTTTTTGCCGCAAATAACTGAACCGCAGTGGTGAATGACTCTCCAGATCAGCAAGGTATTCAGCTGAATAATAATCCGGATTCATTCCTGCCGACTCGATAATCATCATTTCAATACTCCGGTTCATCAGTTTCAGCATCACATCGATGTCCACCCCATCAAAGCATTTCATCTCCTGCATTATGGTGCGGCCAAAATTGATGGTTTTATTCACAAAAGCGCTGAGAGAACTATTTTTATCCCTGCAGGAAAACATTGTTTTGGTGTGTCCTTCTGTATCTTCCTTCACATCCTGGATGTCATCGAGGAGCTGCAAATAAACACCGTAGCCAAACAATGCCTGCTCCTGTTCACGCGTCAGCCGGCCAGCCACCAGATAACCATCGGCCAATACTGATGCACCACCTTTTTCAAAACAAATTTCCCTGATTTTTGCATCTTCCAGACCATTGCTGTTGATGAGTTCGAGGCTGCGGGTTTGCCCATTCTGGATGGCGTACAAACTTTCGTAAACTTCGGGGAATTCATTTCGGTTGTACTGAATTTCAAACATTTCAACCAGCTTAAAAAGCTGCTCTTCGGTATGGTTGGCCGGAATTACAAGTTCGCCATGGAGCCGTTTGTCGAAACGTTTGCTGAAAGCTTTTTTCTCCTCGTCGGAAACGGCCGGGTCGTCCAGGTAATTGTCGCTGTAAGGATAAATCATGCTGTAACCAAAAATGGACGGGGTAATTTCAACCGAAACGCCCATCATCAATTGCAAGCCATTCATAATCCATACGTTTCGCATTCCCTGGTATATATTTTCAGGTGAAAGTTCGGGACCGAATTCACGCGCCCGGTAGAAAAAATCCTTTGATACATTTTTAAATTTATCCGAAAGAATGATTTCAAGCTGATCTTCTTCAAAATCGAACACGTTCTTTAAAAACGCCTTGAAGTAAGGGAAAAATGATTGCCCGGGATCCTCTTTCTGAAGGGTTCGCACCTTTTTCCTTGATTTGAGCACCTCAAGTTTTTGCTGAAACTGCTGGAAATTTTCTTCGCGCAGCTGCTGTTCGTCAGAAGTGTATGTCTTTTCAAATTCAGGAAAGGATTCCGGACTTTTTTCCCAGACCTCCACGGAGTGCTCGATAAAATCAGTTACAGCCAGCATAGTTCTCATAGTTTGAAAGATAAAGATAGTTATCTGTCAAATACGAACTACATTTTTTAGATGACCGAAGCTATTTTTACGGTGAAAGGGGTGATACGTTTTGCAAACGTGTCATTATTTCCGGCGAATACAATTCGCCAATCCCAACCACTTAAGCAATGTTGGTATAAACCGCCTGCACGTCGTCGTCTTCCTCCAGCTTGTCGAGCAGTTTTTCAATCTCTTCCATCTGCTCTTCCCCGAATTCCACCGGGTCGTTGGGGAAACGTTTCAGGTTGGCTTTTTTAACTTCGAGGTTAAGTTTTTCAAGCACGGCAGCCATTTCGCCAAAACTGGTAAAATCTGCCGATGCGTAAACCATTCCGTCGATTTGTTCAATTTCTTCCAGGCCGGCATCGATGAGTTCCAGTTCGAGTTCTTCCAAATCCATGTCGCCCTGTTTTTCAAATTCGAAAACCGCTTTGCGCGAAAACATGAACTCGAGCGAACCGTTAGGCACCAGCCCGCCACCGGCCTTGTTAAAATAACTTTTCACGTTGGCAACCGTGCGTGTGGTATTATCGGTGGCGCATTCCACAAAAACCAGCACTCCGTGCGGGCCTTTTCCTTCGTAATTCACTTCGGTAAAATTGGCGGCATCTTTGCCGCTGGCACGTTTAATGGCTGCGTCGATATTCGATTTGGGCATGTTCTGCGCCTTGGCATTCAGAATAGCAGTCCGCAACGCAGCGTTCAAATCGGGATCGGGGCCGGCGGATTTGGCAGCAATGGTTATTTTTTTCGCCAGTTTTGGAAACACCCGCGACATTTTGTCCCAGCGTTTTTCTTTGGCCGCTCTGCGGTATTCAAATGCTCTCCCCATGTTTCAGATTTTGTTTTGTGAAAAATTTCAGCAAAAATAGATTTTGGATTTGAATTTCAGGTACACCTTATTATAAAAAATGCCGGTGGTTCATATTTTTTGGGATTTGCACACTTTATCCTTCTTTTTTACCAACGCACCGCATTTTATGCATTGAAACTTCGGACTCTCCTTGTCTTTAAAATCTTTCTTCTTACAAGCTGTTTTCCCCATGTTAAATTTGTTGTTCGCGGTGTATGAGAACAACGTTCACTGGATAATTGTTTCGCAGGTGGTCAGCAACTTTCTCAGCAGCGTACACTGAGCGGTGCTGACCGCCGGTACATCCAAAGTTTACGGAGAGATGTAAAAATCCACGTTCAAGGTAATTTTTCACCGACTGGTCAACAAGTGCTTTAACCGGTTTTAAAAACCATTCCATTTCCGATTTTTGCTCCAGAAATTCCTGCACTTTCAAATCTTTTCCGGTCAGGTTTTTGAATTCGGGGTAGCGCCCCGGATTGTTCAGCGCGCGGCAGTCGAACACAAATCCGCCGCCGTTTCCGGAAGGGTCATCAGGAATTCCTTTTTTATAGGAAAAGCTCATCACGCGCACTGTTAACTCGCTGTTGCTGCTTTGCCCGTATTCTTTCAGTGTTTCGGACTGTGTGAGCAGTTTCAACACTTTCAGCAACTCGGGCATCCGCACCGGGAGTTTCAGTCTCGGCAACAGGTTTTCAAGGTTTCGGATAGCATACGGAATACTTTTCAGGAAATGCTCTTTCTTTTCGTAAAACCCCCGAAATCCGTAGGCTCCCATTGCCTGCATAATGCGAATAAGTACAAATCCGTTAAAAAACGAAGTAAATTCATCTTCATTCACATGCATGTAGCTTTTCAGTTCTGAAAGGTAAAACTGAAAAAGCTGGTTACGGGCATCCTGCGGAATATCTGCTTTACCGTCGTACAGCAACGAAGCCAAATCGTATTGCAACGCACCGCGGCGTCCTCCCTGGTAGTCGATAAAATACACATCGTTATCTTTCAGCATTATGTTGCGCGACTGAAAATCGCGGTACATAAAAAACCCGGAGGGAGCAGAAAGCAGGTAATTACTGAATGCCTGAAAATCGTCTTCGAGTTCCTGTTCGTCGAAGGGTACTTTTGCCAGTTTCAGAAAATAGTACTTGAAATAATTCAGGTCCCACATCATCGATTGCTTATCGAAAGCTTCGCGCGGGTAACAAACTGAGTAGTTCAGGTCCTTTCCGGCAATAATCTGAATTTTGGGCAGAACCTGGAGCACTTTCCGGTATTCAGAAATAATGTTTTCCGAAAAACCTTCCGACTCGCGGGTTTTGGAGAGATAATCAAAAAGCGTGGTGTCGCCCAAATCTTCGAGCAAATACTTTTTCAAATCCGAACTCACGGTATAAATTTCAGGCACCGGCAATTCTTTTTTCCGGAAATGGTTGGTAAACGAAAGAAACGCCGTATTCTCCTTCACATCGTCATTAAATGCGCCAATAACTGAGCGGTTCTCATTTTGCAAACGGCAGTATTCACGGTCGGAGCCCGACGCGGGCAACATACTGAATGAATCAACCTTTTCCTGGAAATGAGTTTCGAACAGCTGGATTATTTCATTTTTTTCTTCAGTATTCAATTTTATGAAAGTTTAAAGATTAAACGTATTTTTATATTTTTTAAACGCTAAAGATGGCAAAAACCAAATTCAAAAGTACCCATTTTTTAAGGATACTCCGAAATTTTTTTATTCTCGCCGGAATTTTCTTTCTGGTTGGTGTGGCGCTGGCTTTTACCACCCTTCCATTCCGGGGAATTCACTGGCTGGGCACCAGCAAATCGGAACTGAAATGGCAGCCGCAAACCATTATTTTACTTGGCGGCGGCGGCATGCCCAGCGAAAGCAACCTGATGCGCAGCTGGTACGTGGGGCGGGCTGCCGAAAGTTTTCCCGAGGCCAAGGTTCTGATTGCCATGCCGGGGGAGTTAACGGACAGCATGAGCACGCCTCAAAAAATGAAAGAAGAACTGGTGTTGCGAGGGGTGAGTCCTGAACAGATTCAATTTGAAAATAAAGGAACCAACACCCGATCGCAGGCATTGAACTGCAAGAAAAAGCTGAATATCAATGAACCTGTTCTTCTCATAACTTCACCTGAACATGCACGACGATCAGTTTTATCTTTTCAAAAAGCCGGGTTTGAAAAAATTAATGCCCTGCCTGCATTTGAAGATGCTGCCGAAGCCGATTTTTCA
>JBNJGR010000111.1:0-8794 GCA_051747885.1 Bacteroidota bacterium | reverse complement strand
GTGGAATTTACCGATCCGGAAGTAGGTACTTATTTCGATACAATGGGAAAATCATCACTTGCCTTTTCTGCCGGTATTTCTTACTACTTTTTTTGAAAATACAAAAAGCTGCCCGTCATCCGACAGACAGCTTTTATAGAACTAACTAGTACAGCAAAAGTAACTGATATGCTGTTTTTTAATTTATTTCAAATATTTCGTTGTACACCTCGCCACTGTTTAACCTGGCTTTAAGTACAAATTCTTTTTCACCTTCAATTATCAGCGGAGTTAAGTCGAATCTGAACTCCCTGGTAACCACAGCTTCGCAAACATCTCCGTTTGCATCGTGCCTGATTTCAAATGTGGGAATGTCGTTGCCGCCCGGATTCCACTGGTGCATGTAGGCCAAATCAACGGTGTGCTCCTTGCAACCACCACTGTACGAAATTTTTAGCTGGAGGCAGTCGCCGTCAACAAAAGCTTCGTGCAGAAATATCGGGTCGCGGGCCAGGCTGTCGTAATTTTCAAAATAGAGATCCACCCAGGGGGCGCAACTCAGTTCTTCAATATAAGTAACGTCAGATGGGGTTCCGCGATCGCAGGAAGGAATAACATTTTCGAGTTCTGAATATTCTACCAGAACACGCTGGCCGTGGGCAAAATCAAAATCATCGGGTGAATGCAGCGGCTGGATGCGGTTGCCGTTGTCAAGTTCAATTACAAAACTGCAGTTTCCTGCCCCGGCGTAGTCAACAACCACTCCCGTTTCCTGAAAAGTTGCAACCTCGTTATTTTGCTGACAACCAATGACCACGGCTGCAATTATCGACAAGAACACTACGAATCGTTTCATGGCTTAATACTTATAATTTTCTTATATAGAACGTGTTAATTGCCGGTTTAGTCTTTCGGTTTTTATTATTCATCGTATTCCGGGTTTTGTACTTCTCCGAGAAAAAGAATCGCATCCGTGTCATTTTCAGTAATCGCAAAGACAAACGGTTTATTTACAAAAAACGGCAATTTTTGCGGTTCGTTGCCAATGCTTGTTGTGGTAAATGTAATTGAAGTGACAGCGGCTGCTTCGGTGCCGGTTTCATTTACATCGATAAACGATTTGTGTTTTACCGCGCTGATGTATAATTCGACATCTGAAATTTTTGAAAAATCGGCCACTTCCGGAACAAATGCTTTTTGCATCCTCATTTTTTTCAGCAAGTCGTTTAACCCGGCTTCAAAAGCAAACTTAAACCGTGGCATGGTAATATCCACGCGGTCGGTTTCTTCGAATTCATTCATCCACTTTTTCCAGTTCGTTGCCGACAATTCATCCATTACATTTTGCGAATTTTTCCCGGTTTCAGGCAGAAAAATTACCATGTTGTACTGCCCGTTTCCGTATGGCATTTTTATGGCTTTAAACAAGCTGTTGGCTGCATAATCCAGTTTTTCCAGCTTGTTCATCATCGGAACTTTAATGGTGGAGCCGTCCGATTTATTGAAATCCAGTTCGTGGGTGCCTTCCTCTTCGAATTCGTTCGTCCAGATGCCGTTGAAATAAATGGCGTTTAGAAGTACCATCCGGTCGAGCGGATCAAGCAGCTCAATAATTTTTGTGATTTTGTCATTGGTTTTTTCAGCCACCCAGTTGTTGATGGTTTCCACCGCCGATGGCGAACTGAAATCGAGTCGTTCAATCTCGGCTTCGTAAACCGTTTTGTTTACATCCAGAAAACCGGGTTTCACCTCCATAATGTCAGCATAAAAAATGGCGTTGGCAATTTCAAAAACCACATCTTCATCGAGCGACTGCAACGCACTGATGAGCATTTTATACGAAGCATTGATTTCATCAGTTGTCAACCCGTTTAATTTCATGGCCTGTTCCATTTCAGCCTTGGTGTCACCATCGGCGCCGTTATAAGCCATGGCCAGTGCCACCGAAATACTCAGTGGCGAAATCATAATGTTTTCCTCGTCGCTGTCTTCCCGCACTTTCTGAAACATTTCCAACCCAAATTCATTGTCGGCTTCAATCAGTTTTGCCGACTTTTCATCCAAATCGATGATGTTGTTTTCGGGCGGCTGCACGTCGTTTTTTTGGCAGGAACTTATCGATGTCAGTATAAATGCCAGTGTCAGCAAAATAATTGTTTTCATAACTATCTGTATTTTAGTGCTTTCGTTTTTTCGTCTTCTGTCTTCTTGTCTTGATACTTGTATCTAATCGTCTTGATACTTCTATTTACACATCTAATCCTTCTGCGGATTTTTCACCGTTCCCATAAATAAAATGGCGCCTGTATCTTTTTCTGTAATGGCATACAAAAACGGACGGTTCACAATAAACGGTACTTTTGGTGGTCCGCTGGCAGAAGTGCGTTCGATGGCAACCACCGTAACTGCAGCCGCCTCAGTTCCTTCTTCATTCACATCGATGAACGATTTATGTTTCACGTAATCGATGTTTAAACCGCCGCCCCGGTTAATACCTGTAAAATCGGCAGCTCCGCTAAATGCAATGCCCATTCCCATTTGGGTTAAAACGTCGTTCAAGGTTATTTCGTACCTGTATTTAAACTTTGGAAACTTAATATCAACCCTTTGGGTTTCCCGGAAACTTTCCATCCAGGTTTCCCAGTTGTCTTTGTCCAGCTTATTTACAATTTCTTCCAGTGTTCTTCCGTTTTCGGGCAGAAAAATGTACATGTTGTAATTTCCTTTTCCGTAAGAAAGCTCAACAGCGCTGAATAAATCGTTCGATGCATAAGGCAATGTATCGAGCCGCTGCATCATTTCGGTCTGAATACTTTCGCCGTTTTCAGGATAGAAAGGAAGATTTTCGGTGCTTTCCTTGTTGAACTCTTTTTGCCAGGTTCCTTTAAAGTAAATGGCATTCAGCAAAAACATCACATGGCTGCGGGAAATCCGGTCGATGATGGTTTCAATTTTATCGTGCGTTTTTTCAGCCACCCAGCCGTTAATTATTTCCAGCGACTCCTGTTGATTTCCAAAATCGAGCGGGGAAACGTCGGCATCGTAATAGTTTTTGTTGATGGAAACAAATTCGTTTTCAACCTGAAAATCATCGCGGTAATAAATGGCATTGGCAATTTCCAGCAGCACCTTCGGGTCTAGCGATTGCAGGGCATTCACCAAATCGTGGTACGATTGGTTTATCTCTTCGGGTGTCAGTCCGTGGACCTTCAGCGTTTTTTCCATAGCAGCCTGGGTTTCTCCATTGGCGCCATTGTAAGTCATGGCCAGTGCCAGGCTCACGCTCAGCGGCGAAACCATTATGTTTTCACTTTCGGTTTCGGTGACATACACATTTTTAAACAGCTCGAAACCAAAATCATTTTCAGCTTCAATCAGCCGGGCAGTTTTTTCGGTGATGCTTATTTCATTGTCGGGCGCATCTCCAGTGAGGCTGCAACCGGCAAGAAAAATAATTGTAAAAAGAAGAAAAAGTAGTCGTTTCATAACTAAAATTTTATTTCTGAAAAAGCTTTCAGTTCAAAGATGATGCCTGATTGAAAAAGGTTGCGTAAAAATTTTCATTTTTTTTCATTTCTTACGCAACCATTGTTTAGCCTGTTTCATCTAACAAGTGTTTTCATCGTAATCGAAAATATAATGTTACGGAACATTGGCTTGGTTTAAGGGTGAATTTTAAAATAGAAGGCAGAATTTATCCTTACTTTTGAAGGAACATTTAAAGCTGGGTTTGGAAGATTTAAAAGACATTATAACAAAAAGTGCCTCGGGTGATGTGCGTGCACAGGAAAAGCTTTACCGGATGTTTGCACCGAAAATGTTCGGTGTGTGCCTGCGGTATGCAAAAGACCGCACCGAAGCCGAAGATAATTTACAGGATGGGTTTGTTAATGTTTTTTTAAACCTTAACAAATTCAGGCACGAAGGTTCTTTTGAAGGTTGGGTCCGGCGGATTATGGTGAATGTTTCGCTCAGCAAATACCGGAAGCAGCATATTTTGTACCCGGTAGAAGATGTTGGTAAATACGAAACACAATCGTTTAACGGCGATATTCTGGAAAAAATTTCGGCCGATGAACTGATAAATTTAATCCAGGAGCTGCCACCTCGGTACCGCATGGTTTTTAACCTTTTTGTAATGGAAGGATTGAGCCATCAGGAAATTGGTGAAGCCATGAAGATTACGGAGGGGACTTCGAAATCGAACCTTGCGCGGGCAAGGGATATTTTAAAACGTAAGGTGGAAAAACTTTACGGAAAGCGTAAAACAAAGGCAAATTACACTGCATAATGAAAGAGGATAAAAATATGGATAATGCATTCCGCGACAAACTGGAAGGTTTTAAAGCGGAGCCGCCTGCCTATCTCTGGGATGGAATACAGGGGCAGCTGGCAACACAGCGCCGGAAAAAACGGATAGCCCTTTACAGTTGGGTTTCTGTAGCTGCGCTGCTGGTTCTTGCATTTTTGGCCGGATGGTATTTCAATGAGTCAGCTGAAATGCAAAAACCGCAAATGGCCGAAACGGAAAAGATAGGTCAGGAAGAAAAATCGAATATCGGGGAACAAGGCGTAAAAGTTCCTGAAAAAGATAACGAAAAAATGGATTCGGAACCAGTTGCACCCGAACGGTTTTTGGCAGATGCCAGAGAAAGGAAATCAGAAACTCAACAGTCAGAGGAAATTACACCGGGTTCAGAAATGGATGAGGAAAACAGAATGCTTGCCGCGGCAGATTTGGAATTTATTCAACCCATTGAAATCAGTGAAATAAAAATGATGGAAGGGGAGCAGCCAACTGGTTTGTCGGTAAAAAGTGGAAGGGAATCTGCCAATCAAATTTTTACCTGGAACCAGAAGGTAATGCATGAAAATGAGCAACTACTTTCCGGTTCACGCCGGGATAACACTGGCTGGAAATTTGGACTGAACGTTTCACCCGGTTATTCGTCTTACTCAGCCAAACATGGTTCGGCCTACTCCAGTAACATGACCTGGGAAGCCGATAACGGAAATGCCAACCTCAGTGGTGGAGTTTCAGTTCAGTATAAAACAGGGAAAAGAGTTAGTATTGAAAGCGGTGTTTATTACGCGCAAAACGGGCAGCAAACCGGCAGTTCGCCACAGCTTTTTGGCAACCGGGCTCAAATGGATTATGCATCGGCTCCGGTCAACAAAAATTATTTTAATACCGCCGTTACCCTTGCCGATAACCGGATGGCCATGAACAGTACTGCCGGAATAATTGAGTTTGAAGGGGTTCCAAAAGGCGCGGAAGTAGCTGCCAATCTGGAAACTTTTGGCACTTACTCCAATTCGCTGTTGACGAGTGGCGAACTTTCGCAGGTATTCGACTTTGTGGAAATTCCCCTTTACTTCCGCTACCTGCTTTTTGAAAGTAAAATGGATGTGGAACTGGTGGGCGGTGTAAACGCCGGCCTTGTGGTTGGCAACAATGCCTACATTGATAATGAATATGGTATTCAGAACATCGGCAGCACCCGAGATATTTCCCCAGTGAATGTATCAGGAACTTTAGGCGTTGGGCTGAATTACGCGGTAGGGAAAAACCTTTCGCTGGCAGTGGAACCACGGTTCAACTATTACCTGAATTCCATAAACCGGAATCCTGAAGTGGATTTCAGGCCCTACCGGGTTGGCGTTTATACCGGTTTGTATTATGAATTTTGAACCATTTTGATTGCACTTTTTGTATGAAGTACAATTTTTTTTCGAATATTTTACTGTATTAGTTAAACTTTATTGGTAATTATGCATCAAACAACCAATATCGCTTAAAAGAAACCAAATTTCATGTTTTATCGACTAAACCAAAATGCTAAAATTTTTTCATTCAGGGTGTTTATCGGCTTACTGTTTGCCATTGTTTTTATTTTGGGGACTACCACAGCAGCAAATGCACAAAACCAGGGTGAAATTCTGATTGACGGCACTTTTCGTGATCAGCCCATGTCGGTTTTTTTAGATTCGCTGGAAACCAGATACAATTTACGTTTTTTTTACAAACAGGAATGGTTGGCCCCGCATACCATCAGTAAAGAGTTCAGAAGCACACCTCTTATTCAGGCCCTGAATAACATTTTTCTCGACAATGAACTTACTTTTCGATTTTTTCAGGATAAGGGGGTGGTGATTTATCCTGAAGTGTCCGGGAGTTTTTCCCGGCTGGATGAGTCGTCTCAGTTTTTGATTATTGGCAATCCGCTCAACCTGGGGCGTTACAAGCGAGCCACTTTACGCGGGCGTGTGGTGGATGGGAAAACGGGCGAAACACTGGTGGGTGCCATTGTTTATCACACTGAAACCCAAAAGGGAGCCACAACCGATGAAAAAGGCGAGTTTGAAATGGAACTGCCAACCGGAGATCACCGGCTTCAGTTTTCATTTGTGGGCCTGCAAAGTTCAACCTGGAAAATTCGCTTAATTGAAGATGGATACGAGGAGTTTCAGCTTTTTGAAGAATCGCATGCCATTGAGGAAGTTACCGTTGTTGGCAAGGAAGCTGATTTGCCGCGGTCGCAAATGAGCATGGTGCAAATGTCGACAGTGGAAATAAAAAAGTTGCCTGCCTTAATGGGCGAAGTGGATATTTTAAAGGGAATGACCATGTTGCCCGGAGTTCAAACCGTGGGAGAATTATCCTCAGGATTTAACGTGCGGGGCGGAAATACCGATCAAAACCTGATTCTGATTAACGGCAGTCCGGTGTTCAACTCTTCTCATCTTTTCGGGTTTCTTTCGCTTATAAATCCCGATGTGGTGGAAAATGTGCGCCTGTTTAAGGGAGGAATGCCGGCGAATTTTGGTGAAAGGGTAGCATCAGTTATGGAAGTTGGATTTAAAGACGGGAACACCGAGCAAATCAGATTTTATGGCGGAATTGGCCTCATCAATTCGCGGGTGACAATGGACGGGCCGCTGAGTAAAAATAAAAAACTGACTTTTGTGGCAGGCGGCAGAAGTTCTTACGCCAACTGGATTATGAAAGAAATTCCTGAACTTGATTTTGCCCGAAGCGTGACCCAATTTTACGATGTATCCGGGAAAATAACCTACAAGTTCGATAAGTACAACCGAATGAGTCTGATGGGATATGTCAGCAATGATGAATTTAACACCAGTTTTGAATCGGTTACGCAATACGGAAACATACTGGCCAATCTGGAAGTGAGTAATCAGTTAACCGAAGAACTTTTTGGCGATTTGGAAATAGCCCACAGTCAATACAGTTACAGGCTGACTGATTTTGCACAACAAAACCCACTGGATTCCTATTATCTCGTAAACCGGCTGATTTATTCTTCTGCAGGGTACACCGTGCGCTGGCATCCGAACAGCATGCATAAGGCTATTGGCGGAATAAAAGTGATCGATTACCGTATCAATCCCGGAAGGATTTCACCGGTGGAAGATACAACACGCATCGTTCCGCGTGAGTTGCCGGCAGAAAATGCCCTGGAAGCCGCTGTTTTTGTTGGCGACGAATTTGAAATTTCACCACAGTTTTCTGTTTCCGCAGGATTGCGTATTAGTTTCTTCAAAAACAGAAGTTTAGGAGAAGATTCTGAAAATAATGAAACCGATGGATTTTACACTTTTGGTCCTTCACCTGTTATTCCTGAAAAAGCAATCCGGGAAAAATATTACACAGGTTTTGAACCGAGACTTTCTGCCCGGTACGATGTTAATTCAAATACCACTGTTAAGTGGAATTATCAGCGGGTACGTCAGTATATGTTTCAGTTGAGCAACAATGCGGTTATTTCTCCGGCCGAAACCTGGAAACCAGCCAGCCCGGGTTTGAAACCGCTTATCAGCGACCAGATTGCTTTTGGGATGGAAAAAGATTCGTGGTTGAGAGGCATCGATTTCTCGTCGGAAGTTTATTTCAAATACCTCCAAAATTTGGTTGAATATAAAAATGGTGCGCAGTTAATTATGAATGAAAACATAGAAGATGATTTGATTGCGGCCAGCGGATATTCAGCTGGAATTGAACTGAGCGCCCGGAAAAACACAGGCCGGCTCACGGGGTCTGTCAGTTATGTGCTTTCGCGAACCATGCAAAGAACAAATGCCGAAAACGAAGAAGATAACTTCTGGGATGGGAAGTACTATTCTTCACTGTACGACAAGCCGCACGATTTTTCGCTGGTTGGAACTTACAACATCAGCCGGCGGTGGCGTTTTTCTGCCAACTTTGTGTTTGTTTCCGGGAGGCCGGTTACGCTTCCTGAAATAAAATATAAATACGCCGGTGAAACGCTGGTTTATTATTCCGACAGAAATAAATACCGAATGCCGCCTTACCACCGGCTCGACATTTCCATTACTTTCGATGAAAATCTGCGCCGAAAACGCATGTGGAAAGGAAGCTGGACACTTTCGGTTTACAATGCGTACGGCAGGGAAAATCCGTATTCAGTGTACTACCGGAAATCAGGTCCGGGAGCTGGAAACGACTTCCGGAAATATTCGCTCTACAAACTTTCGGTTATCGGAATTCCGGTACCGTCATTAACCTATAATTTTAAATTCTGATGCTGAAATCATTGAAATATCTGGTAATGCTGTTGATGCTTTTTGCAGGCTGCGAGTCGGTTTACGAAGCTGAACTTGACGAAGCGGAGAGTGTGCTGGCCGTGGATGCACGCCTGGTTTACGGAGAGCCTCCCTATCAAATTATTCTGCAAAAATCAGCCGGGTTTAACGAGTCCGATTCTTTTGAACCCTTCACCAATGCATTGGTGCAGTTGCTCGACAGCAGAGGTGAAGGCTACCTGACACAACAAGT
>JBNJGR010000110.1:0-8871 GCA_051747885.1 Bacteroidota bacterium | reverse complement strand
CCGGAATGGTCTGCGATTTAAATTCGAGCAAGTCGCTCTTTTCTTCACCCAGTAAACCGGCAATGTCGTCAAATTTGTTAATTGGTGTATCCATGATATGTAATTTTTCTTTTGACATCAGAAAAATACATACCATTTATATCCGGGAAATAACCTTCTCTAAAAAAACACTTATAGTCAGCACTTTAAATTTATCGTGGTTTTCAGGGATGCAATAAATTGGGGAAGGTTTCCACACCAATGAGCATTTATTTCAACATATTTTTTTTCAAACTAAATGAAATAGAAAAGACATCCGCAGCTCTCGCGAAGATTTCTTTTTTTTGATTCTTTATTTTCATTAGAAAATACTTGGGCATTACACGCCAGCATGTTAAAAAGATTTGTGCAAATATTACACATTTAATGAGTAACAATTATTACAGATATTTTTGAATATGCAAACAGAAATATTTCTGAAAACACATATTGTTCTCGTTTCAGTTTTGTAAATTGTATAGACTAAAAAGGAACAATACAACCGTCTAATATTCTTTCAATTAATTATTGAATAACATTATAAAAACGTTCCTATGAAAAAGCTTTTCTTACTTTCCTTTCTTCTAAGCACAGCTTTATTTTCAACCGCTCAACACCCCTTCCTGGTTAAAGATATTTTCCCGGGCGACAGCGCCATTGGTTCCCTTGATGGTTTTTCACCCCAAACTGGCCAAACGGGCGATTATCTTTACTTTTCTGCCGGCGATCCATCCACAACCGGCACAGAACTTTGGAGAACCGATGGAACACCCGGCGGAACAGAAATGATTATGGATATTATTCCCGGATTTAGTTCGTCTCAACCTCATTATTTTGCATCATTAAATGATATTCTTTATTATACCATTTGGGACGGGATACAAGCCTTTCTCTGGCGTTCTGACGGAACTCAGGAAGGTACTTATTATAAATCTCTTTGTTCTGCTGATGGTAATAATACGTTACGGATTGCATTCGGAATGTCATTTTTATTCAACAATAAAATCTTGTTCAGAGGATACGATGAAGCACACGGACTGGAATTATGGGTGAACGACGGAACAGACGAAGGCACCCATTTGCTTAAGGACTTGAATCCCGGAACAGGCCATTCCTTTCCAAACCATTATACGCTGCTGGGCGACAAATTAATATTTGTTGCAAATGACGGAACGGGTGGCAAAATCTGGAAATCAGACGGAACCCCGGAAGGAACAGTGATTATTAAAGATGTTGCTGTGGGGATGGATGGATTTTTAAATGTGGATAGCATTCTTTATTTTGAGGGTGATGATGACATTAACGGAAGGGAATTATGGCGAACAGACGGTACAACAGAAGGTACTTTTTTGGTGAAGGATATCTATCCTGGAAGTAAGGATTCTCACCCGAGTTACCTGAAGGAATTGAACGGATTGGTATATTTTGCCGCAACAGAATTTTATAATAATGAATTATGGAAAAGTGACGGCACTGTTGAAGGTACAAAACAGGTTAAAGATATTTTTCCGGGACCCAAAGGGAGTAATCCGGGCTTTTTGGAAAACCTGAATGATCAATTCCTGCTATTTGCTGCCGACGACAGTATTCACGGAAAAGAATTATGGATAACCGATGGTACAACCGGCGGTACAACATTATTAAAGGATATAGCACCCGGCAGTGCAGGCAGTGTCCCTTACCACATGAAAGCTTTTGGAGATAGGATTTATTTCAAAGCCAGAAATGCCGACTATGGTAATGAGTTATGGAAAACGGATGGAACAGAAGCCGGCACCATGTTGGTAAAAGATATTTGCCCCGGAGAGGGATATGGATTCGAAATTGCATTTTCCTATAACGAGTTTACTGCATTTAACGGGAAAATGTTTTTTGCTGCCAGTAACGGAAGCTCAGGGGCAGAACCCTGGATAAGCGATGGTACTGCCGAGGGTACTTTTATGCTGCGCGACATTGCAACCAACCAAAAGCATGGCAACCCTGAAAGGTTGGCTGACATGAATGGCAGTTTATATTTTTCTGCTGTTGACTCAACCGATGAAGAATACGGTTACCGAAGCTTGTACAATACCGACGGAAGTAATTCCGGAACGATAAACCTGATGAAACTGTTTGGTTCTGGAGATGTTAAAGGAATGGCGCCTTTGGGCTCTAAGGTTATTTTTAGTTGTGTTTTTAATGATTTGGGCACAGAGCCCGGGGTAAGCGATGGCACTCCTGAAGGCACACATTTATTAAAAGACGTGGACCCGGGGCCTGAAAGTGGCGCTTCATATACAGTTGTTCCTTATAGTGACAAGGTCTTTTTTTTAAATAATTATTCATTTTGGGAAACGGACGGCACAGAAGAAGGAACAAAAATGGTGATGGATACCATTAGGATTACAGAAATTTTCCCGGCGCTCGGACAACTGTTTTTAAATGCATCAAGGCAGAGATATTACGATGCTGAACTCTGGAAAAGTAACGGCACAAAAGAAGGAACACAATTGGTGAAAAATATAAATACCGTATTGAATAGGGGTTCAGGAATAGATAATTTTGTCGAATTTCAAGATAAAGTATTTTTTACAGCTTTTGACAGTACAAATAATCAACAGCTATGGCATACCGATGGCACAGAAGCCGGTACGCAAAAAGTCGCAGAAATTGGCTCCTATCGTGATGATGCCAGATATTTTTATCCTGAAGTAGCCGGTGAATATCTGTTCTTATCGGTCGATGACGGAGTACACGGCCGGGAACTTTGGAAAACCGATGGCACAACAAATGGTACAGCAATGGTAAAAGATATCATTTCGGATGAAGCTGGTTCTGAACCCGATGGACTGGTTAATTTAAATGGGAAGTTGATTTTCTTAGCATCGACCCCCGAAACGGGAAAAGAGCTTTGGATAAGCGACGGTTCTTCCGAAGGAACACATATCATTAAAGATATTGCACCTGGACGATTCGATGGTGTTTATGTAATTAGCGGATACAAATTGACCAGGGCTGGGAATTACGTTTACTTTGCGGGGAATGATGGGATTAGCGATTTTGAATTGTGGCGTACCGACGGCACGGAAAGCGGAACAGTCCGTGTGAGTGATATTTTTCCCGGTGCAGAAGGCAGTCTTCCGTTGCATTTTCAGGCTTCAGGGAACAAACTTTATTTTACCGCCAATCATCCCGATTACGGTCGTGAACTCTGGGCGCTGGATATTACAACCGGAACAGATAAACCAAAACTCAGACCGGCTTTGCTTGTATATCCTAATCCAACCACACATCTGCTCACAATCGAAAGTTCCAATACTGAAACGATCTATATTTGTGATATAACAGGAAGGCCGGTCAGGATTATTCACCATCCCGCCTCTCCTGAAATTCTAAACGTTTCCGGTCTTTCTCCGGGGATTTATTTTATCAGGGCCGGCGAAATCACTGCCAAATTCCTGAAACAATAAATTTCCGTAAGATTAGTGAGAATGACCTTCATGCGAATCTTCTTTTTTCTCTTCGGTACGGTCGTACTTGCAGCAGCCTGGAAGTTCATTGTAAACTTCATCTTTGGCTTTGTGGTGCGGTGTGTCATGGCCCACTTTGGCAATTGCCTTTTCAATTTTGTCGGTGCTGGTTTTGGCATCGTCAAATTTCAATTCAATCAATTTCGATTCCTTGTCCCAGTCGGCTTTTGAAACACCTTCTACCGAATTTGCGGCTTTTTCGATGCGTTTTTCACACATGCCGCAGTTTCCTTTTACTTTGAATTTTTCTGTTTTTTCTCCTGCAAAAACAACTGCTGTTGTCATCAGGAACATTGTTATTAATCCAAAAAATTTTGCTTTCATAATTATTTCATTTTTAAATGTTTACTATTATTTATTTTTCGCTAATTGAATCTATCAAACAACATGCAATTATCATACCTTTTTGTCTTATTTTTACATTTTCTCTTGGTTTTTCAATGATTAATATTGCAGGTTACATCAAATCTTTTTTGCGCTCTTCGAATTCTTCTTTATTAAAACCTGACACTTAAGCCTCCGCCCCAACCAAAATGGCTATGATAATTGGCCTGAATGGAAAAATTACGGGATATTATATATGAAGCCCTGATGAGCCATTCATTTTCTCCTTCAAAACTTTTGTTGTCTTCCAGTTCATTCACCCAACCGAAGTCTGCCCGATATTCGTATTCTCCTTCCACGAATATTCGTGGGAACAGAAGGATTTCTTTATCCAGGCGAACCCTGGGACGAAGTTGATGGTCTATACTCACATCAACATTAAACATATACGGTGTGAAATACTTAACACCTGCTAATCCAACAGTGTTAAATTCATCATAAGAATCGGGAATTTCATTTTCGGTATTGACACCCGCGTAAATTCGTACCCAATCGTTTAAATACCGGTTATAGCTAAATTCTACTTCTGAATTTTGGTTGTAATCAGTTTCAATACTTAAATTAAATTCATTACGAATATTGCTTGAAGTAAGGCTTAATTCAGAAAAATTAGAACCTAATTCAGCCAGGCCCCAGGAAAAATACTGGTCTGTTTCATGAATAAGTCCCTGTTCGGGGAAATCTTTCAGGCGTTCATCCCTTGGCGTATCATAACTAAATATGCGCGCCATACCACCCATCATATGGTAAAGGACGTGACAATGGAAAAACCAATCGCCATATTCTTCATTGAAAAACTCAATGGTTACTTTTTGCATTGGAGGTACGTTCACGGAATGCTTTAATGGCGAGCGTTCCCCACTTTCATTAATTACCCTGAAATAATGACCGTGAAGGTGCATCGGGTGATGCATCATGGTGAGGTTGTTCAGGGTAATCCGGGTAATTTCTCCGCCTTCAATTTTTATTTTGTCGGCTTCTGAAAGCGGGATGCCATTTAAGCTCCACACATAGCGGTTCATATTACCCGTTAGGTTTAAAAGCATTTCATTTACCGGTATATCAGCATCAAAAGAGGTTTCTTCTTTTGATTTAAGAAAATTGTAATTAAAATATGTTCTACGCTCATTGTAATCAAAATCTCCGATAGTGTCTTTATTCTGCATGGCATTATGGTTCATGTGCTCCATATCCATCTCTTCATCCATAGGCATCTCTCCATCTTTTTGATTACCCATATTGTCATCATCCATCTCCATCATCATTTCCATGCCATATTTTTTCATGAGGAATTCCGGTGTTTTCTTCTTTTTGTTTCCTGTTAAAGCAGGAGCCCCCATTTTCATATCCATTTTTGCCATTTGTTTCATCATTGCCACCTTATCGGGCGTGTTGATTACTTTTGCGGGAAATAATTTCCCGCTCCCCAGATGAATAGCCGTGTGGCCTGAGCCGTCTTGTGCCGTGGCAATAATTTCGAGTTTGCCTTCCGGGATGGTGACAACAACATCGTAGGTTTCGGCAATGGCAAAGAGAAATCTGCTTTTGTGTACGGGTTCAACATCAACTCCATCGTTTGCAACTACCATTGGATTGCCAGCGGCAAAATCCATCCAGTAATAAGAAGAAGCAGAAGCATTAATGAATCGCAGCCTGACTTTTTCACCCGGTTCAAAATCAGGATATTCGGCCAGCTTTTTTCCATTGCTTAAAAAGGCCGGGTAATAAATATCTGCTATGTCTGCCCCTTCCATTCTGTCGCGCCACATCTTAAGCTGTGCTCCAAAACCTCCTTGTGCAATAGCCCGGCTCAACGGAACTGCTGTTCCTTTTTTAACCTGATACCACTCATTGCCTCTCTTGAGGTTTCGCAACACATTCATCGGTTTTTCGTTGGTCCAGTCCGATAAAACCACCACCAAATCTTTGTCATATTCCAGGGTTTTCTTTTTGGGATGAATCACAATAGAACCATACACCCCTTTTTGTTCCTGTAACATGGTATGAGAATGATACCAATAGGTACCCGATTGATTGATGGGTATTCTGTATTGAAACGTTTCCCCGGGTTTAATTGGAGGCGTGGTCAGGTAAGGAACACCATCAAAAATGTTTGGAAGAATCAGCCCGTGCCAATGCACCGAGGTTTCTTCATCCATTTTATTGGTTACATTGATTACAGCGAGGTCGCCTTCATTAAACTCGAGAACCGGCCCGGGAATGCTTTCATTTATGGTCATTGCTTTCGCTGTTACCCCACCGAGGGTCATTTCATTTTGTTCAATCGTAAGATTATATTCCTTCACAGGCCTTCCTTCCTCATTTCTATCTTCACCGTTTGTACCAACCTGTGCGAATGATACTTGCGAAATAAATAATGTTACAGCGATAGCTGAAAATTTCAATAAAGGTTTCATAATCAATAATTATTATACTTTTTTTAATCGTTACGCATAAGTAATAATCGAAACGGAACTGAAGCTCATAGTACGGCAGCGATAATCGGGCTGAGCAATATTAGAAGAACGGAAACAGTATTCCGGCAGCAACCGGAACGCCCGGCGCATTGTTACTACCATTGCCGGCCATGGCTACTATTTGTCAACCGGCAAGCCCAGGGTTATCCAATCATGCATTCCGCCGCGGTAATACAATATCTTTTCAGGTGGATAACCGGCCGACAATAAGTTGCGGATAGCAGTAGGCGACTGCGGACATTGCGGTCCGTTACAAAAAAAGATAGTCGGTTTGCTGCGATCCAACTCATCCATCCTTTCTGTTATTTCATTGTGAGGAATATTTTTAGCACCGGAGATGGTGGAAGCTTCATAAAAATCTGATGTGCGGGAATCAACTATCGGTAGCCCCTTTTCCTGGTATTTGTGGACTTCAAATTCATCTACCGTACGAACATTTTCTGCAATTTCAATCGGTTGAATTATTCCCCAGGTTGTATCGACTATCACCAAACCGGGTTCGCCACTAACAGGCTGAGGGACCATCTGTGTGTCTTCTCTTTTGGGTGCTCGTTTTTCACTGATGTCTTTTTTGTTGATGTTTGTTCTTTCAGTTTTTAATTCCATGATTTTCTTTTCTCCGGGTAAACCTACCGAAACAACTTTGTCATTCACAATAAATAAGGGGGATGTTTTTAAATGATATTTTTCTATCATTTCAGGATGGTCCTCAAAAAACATCACTTCATAAGGCAAACCGGCATCTTTCAACTGTTCTTCAAGTATTGGCCGGTGCTGGCATGCTTTTGTTGCTGCGATTATAATTTTCATAAACTTTTATTATTTATTTGTTCATTTTTCGTTTTAATAATTGGGCATTAATGGCCACAATAACGGTACTTAAACTCATCAGCACCGCGCCTAATGCCGGGCTAATAAGAATACCCGCACTGAACAGAACGCCGGCTGCCAGGGGTATCGCCACCACGTTGTAGCCGGTGGCCCAGATAAAGTTCTGAATCATTTTTTTGTAGGTCGCCTTTCCGAACAAAATAAGCGAAGCGATATCGGCGGGATTACTGTTTACCAAAATAATATCAGCTGTTTCGGCGGCAATATCCGTACCCGATCCTACGGCAATTCCCACATCGGCAGTAGCCAGTGCCGGGGCATCGTTGATTCCGTCGCCGGTCATGGCCACAAACTCGCCATCTTGCTGAAATTCTTTTACTTTTTCCAGCTTCTGGTCGGGCAGAATACCGGCAAAATAGCCGTCCAAACCCAGCTCATCGCTGACGCTTTTGGCTACTTTTTCATTATCTCCGGTCATCATGTACACTTTCAGTCCATTATTTTTCAGTGTTTTTACCGCCTCGTACGACTCTTCACGAATCTCATCGGCCATGGCGATAAAACCGGCCAGCTTATTCTCCACCATCACAAAAACAACGGTTTCCGCTTCATTCTTATAGGCTTTGTCCGGGACCTCAAGCTCTTTTTCTTCAACATATCCCGGGCTAACCACCTTTACGTTTTTATTTTCTACCCTTGCTTCAATCCCTTTGCCAGTAATGGCGTTAAAATCTTCTGCTTCGGGAATATCAATATTTTCGTCCCTTATTTTCTGCATGATTCCCATGGCCAGGGGATGTTCCGATTTTCCTTCCAGCGCTCCTGCCAGGCGCAAAACCTGTTTATCATCCAGGTTTTCGTCCAGTGAGCCGTATCGGGTAACCCCAAAATTCCCTTTGGTTAGCGTCCCTGTTTTGTCAAAGGCCAATAAAGTGATCTTGCGCGAGTTTTCAAAGGCTGTGCGGTTTCGGATGAGCAATCCGCGCTGTGCGGAGATGGAAGTAGAAATGGCAACTACCAGTGGCACGGCGAGACCCAGGGCATGCGGACAGGTGATTACCATGACCGAGGCCATCCTTTCCAGGGCGAATACAAAAGGCTTTCCCAGTATCAGCCAGGTAGCCAGCGTTCCAAAACCGACAGTGAGAGCTGTGATGGTCAGCCAGAAAGCAATACGGTCGGCCAGGTTCTGTGTTTTTGATTTTTTGCTCTGGGCATCCCGCACCATGCCGATGACTTTGCTCAGATAAGCCTCTTCTCCTATCTGTTTGACCCTGACCGTTAATGAACCGTTCCCGTTGATAGTTCCGCCAATTACCTTATCGTCTTTGGCTTTTTTGACAGGTTTTGACTCGCCGGTGACCATGGATTCGTTCACATGGCTCTCGCCATCCACGATTTCTCCGTCAACCGGTATCTTCTCACCCGGCCGCACCAACACACGGTTGTCTTTCTCCAGTTGGTCAACATCGATATCCACTGTCTCCCCGTTTTTCAACAGATGGGCTTCGGAGGGCATCATCTCCACTAATTTCTGTAATGACCGGGAGGCGCCCAGCACCGATTTCATTTCTATCCAGTGACCCAGCAGCATGATATCAATTAAGGTGGCCAGCTCCCAGAAAAAGGTGCTCCCTTCCACGCCAAAAGTA
>JBNJGR010000109.1:0-8951 GCA_051747885.1 Bacteroidota bacterium | reverse complement strand
CGCAATCTGAAACGTACCATTATCCAGGTTCCGGTTATGACTCCAAAATTATCCTCATACTGGCTTTATTTTGTGACTTCCACCTCGTATAAACTGGCAGTGAATCTTGTAAACAGCATGAAAGTAGAAGTGATTGCCCGCAAAAACGATTTGCACAAAAAGCTGGGTATTACTTTGCTTACTTACGAAGAAGCTGTTCAACGGGCATTCGACCAGATTGCCCAGCAGGAAGTACTCTCGAGCTGGACCGATGCATTGTCGGGGAATGCACTTGAAAAAGGTATTTCGCAATTGATTGAAGTGCCTGTGCACGGATGTTTCAAAGATGAACGGCAGATTGAAGTAAACGATGAGGATGAAGTGATGAAAAAAGTCTGGTCGATTGGCGGGCAGCAGGGATGGTATTATGCCAACTGGCTCTGGAAAATCCGCGGTTTTCTCGATAAATTGTTCGGCGGTGTCGGTTTGCGGCGCGGACGTAAAAGTGCCACTGAAATCGCACCGGGCGATTCGCTCGATTTCTGGCGGGTGATTTACGCCAACCGTGCCGATAAACGCCTGTTGCTTTACGCCGAAATGAAACTTCCGGGTGAGGCCTGGCTCGAATTCAATGTTAAAAACAATACGCTATATCAGACCGCTACTTTTCGTCCAAGAGGTTTATGGGGACGCATCTACTGGTTTTCAGTATGGCCTTTTCACGGATTGATTTTTAATGGGATGCTAAAAAATATAGCTAAATAATTATGGGATTCTACCAATTACATAAAACGCAAAAAATTCCGGCTACCATAGAAGAGGCCTGGGATTTTATTTCAGCGCCTGTAAATTTGAAAAAGATTACTCCGATCTACATGGGATTTGATATCACAACAAAACACGCTACTGAAAAAATGTATCCGGGAATGATTATCACCTACAAAGTGAGCCCGGTTTTTGGCATTAAAATGAACTGGGTTACTGAAATTACACATATTAAAGAGAGAGAATATTTTGTGGATGAACAACGTAGCGGACCCTATTCCATGTGGCACCACGAGCACAAAATTGAGCCCATTGAAGGTGGTGTTTTAATGACCGATATTGTTTCGTACAAACCGCCGCTGGGATTTTTAGGGTCCATTGCCAATGCTGTTCTTATAAAAAAACAGCTAAACGAAATATTTGATTTCCGGGAGAAAGCGCTCAATGAAATTTTTGGAAAAATGGAGTGATGATGGGAAGTGTTTAGGTTCAGGTAGATTCAATTTATTGCCTTCGGTAAATTTTAATACTGTTTTGTATATTTCTAATACCGTTACAATATATTCACTCAAAGGACATTAACATTAGATGGCACAGTTAATAACTGCGCATTAATTTATATATTCGCAAAACTGACGAATATCCTCATTTCCCATCCCCAAAAATTTTTACCTTTATACTAAATCAAAAAATCACTTGTTATGCCAAAAATCAATCGGATTGATGCATTAAATTACCATCAGAAAGACCGGCCGGGAAAAATTGAAGTTGTTCCAACAAAACCTCACAATACCCAGTACGATTTGTCACTTGCTTACACACCGGGAGTTGCACAACCATGTATCGAAATCGAAAAAAACAAGGAGGATGTTTACAAGTACACTGCAAAAGGAAACCTGGTTGCAGTAATTTCCAATGGAACGGCTGTGCTTGGCTTGGGCGACATTGGTCCCGAAGCCGGAAAACCTGTGATGGAAGGGAAAGGCTTGCTGTTTAAAATTTTTGCCGATGTTGATGTTTTCGATATCGAGATTGATGAAAAAGATCCTCGAAAATTTATTGAGCATGTAAAGGCCATTTCGCCTACTTTTGGTGGAATTAACCTCGAAGATATCAAGGCACCTGAATGTTTTGAAATTGAAGAAACGCTTAAAAAAACACTGGATATTCCTGTTTTTCACGATGATCAGCATGGAACAGCCATTATCTCTGCTGCCGGTTTGATAAATGCATTAAAATTAAACGGTAAACCCATTGACGAAATTAAAGTTGTGGTATGCGGTGCTGGCGCCGGAGCTATTTCCTGCACTAAGTTATACGTTAGTATGGGCGTTAAACCCGAGAATGTTGTTATGTGCGACAGTAAAGGGATTTTAAATGAATCGCGTACTGATCTAAATAAATACAAACAGGAGTTTGTGACCAAAAGAAAACTGAATACGCTGGAGGAGGCAATGGTTGGCGCCGATGTTTTCCTGGGGCTTTCAAAAGGGGGCCTCGTAACCAAAAAAATGGTGAAATCGATGGCCGCTGACCCCATTGTTTTTGCCATGGCCAATCCTAATCCGGAGATTACTTATGAAGATGCTACCGCTGCCCGCGAAGATATTATTATGGCAACCGGCAGAAGTGATTATCCCAACCAGGTGAATAATGTACTCGGTTTTCCGTTTATTTTCCGTGGCGCGCTCGATGTTCGGGCAACCCACATTAACGAAGAAATGAAAATTGCCGCAGCAAAAGCCCTGGCAAGCCTCGCCAGAGAGCATGTTCCGGAAATGGTAGCCCGTGCTTATAATAAACAAAACATTGTTTTTGGCAAAGAATACATCATCCCCAAACCTCTCGATCCGCGATTAATTACAACTGTGTCAACGGCAGTAGCCAAAGCAGCTATGCAAACAGGCGTGGCGCGCAAACCCATTAAAAACTGGACAGCCTATAAACAGGAACTCACAAGTCGTTTGGGAATCAGTAACAAACTCATAATGGGCATACGCAACAAGGCAAAACAGAATCCGCAACGAGTGGTATTTGCCGAAGGGAATAACTTTAAAGTGCTGAAAGCTGTACAATTTGTATTAAATGAGGGAATTGCGCATCCTATTCTCTTGGGCGACGAAAACAAAATTAAAGCATTGATAAAAGAAAATCAACTTGATTTGGGGCATGTGCCAATAGTTGATACCTACAAATCTGTGTCAGAAGATAAACGTCACAAATTTGCCAAAATTCTTTACGATAAAAGGAAACGCAAGGGAATGACTTATGATGAGGCTTTGGAAAGAACTTACATCCGTGATTACTTCGGGGCATTAATGGTTGAAACCGGTGAAGCCGATGCTTTTATATCCGGTTTTTCCAGAAAATATGCCGATACCATCAGACCTACATTACAGGTTATTGGGGTAAAAGAAGAATTTAACCACATTGCCGGAATGTATATCATGATAACCAAACACGGCCCGATTTTTCTGGCTGATGCCACGGTTAACATGAATCCGTCGTCGCAAACACTTTTCGATACTACAGTTTTAACGGCCAACGAGGTGAAACGCTTTAATATTGAACCCAGAATTGCGTTGCTTTCCTATTCCAATTTTGGTGCTTTTAAGGGCCAGGGCAGCCCGGTTAGGGTGAAAGAGGCAGTTGAAATGTTGCACGAAAAATATCCCGACCTGGTGGTTGACGGCGAAATGCAGGCCAATTATGCATTAAACGGTAAGCTCCGGTATAAGCGTTTTCCGTTTAACAAACTGGGCGATCAAGATGCCAATACTTTGATTTTTCCAAACCTCAGTTCCGGGAATATTACCTACAAAGTGATGCAATCGCTCGGAACGGCAGAAGCCATTGGTCCTGTGCTGATGGGTATGAAAAAACCGGTACACATTTTACAACGCGACAGCTCGGTGCGTGAAATTATTAATATGGTAGCCATTGCTGTGGTCGATGCACAGTCGGTTTCAGACGATTAAAAAGATTTACTTTGAAAGAAGTAAAAACCCTAAGGGAATTTTGAAACCCTTAGGGTTTTATTTTTCAGGCGAGTTTCCAGCCGTTCTTATAAGTATGTTTTATCCACTCCTCGCATTTTTCCTGAGCATTCCACCTTACGCTTTCTTTCGATTGTCTTTCTACGTCGAGTGTAACAACATCCGAAGAGAAGGGAGTAAGTTTTGTGGTCGTAAGCGTTTCGTTGGGCGAAATATTGGTCACCTTCATGTTTTCGCTGTCCCAGAGCAATGTTTTTTGCAGCGATTGCATTCGCACTGCCAGGTTGCCCATAACCACCATTTCGTTAAACGGTCCGGCATATTCGAAACGGGAAGCAGGTTCACCACCATTTTTACAACAGTTTACAAAGTGCATTTCATGACGTCCGCCGCCATTCGGGTCATCTGGTATTCTTTCAAGATTTACCCTGGTTTCCGGTTTAAATTCCTCTCCGTTTTTGTAAACCTTCCAGTTTGCTCCGTAACTTTCCGCGATGAGCGTCGCTTTTGAGCCGATAAACATAAATCCGCCACCCGGGTTCATTGGCGCATCGAGTGGTAAATCAAATGGCCGTGGGGGCATTAATCCGCCATCGTACCAGGTTAATTCCAGCTCTGGTAATGCGCACCAGGGCAAGTTTTTTCGTGCCGGAAATTTATAGGTTACCTTGGCCGAAACCGGTGCACTTTCCGTATTTACCAGCGAAGAACTGGCCTGAAAAGCTGAGGGAGCGCCTAACTGAAGTGCGTAATTGGGAACATCAAGCAAATGGCATCCCATATCTCCAAGGGCGCCGGTTCCAAAGTCCCACCAGCCTCTCCAAATCCACGGATGGTATTCGGGATTGTATGCACGCATTTCAGCAGGGCCAATAAACAAATCCCAGTCCAGTGTTTCCGGCACCTTCACTTCTTTCACAGGTTTGGGCATTCCCTGTCGCCAAATAGGACGGTTGGTCCATACATGTGTCTCTCTGATGTCGCCGAGGCAGCCGCTTTGAACTACTTCAGCCACTTCGTAAACGGTATCGTTGGAGTGGCCTTCGTTGCCCATTTGTGTAACCACGCCGGTTTTTTTGGCCAGTTCAGTTAAATACCTCGATTCCCAAACGGAATGAGTTAGTGGTTTTTGCAGGTAAACATGCTTTCCCAGCTCCATTGCGGCAGCGGCCGGCAGGGTATGCGTGTGGTCGGGTGTGGCAATTACTACCGCATCAATGTCTTTTTGTTCTTCCAGCATTTTGCGGAAGTCTTTCCACTTTTTGGCTTTTGGGTATTCATCAAACACTCCCTTGGCATAATCCCAGTCCACATCGCACAAAGCCACAATGTTTTGCCCCGGCATGTTGCGGAGATTTACTCTTCCCTTTCCGCCAACACCAACGCCAACGCCGGCAATGTTCAATTTGTCACTCGGTGGGGTGTGTCCAAGTCCGGCAACTGCATGACTCGGAATAACCGTTATACCGGCAAGGGCAGTTGCAGTTGTTCCGATGAAATTGCGCCGGGAGAATGAAGTTTTGGATTTTTTTGTCATAATATGAAGTTTTTTTGGTTTAGAATTATTTTCTAATCAGCTAATTTATCAATATTTTTTCATGAGGAATAATCATTTATTTATTTTTAAGTTTTATATTTTAGTAAATTCGAAATTTTACAATCTGCAAAAGTCATCTTGAATGAGTAAAGAATTCATAACCAACCAGGAGAAGCTACTTGCGGGAGTTGTAAAAAACAGGTGTGTTTTAAAAAAATGCTAAAATTCCCAAAAAGTTTAGTTTAAGCTAAACATTATGACTAAATTTGCGTTAAAATCATTAAGTTCTATTGTTGGAAAGCAGGAAATTGACCTGCTTATTGAAAATGATGTTTGTTATTTTGAGGAGTTTGAAGATGAAATAAAAGAACGTCATAAAAAGTATGATAATGAATTAGGTAGTTTGTTGCAGACTCTGGAAAGACTTTCAAATGGTAAATCTTTGCCGAATGAAAAATTTAAGGATATTACTCCTGAAAAGGAATTAGTTAAAGAATATGAAATAAAAACAAGGCATCTTAGAGTTTACCTGATAAAAAAAACAGATGGAAAGATTATTGTTTTAGGCGGCTATAAAAACAGACAAAAAAAGGATATTAGAAAATTCAGAAGTATAAAATCAAGGTATTTGAACAATAAAATTCATTCAGAATGAAACGTCAGGAATTACTCAAAAACCCAGGTTACTGGACATCAAAAATCCAATTTGAATTGTATGATGAATTATTGAATTATTTAGATGAAAATAAACTAAACAAATCTCAATTTGCTAAAAAGTTAGGTGTTTCAAAAGGTTATATATCACAAATATTAAATGGGGATTTCAATCATAAAATATCCAAATTAGTTGAATTATCTCTGGCTATTGATAAAATTCCCAAAATTGAATTTGTGAATGCAGATGAATTTATTGAAGAAGATGCTGCTGGAATCAAAACAATTTCATGGAAATTAAAACAAACTCCTTTAATACAAGAAGATTCTATATTAAATGGAACAGATGATGGTTATGAAGTTCCTGTTAGGAGTATTGAACAACAACCATTTTTAATGGAAAATAATTCATAACATCATGATGGAAAATAGTACACCAGCGAAATTTAAACTCATAAATGCCGATGTATTGGAATATATCTATATTAATCCGGTAAATTTTAAACTAAAGATTGATCTGGAACAAGAATTTGAGGTAAAATTTAAAATTGATTACAGATGGGATTTGGAAAAGAATCAATTTGCTGTAGTTGTGGGTTTACTATATCTGATGGAAACAGAGAATAAAAAACACACTATTCTGAAAACTTCAATTATAACTCAATATAAAGTTGAAGAATTACAGAAACATTTTGATGTGAGGTCAAATAATGATTTCGACATGGACATAGCACTGGAAACTTCACTTGTTTCCATTGCAATTTCTACTAGTAGAGGAATACTGATAGAGAGGACAAATGGAACTTTGCTCAGAAATGTTATTTTACCGATTGTACAACCAACAGATTTCATATTATCTCCAAAAATGAATGGTGAACCATCGGACAATAGGGAAAAATGAACATCGAAAAATATCCGTCACGGCTGCTTGAAAATGCCGTTAATGAATTTTCAAAACTTCCGGGAATAGGCCGGAAAAGTGCTCTCCGGCTTGTGCTGCACCTGCTTCGTCGCGATAAAGAAGAGGTGACAGCGTTTGGCGAAAGCCTGATTCAGTTGCGCAGCGAAATTAAACACTGCAAGGTTTGCCACAATATTTCCGACAGCGATATTTGCCGGATTTGCTCCAACCCGTCGCGTAACAATTCGGTGATTTGCGTGGTGGAAAACATACGTGATGTAATGCTTTTTGAAAATACGCATCAGTACAACGGGTTGTATCATGTTCTGGGCGGCATTATTTCTCCCATGGACGGAATCGGGCCCAATGAACTGGAAATTAATTCACTTATTGAACGGGCTGAAAATCCTGACCTGCTTGAAATCATTCTGGCCTTGCCTACCACCATGGAAGGCGATACCACTAATTTTTATATTTTCCGGAAACTGAAGGACAAGCCGGTAAAAGTTACCACATTGGCGAGGGGAGTGGCAGTTGGCGACGATTTGGAATATACCGACGAAATTACGCTTGGACGCTCACTCACCAACCGGGTGCTTTATGAAACTTCAGTGGGGAAATAAAGTAGCAGAAAAATCAGAAAACCTTCTGTTTTCCGTTATCCAATGGAAATGCTACATTTGAATATTTAATGCCTGGCTGAGTAAATGGAAGTTTCAGTAGTAATTGTAAATTATAATGTGAAACACTTTTTGGAGCAGTGCCTGCATTCTGTGCAGAAAGCTTCAAAAAACTTAAATGTCGAAATTTTTGTTGTCGATAACAATTCTGTTGACGGTTCCACGCAGCTTGTTCGCGAGAAATTTCCCGAAGTTCAGCTGATTGAAAACAAGCAAAATGCGGGTTTTTCAAAAGCCAACAACCAGGCCATCCGGCAGGCAAAAGGGAAATATATTTTATTGCTGAATCCTGATACAGTGGTAGAGGAAGATACATTCAGGAAAATAATCTCATTTATGGATGATCACCCTGATGCCGGCGGCCTGGGGGTAAAAATGATTGACGGAAAAGGCAATTTCCTGCCCGAGTCGAAACGTGGATTGCCTACACCGTGGGTGGCATTCTGTAAAATGTTCGGGTTGTCAAAACTCTTCCCAAAATCGAAAAAATTTGGTAAGTACCATCTTTCTTATCTCGATGAAAATGAAGTTCACGAAGTGGATGTGCTGGCCGGCGCTTTCATGCTGCTGCGAAAAGATACATTAGAAAAGGTGGGATTGCTCGACGAAACATTTTTTATGTACGGCGAAGACATCGACCTTTCGTACCGGATTACGGAGGGAGGCTATAAAAATTACTATTTCCCGGAAACCACGATTATTCATTACAAAGGGGAAAGCACCAAAAAAGGATCGTTGAATTATGTAAAGGTGTTTTACAAGGCGATGGTAATTTTTGCGCAAAAACATTTTTCGGGCGGAAAAGCCAGCCTTTTTTCGTTTTTAATTCACCTTGCCATTTATTTCCGGGCATTTCTTTCCATCACTAAAAGGTTATTCGACCGTATTTTTGTGCCCCTGCTCGATGCGCTTTTCATTTTCCTGGGGTTTCTTTTTCTCACTCCGTTTTGGGAGAATTTCCGTTACGAACCGGGTTATTATCCTCCGGAATTTTTGCAATGGGTGGTTCCTGTTTACATCGTGTTTTGGCTGGCAGCCATCTTTTTATCAGGGGGTTATAAAAAGCCTGTCAGCCTGTTAAATGTGGCACGCGGAATCCTCTGGGGAACCATCGCCATTTTGCTGGTGTATTCGCTGGTTGATGAAGAATACCGTTTTTCGCGGGCGCTGATTTTGCTGGGATCGGCCTGGGCGGCGATTGCGCTGTTGGCATACCGGCTGATTTTTCATTGGCTTAATTTTAAATCCTTTGGCTTAGATATCGAGAAAACGAAAAAAATTGCCATTGCCGGGCATCTGTCAGAAGCGCAGCGGGTAAAAGAATTGTTGCAGCAAACCCGAATTAAATCGGAATTTGCGGGATTTGTGGCCCTCGACGAAACCGACCATGGCGAAGAGTACATTGGCTCCGTTAATCAGCTTAACGAAATTGTGCGCAT
>JBNJGR010000108.1:0-8960 GCA_051747885.1 Bacteroidota bacterium | reverse complement strand
GCACCTAAAGGAATTTGGAAAGGAAGCGAACCAAAGTCGATGTAGTTGTCGCCCTGGCTGCTGGGGTGAAGGTCGATGTGGTAATAACCGGTACCTACGCTGTCGTAAAAACCGGCAGCTTTTTTACCGGCCTCTTCACCGGCCACCAGTTTCCGGTTTTCCGCGCCCACGTGTTCCTCCAGTACGGTAAATTCAGCCTTAATTCTTCTGGATTCCCTGATGTAAGGGTATTTGGCCATTCCATCGGTTGTTCCCATCACATCGCTGCGCATGCGTAATCCCGGCCAGCCTGTACCGCCGTCCGGGCGGGGTGCTTCGGTTTGCAGCCAATAGAACAACGATAAATTCAATTGGCGGGCGGCTTCTACATGTTTCCTGAAATCTTTTTCGCTTACATCGATAACATCTCCCAAAAAGTAATCATTTTGCGGCCAGTTTACAATGGTTGTGTCCCCGTCGTAAATACCCGGCTCAAAATTATTTTTATTGATAATGCGCCGGTAATTCCAAAGATTCAAAACACCGCCGGTATTTTTTCCTTCGGGGTGAAATCCCAGTTCTTTGGGCTTCAGTGTTTGCGGATTGGAGTAATTCAGCTCCAGCAGTTTTCCTGCCCAGGGCGGGGTCATATCAGGTACGTAATTGCTCCAGAAGCTATAGTCTTCAGGACGTTCGATAATATTGTTCATTCCTGACTGATAATCCGTTGCAAAACATAATGTAAACGCCTGGTTATTTTTGGGGTTTCCTTTTTCGGGTGCATGAAGTTCGCCGGTCTGTTTTTTTGATTCGGTGCCGGTAACGTATTCGGTGCCGGTGAGCGGTAGCAGATCGCCACATTCCGTCGCATCTACAAAATACGGGGCATGCAGCACCATTTTCCGGTCATTTTTCATGTTAATTATCTCAACGGCTTTTACCATGTCGCCCGAAACATCTGCTTTTTTTATTTTGTGTTCTGTTAACAACAACAGTTTTCCGGTACTCATGTATGGATGGAGCATTTCCAGGAGCACGGCCACAGCCACTTTGGGCTCGTGGCAAAGCCGGGAGACAGCGCCGTCGCCGGGATTGAGGTTTTCGCGGTTCCGGGCTTCCGTGGTTAACGGATAATTGCGCTTGTAGTAGTCCCGCACGCGGTTCCTGAAATCCCGGTACGATGCAGGCGCTCCGTGTGTTTCAATCCACTGGTGTTCGTCAGGCGGAACACCCTGTTGCGAAAGTTGCCCGCCAATCCAGTCGGTTTCCTCGGTCATAATCACATTCAGGCCATTCCGGCAGGCCGCGATGGCAGCTGCGCAACCACCCATTCCTCCGCCTGCAATTATTACATCGGCAGTTAACTTTGAAAATTTAACGTTATTTTTTTCAGCAGCTTTTTTTGTTTCTGACCCCGTTAACGGGGAGGTTAAAAGCACCCCACCGCTACCGGCTGACACCAATGTTATAAAATTTCTTCGTTTCATATTCTGATTATGAATTTATCTTTCTTACCGTTATACGTTCTGTAAATATTCCTTATACCTGTTATATAAGTGGCCTGCCTGCAGGTAAGCCGATTGTGGACTCATGAAATGCGAAAATTCGAAAGTTATGGCATTTTCAATTCCTGCTTTGGCGGCCATTTCAAGCTTCAGCAAGAGTTTTTCCCACTTAATGGGCATAAATTTGATGGGCATGTCCCTGTCGAATGTTTCTGAATTGGTCCAGCATTCAAGTCCAAATTTGTCGGCCAGCGTTTTATTGATTTGCAGGAATCCTGTCAGGTCCTCGTAATCTACGTGCCCGTCCTGAAAAGCCACTATATCAACGGCATCTTTTATCCCGTCAAATATTTCACTCCATTCGGCTTCGTGCTGCTTAAGTGTAATACCGTTTGACTTGGTGGTATCGTTAATGTACTGGCTCACATTTTTAATTCCATCGATGTAGGGGGAAATAAGCACAGGTAAACCATCTGAAACATCTTTGCAATGCCTGGCCAGTCCTGCATAAAGGTCAATGATTTTTCCTGTTTTTCTGCTGATTTCCTGTGAAACGTACCATCCTTTTAAAGCAGGCATTTCACCATACTTTTGCCAAGCCTCGTCGATGAATTTTTTATTGACATCGATTTCTTTGTGGAATTTTCCTTCATTCCAGTATTTTCCCGAATCATACAACCCAAAATAAAAATCCATCCCTTGTTCCTCAGCCAGTTCCAGAAACATCCGGACCAGGTCGGCGGGAGGATGATAGGCCCCTTCATGTTGCATCAAAACGTCAGACGGGAATGTCTGCCATTTTCCATAGCCTGCGCGGATGAGAATAACCGTATCGATACCCGCCTTTTTCATGTAGTCGAAATCTTTTTTCCACTCTTCTCTTCCCCAGTTTTGATGGGGGATATCGTGACTTATCTCGTCTAAAAATGTTCCTTTAATCCTCATTTAACCTGTTAATTTTTTTAAGTCTTTTTTTTTATATTTTCGAATGAATATTATTTCTCCGGATTGTTGTCATTGCTATTCTATATTTTTAATATGATCATACCAGAAGAATTTCAGCAAAATAGAAGTGCCGGTAAATATTCCCAGAGATATCCAGGCTGAAGTATATTCTCCAAAAAGGAAATACAAGGGCAGAACTACCATTGACATTTGCCAGATAATGCCCACCACAACATTGAAAGCATCGCGCTTGAAGTCTTTATTGGGAACAAATGAGGGGTCGTCTTTCATCACTTCGCGTTTAACCGGTTCCCAAAAACCCCAGGGCTTGGTTTGTTTGTAGAACTTTTTGAGCGTTTCCATATCTTCCTGTTTGGTATAAAGAGTTCCCAGCACCGAAGCCCCCATCGATATTAAAAGCACTAGTGGATACATATAAATATCGATTGCTCCCGGCACAAAAAATCTCACCGACGGTGGTACAATAACTGAGGCTACAAGTCCTCCAAGCATTCCGTAGAAATATCCCATACCGTTGAAGCGCCACCATATCCATTTCAACACATTGGCAGCAGCATATCCCCCGTAAAGGGAGGAAGTGATCCACAATGTGAGACTGTTAAGAGATTTGGCAAACAATCCGAACACCAGTCCGATGATGACCAGCAAGAAGCTTGACAAATAACTGTAGCGAACCAGTTTTTTGTTGGATGCTCCCGGGTTCAGGTATTTCTTATAAAGGTCGTTTACCAGATAGGCCGGTGCAGCATTAATAAATGCGGCGAAGGTGCCCATAAAAGCAGCCAGCAATCCGGCCAGCAGCAATCCCTTTATGCCCACTGGTACAAATTGTCTGATGGCCAGAGGCAGCACCATTTCAAAATCAATGTCGGCTCCCATTTTCATCAGTTCGGGCTTGAGATAAACCAGTGCCAGCATGGCAAAGCCACCAATCATCAGATAGCGTGGAATAAACAACACCAGGGATGTCAGTCCGCTCATTTTTGCAGCTTCGGCAGGTGTTTTGGTACTCAGGATACGTTGCATGTCGTAACTGGGAACCGGGCCGGCCAGGCTGGCGAAAATTCCTTTCAGAATCATCATCATTAACAACAACCCGAACATTTCATAACCGTCGGCGCCTATCTTATCATTCAGTTCCGGGAAAGTTTCCGACCAGTCGAGGTTTAGTTTCCATTCGGGCCATAAATTTGTCCAGCCATCCGGTATAACCGCGGAAAGTTGTTCCGGTGTCACCTGATTGTAGGCAATAATTCCGATGGAAATACATGCTACGGTCATGATTAGAAACTGAAGTACCTCAGTACTGACCACACTGTACATACCGCCCTTCATTGTATAAATAGTTGTGATTCCGATAATTATTAGCGCATATACCTGTTGCGAAGTCAGCTGCAGACCTAACATGTTTGTAGAAAGGTCCCAGGTGAAGAAAGTTGTGGCAAATTTGCCGATGCCTTCCACAAAGTAGGCAATGAAACCAATCACACTAATTACTGCGAACACCACAACAATTATGTGTGCAAGGCGCCCGCCCCGTCCGTCACCAAAACGGAAGGTGATCCACTGTGCCCCAGTCATGGTGTTGGAACGTCTCATCCAAATGGCCAGGAAAACCATCACGAATATCTGATTCCAGATCGGCCATAGCCATGGAATCCAGGCGCTTTTAAGACCATAAACAAAAACAATGGCAACTGTCCACATGGTGCCCGAAATATCAAACATCCCGGAAGCGTTTGACAATCCGAGATAATACCATTTAATGGAGTTTCCTCCAAGAAAATAAGCCTGCAGGTCTTTAGAAGCTTTTTTCGATAGCCAAAAACCGATAAACAGGGTAAGCGCCAGATAGGCAACTACAACGCCAATATCGATGAGTGATAAATTCATTAAAATAGTCTTACTTATTTATGAACTCCGATAAACAGTAATCCCTCACTGAATATTATTCCTGTTTTGCTTCAGAAAGAGCCTCCTCCATTACCTGCCACCAGTTTTTGTTGATAATGTGCACAATATCAAAAATCATGAGCCCGTCGGTTGAATTATAGGCCATTTTTACCGCTTCTTTAAACTGATCGGCATTCTGTTCATATTGTTCAACATAAAGGCTGCCGGTTACGGGCACTGCTTCTTTCACTACTTTGTTGGCAAGTTGTGCGCTTCCCTCAACCGAGTACCAGAAATCTTTTCCTTCGCCCATGGCTGCTTCTCCTCGTTTTTCCAGAGCCACTTCATTCAGTTTTTCAACCTCTTCAATTGTTACTTCATAGAAATATAGCCCTGTCATGTAGAGATCGAGTAATTCGGCATAGCCATATTTTTTGTAATTATCGGTTGCCCATTCATAATCGATGGAAGGATCGTACTTCTTGCTGGCCCAATTCACACCCAATTCATAATACACAGGGTACCACGCACCTGTGTAGGTGCCAAATTGAATATTGGGGTTGGCCTGTTTGGTAACTGCCCTTGCCTTTTCAAAGAAATTATAGATTACCGAGGCACGCCATTCAATCCATTTATTGAAATGCTTACCGCGTTTCCATTCATAATCGTCGTTGTTCTTTTTTTTCCAATATAGAATGTCTTCCGGAAAGTTTTCCACTTCTGTCCCTGCATATTCTTCAAAAGCCTCTTGGGAGAACTCACTAAAATCGGATGAAATTCCGTCGTATCTTACTCTGTCGAGCACCAAACCGTCAAGTTGAGGGTATTTTCGGACCAACTCCTCGATAATATTTAATTGATACTCCTGTACGTCGGGAAGTGCTGGATTCATCATGCCATTGTAATTCCACTTCATTTCGGAAATAGGGACAATTGAATCGCACCAGTAATTGATGGATTGCCACCCGGGATGTTCCTCGTAAATAATTCCGCGGTCGTAGTAATTGTGTCCTCCACTGAAAACATTCATAGATGCATGAACTTCCAAATCCAACTTTGAAGCTTCTTCTATAAAAATACCCAGCATATCGTAATCGCGGCTTCTTTCAACTCCCTTCCATTCACCCATAAATGGGGCTATTTTGCTGTCGTAAAGCGTTTCTCCCATTATGGCTTTTACATCGACAACTACATCTGTAAAACCAATATCTTTTACTTTTTTCAGATAGAACCTGATTGAGTCGGGATAGCTCAATCGTTCATAATTGGCTTCACAATCGAACCACATATAAACCGGTTTTTCGGTTTTACTGTTGTTGTTTGAAGGGCTGCAAAATGTAAGGAACAATGCAGTTGCAGCCATCATCAATAAAGGTATCTTTTTCATCTGTTCAGCATTCTTGTATTTTAATTTTCGGAAGAAACCACTTGTTCAATTCCTTCTTTTACCACATTCCACTGGTCTTTTTGCTTTAAATGAATCATATCGAACAGGAAATAGCCATCACACACATCCATCACCGCTCTCACCGATTCGATAATTGCATTATCGGTTACTGCATCGCTTGCCGTGGCCCATTCTCCGTTGCCTATATCGGGGCCGCCAATAACTGCAGCTTCGTCTTTTATTTTATCCATGGCAAGGGAGCAAAAGCCCTGTATGGTCCATTCAGTTGTTCCGTAAACTCTTGTTGGCGAAGCGTAAGCGCCAATTAAAATAACATCCATAATGTCGGCATAACCATAATTTTTATAATCAACGGTGGCCCATGTGGGATAATCTGAGGCAGTATTGTAGTCAGGGCTGGCCCAGTTTACACCCACTCCGTAGTAGGAGGAATACCAACCACCAACATACACGCCAAATTTCATGTCAGGATTAACTGAACTTACTGTTTCCGAGGCTTTTCCGAAAAAATCGTGCATTACTTTTACGCGGAATTCCAGCCACTTTTTAAAATATTCCGGGGTTGAGGAAGGCAGGTTACCTGCAGTAGTACCCGCCTCCATTATATCTTCAGGAAAATATTGCACGGAATAACCTAAGTATTCTTCAAATTTCTCTTTGGTATAAGAAGAAAAATCACTGTCCATTCCGTCAAAACGTCCCCTGTCGAGAATAATACCTTCCAGGCCATCATAATCAGCCAGGTCTTCCAGCATATCGCAAATATATTCCTGCACTTCTTCTCTTACAGGGTTGAAAAATTTAGCTCCTGTCCCGCCAATTTCCATCGTGCTATTTATTCCCGTTTCAGTGAGCAGCTGGGTCGCCCATTCTTCTTTCTCCTGGTCTCTGAACAGCGCTCCCTGCGACCCCAGGCTAGTTGTGTTTCCGCCCACCATGGTGTTTATTCCGGCATAAACTTTTACCTCAACCTCTTCTCCGGCATCGATAAACGCCTGGAGGTAATCCCATGATGCAGTTCTTTCAACTTTTGAATATCCGTCGGGGAGCCAGGCTCCCAGCCATTGTACCTGTTCCACCACATCAGTATTGAACAGTACATCGCCCGTGGTTGGCCTGACATCCACAACTACACTTGTAAAACCGGCATCTTTGGCCAGTTGAAGGTCGCGGAGGATATTCTCCTTACTATTGGCAAAATCAATGAAATTGGCAGCGGCATCTATCCATAAAACTCTTGGTTTTCCCTCTTCTTCATCCTGTTTGTCATCCCATTCCCAATCCGGCAGGTTATCGTCGTTGTTTTCGCAGGAAACAGAAAATACCAGCAGGAAAAATGATAACACCAGTAGTTTAATAATGCTGAAAATTCGAATTGCCATAATCCATTAACGTAAAAGCGATATTGACACCATTTATTTTTAAGTATCAATATCGCCAGGTTTATTACTTACATATCGATACAATCAAACTGGTAACCCACCACGTATCCGTTGGTAAACATGAAATACAGGTAGAGATAATACCCGTCATCCGATACTTTGAGTGCCACATCACCGGTACCGTTGGCATTGGCCACGACAGGAGAAATTGCTTTGGCACCATAAGTATCAGCAGGTGTTTGCCATACTACGGCAGGACAAGTTCCTGTTTCGAGGTTTCCGGTGAAACTGTCCTGAGAACTTACATCCAGCAGCCAGACCATATCGGCGGCTCCCCATGTAAAACTGTTCACCCAGTTTACAGTGGTATATTGAGCATTGTTGAACTCAACAAAATCAACTGCATTCTGAATATAGTTCACACTTATTGATTCCAGCATTTTGCTCACCTCATTAGTTGAGCCATCGACCCATGCAAACGTATTGTCTGAGTAGGAAGCCACAAAGTAATCGCTGGATATGTCAGAACCGGATGTTTGAATAATATCGACATTGGTAGTCCAGCCTTTATCCAGTCCGCTCATGGTAACTATTTCAGGAGTCTGCGAGTCTAAAACGCCCCCTGTGATTGTCCAGCGCGCAAATTGTTGGTTTTGTTCCAGAATTGGAGCCGTAATGATAGCATCGCCGTTAATATCACCCTGAACCGACATTTTACGTCCGATGGGTACCCCGCCGTCCCATTCAATCATCAGTTCCGGCGTGTCTGATACGGAAGCCACTTTCCATATTTTGAATGCCCCATCGTTGGGAGCCAGGTTGCAAATCAGAATGTTTCCTGCACGGTCGGCAGTAGTATAAAAGTTGGTCAGGCTACCTTTTACAGATCCAAGTTCCACTTCACCCGCATTCTCCCCACTTTTTGCATCCAGGTAGATGCTGTTCTGTCCACGGGTGTTCAGGATAACATGACTATCGGTTACCGCTATACCACCAGTAAGATTGTCGGCAGTAATTCCAACCTCGGCCTTCAGTTGTTTGGCAAACAAAAGTTTTGCACTTCCCGACCGGATTCCGTAGGGCAGTTTTTCCGGAACTTCCTTTTTTACTGTATATACATTTTGGGTAACGCCATCATGAGCTGTTACAGTTAGTTCCAGTGGCTCGTTATAATCAAGAGCTTCTTCACGCGGATCAGGAGAAATGGTGGCATGATAGGATAAAGTTACCTCGGCAAGAGCCGGTTCAAGCTCGCCAATAGCTATCAACGAAATTGTTTTCTGTGATTCGTTAATTACTCCTGTCAGTCCCAGATCGGGGATACTGAATTCTTTGATCTGGCTCTCTGAGCTTTTCCGGATTTCACCACGAACAATGTATTCATGTTCTTCACCTAACTGATCTTTCACTGTAATTACATTGTCTTTGGTTAAATCCATGAAGAGGAGGGGAGGAGAAACCGTAACATTATCGTCAAGATTGGCCCTTACTCTCATATTCGAGAGCATTTCATCAGTAACCCTGTTGTCACTGCTTACCGGAAAGTAGTAAGGGATAGGGATTACAATTTCGTTTGTTCCTTCCTCAATGGTTCCGGTAAACTCCCCGGTTCCATCCGTGAAAGATGCTGTAATGCTGTTTATTCCCTCTCTTGCCACAGAAGGCAGCAACTCATCCGGTTGTTTGCACCCACTGATAAAAGTGAGTATAAACGCTATTGAAAAAAATATATTCCTTTTCATCTCATTATAATTGTTATTTCCACTCATCATATTGTTCAATTGCAGAATTGTTTGCCAGTTCACTGTACGGTACAGGCAAAACATA
>JBNJGR010000107.1:0-9040 GCA_051747885.1 Bacteroidota bacterium | reverse complement strand
CGTCATATTGTTGATGAAGCAGAAAAACTATTGAAACAATGAGTTACCTTCAAAATATAAAGAATGTTTATTTCCTCGGTATCGGGGGGATTGGGATGAGTGCACTGGCACGGTATTTTAAATTTACCGGCCGGAATGTGGCGGGCTATGACCGTACACAGACCACTCTTACCGAAGCCCTTCAGCAAGAGGGAATTGATGTGCATTACGATGATGATATCCGGAATATTCCCTCCCAATGGAATCCGGGTGAAACACTGGCTGTTTTTACTCCCGCGCTTCCAGATGATCATAGTGAACTCTCCTGGTTCAGGGAAAAACCGATCAGTTTGTTGAAACGGGCAAAAGTGCTGGGATTGATTTGTAACGAGAAAAACGGAATTGCAGTAGCCGGCACCCACGGGAAAACTACCGTGAGTACAATGACGGCCAACATTCTTGATAAAACAAAAGCAGGATGTGGAGCATTTTTGGGCGGTATTTCCCAAAATTTTGGAAGTAATTTATTGCTGCCCAACGAGGATTCGCCATGGATTGTTGCCGAAGCCGACGAGTTCGATCGCTCGTTTTTACACCTCCAGCCATTGCTGGCACTGGTCACATCCCTCGACGCCGACCACCTCGATATTTACGGGGAAAAGGAAAAAATTGTAGAGTCGTTTGAAAAATTCATTTCACAGATAAAACCGGGCGGAAAATTATTGCTGAAAAAAGGAGTAGCGCTGGATACGCAAAAAACATCAGCCCGGGTGTTTTCTTATGCTTTGAAAGAAAATGCCGATTTCAATACGGTGAATTTAAAATTGAGCAGCGAAGGTGGTTTTTACCAGTTCGATTTGAAAACACCGGACGGGATAATTGCCAACTGCCGGCTCAATTATCCGGGATTGATAAATGTGGAAAACGCTGTGGCCGCCGCGGCGTTGGCCTTTTTGGCAGGTGTTTCTGCCGACGAAATTAAAAGCGGTCTGGAAGATTACCAGGGGGTTCTGCGCCGTTTCGATGTGCGTTACAAAAGCGACAGCCAGATTTATATCGATGACTACGCCCATCATCCGGCTGAGCTAAAAGCGGTTATTTCATCGGTAAAAGCATTGTATCCCAGCCGGAAAATCACAGGCGTTTTTCAGCCGCATCTTTACTCACGAACCCGCGATTTTTCAGCTGAGTTTGCCGCCAGCCTCGACTTGCTGGATGAAACAATCCTGGTTCCCATTTATCCGGCTCGTGAAGAACCTATCGAAGGGGTGAGTTCAGCGATAATTTTTGAAAAGATGAAGAATGAAAATAAAATAATGGCAGAGAAGGAAGATGTGGCACAACTTTTTGCCGAAAGAGAAACCGATGTGGTGCTCACAATGGGCGCCGGGAATATTGACGGAATTGGGCCACAAATAATTGAAGTGCTTAAAAATAAACAGCATGTTGCGTAAGTTATTAAAACTGACAGGTTACCTCGTGTTAATCGCCTTTTTGGTGGTTACATTGTCTTTTTCTGCAAGAGAAACAAAGGACGTAACCTGTGGCAATATTGAAATTGAATTACAGGAAAATGAGCTCATTAAAATAAGTAAAGACGAAATTACCCGGTTGGTCAGGTCGGCCGATGACCAGCTTGTTGGCAAAAACCTGCAGCTTATTAATGCCGATTCTCTGGAAAGAGCGGTGGAAAAACACCAGGCCATTCAAAAGGCTGAAATTTTTAAGGTAATTACGAAAGACAGCGTGGGTTACCGTGGTACACTAGGTGTTAAAATTAAGCACAGGGAACCAGTAGTACGGATTATGTCATCAGAAGGAAGGTATTATCTCGACCGGAATGGCGAGGTAATACCCACTTCGGCCAATTACACGGCCAATGTTTTGGTTGCCACCGGGTATTTTTCTGAACAGTTTGCGAAAACGCAGCTGCTTCCGTTTGTGTTGTTTGTCGAAGAAAATCCTTTTTGGAAAGCGCAGGTGGAGCAGGTGCATGTGGAGCAAAACGGCGATGTTTTGCTGACACCACTCGTTGGTGACCACATAATCGAAATGGGTTCGCTTGAAGATTATCCGCAAAAGCTGCGCAACATGAAAGCTTTTTATCAGCAGATAATGGCCGGAAACAACTGGAATTTGTACCAAAAGGTAAGTGTTAAATACAAAAATCAGGTAATCGCAAAAAAAAGATAATATGGCTTCAAAAATAAATTATTCGGTTGTTGTTGATATCGGGACAACAAAAATGACTGCTCTTGCCGGACAAAAAGACAGCGAAGGGAGGATGGAAATTTTGGGCGCTGCAAGCTTTCCTTCAAAAGGCATTAAACGCGGGGTGGTCTTTAATATTGAAGAAGCCGCCATTTCGCTGAAATATTTGTTAACCGATTTGCTTGAGCAGGTGGGTGGTAAAATCAAAAAGGTAGATATTGCCTATGCCGGGCAACCCATGAAAATTTACGAACACAAAGGAACCCGTCTGACGTCAGGCGACGGAGTGGTGACTGAAAACGATGTAAATGAATTACTCAATGAAGCCAAAGTACTGAAAATAGAACAGGATTTTAAACTCCTCCATGTTATTCCGCAGTCGTTTGTTATTGATAACGAACCGGTGGAACTTAGCCCCGTGGGAATTACCGGACAAAAAATTGAAGCCACCTACAAATTAATAGCCGTACCCGAAATTCACATTACCAATTTTGAGCGGGTGCTCGATAAAGTTGGGGTTGAACTGGGAGAAGTTGTGTTATCGCCAATGGCAACCAGCGAAGCCGTTTTAACTGAAGACGAAAAAGAACTGGGTACCATTTTGCTCGATATGGGGGCCGGAACCACCAAACTGGCTGTTTTTAACGAGGGAACAATGATTCACACCGCAGTAATTCCATTTGCCGGAGACGTGGTTACCAACGATATTAAAGAAGGTTGTTCAATTCTTCCGAAATGGGCAGAGCAGCTTAAAACACAGTATGGTCAGGCGCTTGGCGATTTTGCCGACGAACAGAAAGTGGTCACAATCCCCGGCCACAGCGGATGGGAACCTAAAGAGATTTCATTTAAAAGCCTGGCTTTTATCATTCAGGCCCGGATGGAAGAGATTATCGACAGCGCTTTCTATCAGGTTGAAAAATCGGGTATTGCCGAACAGCTGGGATCAGGAATTGTCCTCGCAGGAGGAACTGCCTCGCTGAATAATTTGATTTCGCTGGTTAAATTCCGTACAGGGATGGATACCAGGTTGGCTTTCTCCGTTATGCGCGCTTCTTCAAAGGTTGAAGTCCTTGAACAACCTGATTTTCATACAGTGCTGGGGCTTTTGAAAATGGCACTTGAAAAAGTTGACCCACTGCCAATGGAGAAAAAGCGGAAACCAAAAAAGAAGAAGAAAGATTCAGGCTTTTCTCCCTGGATTAAAAACGTCGTTCAGGGAGTGCTCGATTATGTTGACGACGATGATGATGTTGCATTGAATTAAAAATTAATGATATGACCGAATTAGTAAATTTCCAATTTCCGCGGACTTCATCCTCCTCCATTATTAAAGTTATTGGAGTGGGTGGAGGTGGCTGCAACGCGGTCAGTCATATGTTCGAAGAAGGTATTGCCGGTGTCGATTTTATTATTTGTAATACCGACGGCCAGGCAATGGAGAACAGCCCGGTGCCGGTGAAAATTCAACTTGGTGTTACTTTAACCGAAGGCCGTGGTGCCGGTAACCAGCCGCAAATGGGCGAGGAAGCAGCCCGCGAAAATTACGAGGATCTGAAAAATGTGCTGAAGGAGAACACCAAAATGTTGTTCATAACAGCTGGAATGGGAGGAGGCACGGGCACGGGTGCGGCACCGGTAATTGCCCAGCTGGCCCGCGAACTCGACATCCTCACCATTGCTGTGGTTACCGTTCCCTCGCCGGCTGAAGGAAAAAAACGTTTTGGCCAGGCCATGGAGGGTATTGAAAAGCTGGGTGAGTTTGTGGACAGCATGTTGGTAGTAAGCAACCAGCGGTTGCACAATATTTTTGGCGATTTGCCTGCCAGACAGGCCTTTAAAATGGCCGATAATATTGTGGCTACAGCGGTAAAAGGCGTTGCCGAAATTATTACCCTGCATGGGAATGTGAACATCGACTACACCGATGTTTACACCGTGATGCACAACAGCAACGTATTTATTATGGGAACAGGTGTTTCTTCTGGCGAGGGGCGTGCCATGAAGGCTGTAAACGAGGCGCTTGAATCGCCACTGCTCGACAGCAACGATATATATGGAACACAAAATATTCTGCTGAACATTATTTCGGGCAAAGACGAAATTAAAATTGGAGAGATAGGTGAAATAATAGAAGTGTTGCAGGAAAAAGCCGGACAGGATGCGGATATCATCTGGGGGAACGGCTACGATGAATCGCTGGGGGAAGAAATCAGCGTAACCATTCTGGCAACCGGATTTGTAACCAACCCGAACCAGTTGCTGCAACCTAAAAAAGAACCTGAAAAATATAACCTGGGAGAGGAAAATAATGAATCCCCTGAGATGGAAGAAGAACCCGTTGAGGTTGAAGCAGAATCAGATTTCAGGGAAACCGTAATTGAAACTGAAAAGAATAAAAATGAGATAAAAAGGGAAGTTCAGGAGGGAAAGAATAAATCTTCAAAAACGTTAACAGACAGACCCTTGTTTTCAACCAAACGAAAAAAGCGAAAAAAGAAGAAACAGAAAGCCGATGAACCGGTTGCGCAGAGCAATATTGACAATTGGTTTTATAAGAATTTTGGATTGGGAAAATTGTTCGAAGACGAAGACCAGTCGATGGATGAATAGTTTTAGTTTAACCTTAAAAAGACAGTAAAATGACAGAAAATATGGCAAATTTCACATTACCGACAAATCCAGGCGCTGAAATCAAAGTAATAGGCGTTGGCGGTGGCGGCGGAAATGCCTTAAATCATATGTTTAAGCAGGGAATCAGAGATGTTGATTTTGTAATATGCAATACCGATTCGCAGGCACTCGATGCCAGCCCGGTGCCCACAAAAGTACAACTGGGGGCTTCGCTTACCGAAGGTCGCGGTGCGGGCAACAAACCCGAAGTGGGCAAGCAGGCTGCCATCGAAAATATTGAAGACGTAAAACGGGCGCTTTCAGAAAATACCAAAATGGTTTTTGTAACTGCCGGTATGGGTGGCGGAACCGGTACTGGCGGGGCTCCCGTAATTGCCGAAGCCTGCAGCACCGAAGGGTATCTCACCGTTGGCATTGTAACCATTCCTTTCCGTAACGAAGGGAAACGGCGCATAAAACAGGCCATTGATGGAATTGCCGAACTGGAAGGCCATGTGGATGCGTTGCTGGTGATTAACAATGAACGCATTCGTGAAATGTTTGGCGATTTTGGCATTTCTGAAGCCTTTTCAAAAGCCGACAATATTTTGGCCACAGCAGCTAAAGGAATTGCCGAAATTATTACTGTTCCGGGCTATATAAATGTTGATTTTGCTGATGTGGAAACCGTGATGCGCAAAAGCGGTTTGGCTATTATGGGAACAGGTGTGGCAAGCGGCGAAAAACGTGCAACCGAGGCCGTTGAAATAGCACTGAGTTCTCCCCTGCTGAATAACAATGACATCCGCGGGGCAAGAAATATTCTGCTCAACATTACTTCCGGTACTAAAGAAGTTACCATGGACGAAGTGGGGCAGATTACCGATTACCTGCAAAATATGGCCGGATTTGATGCCGACCTGATTTGGGGGAACGGAAAAGATGAAACATTGGGTGACGATATTTCGGTTACTTTAATTGCCACAGGTTTTGGTAACAGTTCAATTCCGGAAATTGCAGGTGAACGAAAGGTTGAAAAAGAAACGCATCATCTTAAAGATGTGGATAATAAGAATGAAAATCTTACAGAGAAGAAAACTCCGGATAAAAAGACTTATTCTTTATCCGATCAGCAAACATTAAGTTTTAACGGGAAGGATGAGTCGCCAGACGAGACGGCTGAAGATGACATGGAGTTTGAAGTGCTTTATCCAAAAACCAATAAAGCCCGGAAAAATATTGAAAACGCCAAAATGGATTTTTCTTCGGCATCGGATGAAGATTTGGATGAACTGGAAAATATCCCGGCTTACAAGCGCCGGCAAATGCGCATGAATGATCCGAAGTACAAGAAAAAATTGTCGAATTATTCGGTCAACAACGAAAATAAACTAACCGATAAAAATTCCTACCTTCACGGACAGGTTGATTAATACAGTAAAATAAAAGATTATGGCACTTTTCGACCAGATAAACAACGACATGAAAGAGGCCATGAAGGCCCGCGATAAAGGAAAACTGGAAGCGCTGCGCAACATTAAAAAAGTGATGCTCGAAGCCCGGGCAGCCAAAGGCGCCGGCTCGGAATTGAGCGAAGATGAATCGCTTAAAATAATTTCGAAACTGGCCAAGCAGGGCGCTGATTCTGCGGAAATTTACAAACAGCAAAATCGTGAAGATTTGGCAGAGCAGGAAATGGCGCAGGTAAAAGTTTTTGAAAACTACCTGCCAGCCAAAATGAGCGACGAAGAATTAACGGTAGCAGTAAAAGGAATTATTGAAAAATCCGGAGCTTCTTCCATGAAAGATATGGGAAAAGTGATGGGAATTGCCACTAAAGAACTGGCTGGAAAAACAGATGGCAAAGAAATCGCTGCCAAAGTAAAGGCGCTCCTGCAATAAAAGTTAGTCGTCGTTTTCCTCATTATCATCCTCAATCTGATCGGCTACGTGATCCAGGTCGGCATACTTGTCTTCATAATCCTGTTTCACGTCGTCTTTCAATAAACCGTCATCATCGTAGTCCTCGTCCTCATCCACAATCTGAACCGCTTCATTTTCCGTCATCCTAAGCATGTAATATTTATCTTCGGTTTCAAATGGAAGGGCAGTGACTTTCACCCCGTTTTTATCGAAAAAATGGATGAGGTTTTCGGCAAATCCATCCGCGTAAACAAATTTAATTTGTTCCTGTAAGTCTTTGTCGAGTTTATTGTAATCCTTGATAACTCTTGGTTTGTTAGGTGCCATAATCGTTTGTGCTATTTTATTAATATTCAGAAATCAGAAAACGTTCAATACATTTTTGTTTATCGATTCCAACCGGTTGCAGAGCAGTTAAAATCGTTGCAAATCATACCAACAAATAAATGTGTTAGATTTGATATATACAATAGATTGGTGATTTTTTTTAGCGCTTTTTTTGCCTGCGTATTCTTCCGTAAATGCAATCCTTGTCGTTGCACCATTCGCACTGGTAACCTTTTTGTTTACAGTTGGTTCCAATGCCAATTATTCCGCTGACCGATTTGATGGGATGCATTAGCGAAGAGGGGGATAACTGAATTCCGCAAAAACCGGGAGGCATAAGCGAGAATAATTTTTGCTGCTCGGCCACGCTCCAGTTGCAATATCCCGGCGAAAACGGATCGGTGATTCCCATGCCGGATTCGCGTACCAATGCCGCAATTTTTTCCTGAAGTATTTCAACTGTTTTATCTGCAATTTGAGAGCCAATCACATCCAGCATATAGGCCAGTAGGTCATTTCCTGATTTAGCTTGTGTATGTGCAAAAGTTGAAATTTCCGGTCCGGCAGTGCAGGCAAAAAGTGCAGCTGAAGTAGCATTTTTCAGCCGGGACACAATAATTTTTCCGGGATTGAAAATCTGATTTTTTATACGAATGGTTTTCTTTTCGCGATTCACTTCAATCTGGTCAAAAATTACAAATCCGCCTTTAATAGCACAAAGCGATGGGGCTTGATTCAATCCATCTTCAATTAATTCAGGGAAAGGCTCAGGTGATTTCCCCGGTTCAAAACCCATTAGTTCTTCAATTTCTCCGGGGTTTATTTGAAGTTCCTCAAAAGAGAAAGTGAAGTTTTTTGTAACAGTTGACATTTTTGGTTCGATTCGTTTTAACCGGGTTGCAAAGTAGTAAAAAAGAAGTTGAATTGGGGAATTGTTCTTGTAATTCGTGTTTGCAGGTATTGAAGAAAAGGCATAAAAAAGAGGAAATACGCAGGTAAATCCTCTTTTAAAACAGTGCAGTTTGTTTTTATTTTTTCCCGGTAATTTCAATTTTTTCAATTACATCACCAGGGCGGATTTCGTCTATTACATCCAGTCCTTCAACTACTTTACCAAAACAGGTGTGATGTCCGTCGAGGTGTTTGGTATTTTCGCGGTTGTGGCAAATAAAAAACTGTGAGCCACCCGTATCTTTCCCGGCATGTGCCATGGAAAGTACGCCGCGGTCGTGGTATTGTTTTTCGCCGTCAGTTTCACATTTAATGGTGTAACCCGGGCCGCCGGCACCTGTTCCGTCGGGGCATCCGCCCTGTATTACAAATTCGGGAATTACCCTGTGAAAAGTAAGTCCGTTGTAAAATCCTGATTCGGAAAGCTTCACGAAATTATCTACTGTTCCGGGTGTATCGTCATCGTAAAAATCCACTTTCATTACACCTTTGGCAGTATGTATTGTTGCTTTTGTCATTAGAAATGTTTTTATATTCGGGCGCAAATGTAAGAAAATAAACTGATTTCAAAATTTGCCGTTGTTTCATCGGCAGCTTATTAATATCTTTAGGAGGCAAAGATAAAAGCCACTTTAGCTCAGTTGGCAGAGCAGCTCATTCGTAATGAGCAGGTCAGCGGTTCGAGTCCGCTAAGTGGCTCTGAAATAAAAAAGGGGGCAGCATTATAGCCAACCCCTGTTGTGTATTGAAATTTCTTTAAAACAGAAGATTAGAAGTCATCTATAACGCTATCCAGTTTGGTATTAATCTCCTCAAGGTCATCTTCGAATGATGCCCTGAATTCTTCCCAGTCTTCTTCTGCAGTATCATCGATTTCATTTAACCGGTTGTTTACTTCAACACGTTTTTCCTGAATTTCATCCAGCATCTCTTCTTGTTCGTCTGTAAGTCCTTCACCTTTTTCTTCAATGAGTGCATTCAGCTCGCGAACTTTTTCGTTAATGGCTGAAAATTCCTCGCTGACCATACTCTTCAG
>JBNJGR010000106.1:0-9086 GCA_051747885.1 Bacteroidota bacterium | reverse complement strand
CAGGGAACCAGCAAGGTAACCGTGAACTGGACGCAGGAAGGAATGAATTCACTTGTTGTGGAAGAAACCAGCACCACTATCGACACGGTGTGCTACGGCGAATCGGAGCCGCTTAAGGTGGAGCTGATAAATGACAGCCTGGATATTGCCCTGCTCAACGTTTCATTTAACAGCGAAGATAATGTGGAGCTCGAATATTATTCTGAAAAGCTGAAAAATCATATTCATACGCTTTACATTCTTGCTGAAAACGAAGAAACCGGCCGGGAGATGCAGGTGCATGTTTCTGCCGAATACGATGGTTCAACATACTATTTCCCCTCTTCAGCTGAGTTGGCTCCCGAAACCATCCGGTTGAAAGTAGAAAATTTATGTGGTGAGCTATTTATTTCCAATCCGCAGCAAACTATTGTGGTAAGAGAAAGGAATACCGCGGAAATAGACCGGGCACTGCTCGTGTGGAACAGCAACAAATACTGGGATAACGACAGGGTGGAATATGAAGTGTGGCACGCCACAGAAAGAAACGGGCCTTGGGAAAAGATAACCGGAGGAATTTCAGCCACCCGGTTCGACTATTTTAATGAAGGTTTTTCGCTGGAACATTATTTCAGAATTAAAGCGAACAACCTTGATAAAGGACTCTCTTCGTGGTCGAATACGCTGCGAGTGGAGTTTGAAAATACCATTGAAATTCCCGATGTGTTTACGCCCAACGGCGATGGTTTCAACGATGTGTGGGAAATTCAAAACATCCGTTTCCACGAATCTGAACGGGTTACCGTTTATAATCGGCATGGACAAAAAATTTACGAAAGCCGCGGGAGTTATGTCCCGTGGGATGGAACTTTTAAAGGTGAAATCATTCAGGGAACCTATTTCTAAGAAATTGTTTTCGATGCGCAAAATATTGAATACGGACAAGTAACTATCCTGCAATGAGGATTGTAAATCATAACATATTGATTTTTCTGCTGTTCTTGTCTTTTCAGGCAAAAACACAGGAATTCCCGTATCACTATTTTTCGCACACTGCGCCGGTTATCAGTAATCCGTCGTTGGTTGCCGCACAAACTTCGCTGGATATACAGGTGGGAGCCTATAACTTGTGGGCAGGTGGGTTTAAGCCGGTCAACGATTACCTTGTCAATTTTTCATACTCACCCGATGACATGAACCGCAGGGGTTACGGACGGCAATCTACCCGGGTGGGATTGGGCGCCACCTTGCTGAATGAAAAAATAGGGCCGTTTAACCAGTACATTTTGCAGCTGATGTATGCCTATCATATCCCTCTTACGCGCGAAATTCAGCTTTCGCTCGGTGTGTGCGGCATTATTGAAAATTTGAATATCGATGTCAATTCACTGTCGCCGCTGCATCCGGATGATCCGCGTCTGAGCATGGGCAACAACCGCTCATTTTTGTTTGATGGCGGTTTTGGAGCTTCCATTCTGTCCGAAAACTGGGTGGTTGGTTTGTCTCTTCTGAATCTGGCTCCCGGCACGTTCCGGTTTTCGGAAGAGCCGGCAGCTGAGTTTTCATCGTACCGAAAATTTTTTCTCAGCGGAAGTTATTCCTTCAACTTTGGCCAAAATTTCGGAATTCAACCGCATCTAACAATTCGGAATTCAAATTTAAATTGGCTGAATTATGATGCATCAATGAAGGCCGATTTGCAGTACTTTCATGTCGGCGCCGGTTACCGCAGCGAAAATTCACTATTTCTGTTTCTGAAAGTACCGTTCGAAGGTTTCACATTCAGCTACACTTCAGAAAACCCGCTGAGTTCAAACCACATGATGGGAAACGGACACACTTTTTCTGTTAGTTGGAACTTTTATAAATAAATCATCTTCCGCGTCATTCCGCCATCAACAGTAAAGTTTTGTCCGGTGATAAAACTGTTATCGGGTTTTAGCAGGAACAAAACCATGTTTGCAATATCGCCGCCTTTACCTATTCTTCCGGCAGGATGTTGCTCGTGCCACTCTTTTTTCAGGTCGAGCTGATTGGCGTCCGATTTCTTTTTAACTCCTGAAACATCAATCCAGCCAGGACTGATGGAATTCACCCTGATTTCGGGCCCCAGGCTCATGGCCAGCGAGTGTGTCAGTGCGAAAATTCCTCCTTTGCTCGCGGAGTAGGATTCCGTATCGGACTCCGATTGAAATGCCCTGGTGGAACACATATTTATGATGCTTCCCTGAGCAGTTTTTAAATGCGGCGCGGCGTATTTCGAACACAAAAAAGCGCCGGTAAGGTTGGTGCCAATCACACTGTTCCATTCATCTAAAGAAAGTTCTGAAATCGGTTTGCGAATCATAAATCCGGCGTTGTTAATCAATCCGAAAACAGAACCTGTTTTTTCCACCGATTCAGTAACCGCTTTCTTAACCTCGTTTTCTTTGGAAACATCGCATGGAATGCAGAGCAGATTTTTCGAAATCATTTCGTCTTCCAGTTCCTTGAGGGCTTCTTCATCCTTTTCAAGCACCGAAACAAAATAGCCCTCGGCCACCAGATATTCTGTAATAATTTTTCCGATTCCCTGAGCTCCGCCTGTAACAATAATATTTTTAACCATGGTGATAAACTTTAAAATTCCCTCTTTCAAAAAAATTACTTCAATTTAACCATAAAGATTGAAATAACAATCATGGCAACAGCCACCAGGGCACCGCCCAAAAATGCAGTTGATGTGCCTCCAATTGCGTAAAAAAGGCCAATGAAAAGCGGTCCTAAAGTTTGCCCGAGCCTCAAAACCATGCCGTTAATCGACATAAAACCTGCGCGTTCGTTAAGGGGAGCAAAACCAACCAGCAGGGTTTGTATTCCGGGAATAAGCATTCCATGTCCCATTCCGAAAGTAATGAGTGGAACAATCAGTAACCACCAGTTTCCGGCAAACGATAAAATGAGCATGGAAATAAAATAGAGCATAAAGCTGATGGTAAGCTGCTTCTTGGGTTTCAGGTAGCGGTTAATCACTTTTAATTGCGATGAAGTGATGGCCGTAACCACTGAGAACCCTGACATGAAAAGTCCGATTTGGAAGTCGGAGGCCCCCAGCCGTTCTACCATAAGCTGCGGGAAGTAGGAGAGGTAGGCCCCGTATAAGATGAAAAAAAGCAGCACATTAATTATAAAAAGTGCCCACACCGTTTTCTTGTTGATATTTTTCCAGGTGCGTTTCAGGTAGCTGCGTATGGTTTGCGGCTCTTTGGGCTCCGGGTTTTTCAGGCAAAAAATAACGAGTATCCCGGTAGGTATGGCCAGCAGTGGAAGCAGAAAAGGAAACTGCCAGCCGGCCATGGCCAGAGCACCGCCAATAGCAGGGTAAGCGGCTGTGCCAACGCTCAGCACACTGGCATTGTATCCCATAATGGTTCCGCGTTTAGGGCCTGAAAACAAATCGCCGATTAATGTAACATTTAACGACCCCAATGAAGCCGACCCAATCCCCTGGAAGAATCGCAGCAAGAGCAAAACTTCCCATTTATTGGTGAAAAAACAGGCTGCCCCGGCAATGCCGAAAAGAAACAGCGAGGGCAGCAAAATGGTTTTTCGGCCCCATCTGTCGGCCAGTAAGCCAACCACAGGAGCCAGGAAAATCCCCGGGAAAGTGAAAACAGTAATAAGCAATGTAACCTGACTTGCGGAAATATTAAAATGCTCTTTAATGGAGGGGAAGGCAGGCGTTATACTCGCAACACCCATTACAGCAACAAGGGTAATTAAATAAATTATTGCAAGGTTTCTTTTTTCCATGATGTTGATTTAATCAGGCAAAAGTAGAATTTTCAATCCACGTTGAAATATTTCATCAGTTTTTTTGCACGACCTGATCTTAATTCTTTTACATAAAGCAAGCTTTCACTATTTTAGGCGCTTAAATTGAAAAAAACCAAAATAATGCGAAATCTGTTCCTGCTTTTTCTGGTGCTGACCACATCACTTTTGTCGGCCCAAAACAAACAAATGTCTCTCGAAGATGCAATTTTAGGCCGATATTCACATCTCCGGCCGGAGTCGATGAATGGTCTGTCGTGGAAAACCGACGATTTGTTTTCTTTTGTTGAAAATGATTCGCTTTGGACCGAAGCGGTAAAAAATGGGAAGCGATCGGCGGTTATTTCACTCGGGGAGTTAAACACGGAAATGAAACAAAAAAACAGTTCAGGTTTTAGCCGTTTCCCGGGATATTCATGGATTGGAAATAAAATGATGCTTGTAAGGCACAGCGATAAATTTATCGTTTTTAATACCGAAACTAAAAAGATTGATTTTCAGATTGAATTGCCCGAAAAAGCTGAAAATGCAGAGTTTTGCCTTCAGAGGAAATTCGTGGCTTTTACCGTTGATGATGATTTATTTGTCACTTTTGCTGATGGTAAAACCCTTCAGGTTACCAGCGACGGAGGAAACGGAATTGTAAACGGAAAAACAGTTCACCGGAATGAATTTGGGATTTCCAAAGGAATTTTCATTTCACCAAATGGGAATTATGTAGCTTTTTACCGGAAAGACGAAACCATGGTAACCGACTATCCGCTAGTGGATTTTATGGGCCGGGTAGCAGAATATACACCGGTGAAATACCCGATGGCCGGTATGAAGAGCCACCATGTTACCGTCGGAATTTATCACATTGACTCAGGCGAAACAAGGTTCCTGAAAACCGGCGGCGATCCTGAGCATTTCCTCACGAATCTGGCATGGTCGCCCGATGAAGAAAACATTTACCTGGCCGAGCTGAACCGTGGGCAGGATGACATGCAAATGAACCGGTATGCTGTTTCAACGGGCGAAAAAGAAAAAACGCTTTTTGAAGAAATCAGCGACACGTATGTTGAGCCGTTAAATCCCATCCGTTTTTCAAAAGAAGATGAAAACGAATTTTATTACCTGAGCCGGCAAGATGGCTGGTTCCATATTTATAAGTACAATACAGAGGGGAAACTCATTCGCCAGGTAACAGAAGGGGAGTGGGAAGTCACCCGGATTTTGGGCTTCGATCAGAAAGAAAAAAATGTGTTTGTGGAAGCCACTAAAGATAGTCCGCTGGAAAAACACATTTACCGCGTGGAAGTGAAATCGGGTAAAATGGAAAAACTTACCGGTGCTGAAGGAATTCACAGCGGAACTTTTAGCCCTGAAGCCAGCTGGTTTATCGATCGTTTAAGTGCCCCTGAAATTCCATCGCAAACCATTCTTTTTTCTTCAAAGGGGAAAGAAGTACGGACACTCCATTCGGCCGACAACCCGCTTGAAGATTACCAGTTGGGCGAAAATAAACTGGTTTCAATTGAAATTGACGATGGCCAAACCGAACTGGCCGGACGCCTAATACTTCCCCCGGATTTCGATTCATCGAAAAAATATCCGGTAATTGTATATGTTTATGGCGGCCCGCATTCGCAGCTGGTTACAAAAAGCTGGCACAACAGTGCACGCTGGTGGCAGTATTATATGGCCTCACAAGGGTACATCGCATTTACAATGGACAACCGTGGAACCTTAAATCGCGGAAGAGATTTTGAAACGGCCGTTCACCGCCAGCTGGGCATTTTGGAAACCGAAGATCAGATGCAGGGAATTAAGTACCTGAAATCGTTACCTTATGTTGATGCTGAACGCATTGGCGTGCACGGTTGGAGTTACGGTGGTTTTATGACGCTGAACCTGATGCTGCGCCAACCGGATGTTTTTAAAGTGGGAGTGGCCGGCGGACCGGTGGTTGACTGGAGCATGTACGAAGTAATGTACGGCGAACGTTACATGGATCGCCCTGACGAAAATCCGGATGGTTATGAAGAAACGAACATGGTCAACCATGTGGCAAACCTGGAAGGAAAACTAATGCTTATTCACGGAGTACAGGATGATGTGGTGGTGATGCAGCACAGTATGAAATTTTTGCGTGAGTGCGTGAAACAAAATAAACAGGTTGATTTTTTCGTGTATCCCACACATCCGCACAATGTTGGAGGCAAAGACCGTATTCATCTCATGCGAAAAGTTAGCGACTATTTCATTGAAAATTTATAGGAGGCTACCTGCCCGGTTCGTTGAGCAGCGTGGTGTGCCATTTCAAATATTTCATAATGAAATAGAAAATGGTGGCAGCTGCAGCAGCATAAAACCATAAGTTGAATTCAAGGTTGAATTTAAATCGGCCGGTTTCAAGCAGATTTGAGATAAAATCGAAAAAGAAGAAAAGGATAAAAATGGCAGCAATGCCGTTTTTTTCCTTTTTAAGTATTTTTTTCCAGCTAAACGGCAGCGAAGGTTTTTCGTACTTTTTTAATGAAGGAATAAAAGCAGGTGTTTTAGCTGCCCATTTTTCATAATCTTCACCAAATTTATTGTATAAAAACTGCTCTTCAGAATACATAATTCTTTCATAATAAACCCAGTAAAGGAATATAAAAGCCACCACAAACCACAGGTTGGTGGTAATCATTGCCAGCCCAAGCCAGATGAAAAAATTGCCCACATAAAGCGGGTGCCTCACCGTGGAATAAATGCCGGTTTTGTTTATTTCATCGGCTATTTGTTTGAGGCTGTTTCTGCCCGATGTGTTGGCGGGTGTAAATCCCACTGTTAAAATTCGTATTAGCTGGCCAATCAATGAAACGGCAAGGCAAATAATCATGTAAGTTGTTTCGGGAAAGTTAATGCCACTTTCAGCCGCTTGTAATGTTTTGCTGACGAACACTGCCATCCCGGCAACGAGAAATAGTAACGGAAAGTTGCTCCTGTACCTGAACAGAAAATCGCCTTGTTTTTGTAATTCCTTTTTTAGCAAAATCTGAATATTTTAGAGTGGTTAATCTTCGTTAAAAATATTTTGCAATAATAAACATTTTTCTGTGTTCAGGTTGTAATTAATTCTACTTTGGCAAATTTGAAAACTTACTGTTTTTGCAAAAAGTTAAATCTGTCAGGCAGAATTAAACATGCGGCTTTTTCAACACAATTTAAATAAACTGAATTTGTTTATTTATGGTCCGGTGTTTTCTGTTTAGCTTGAAATGATATTTTTGTATTGCTAATTTCATGAAACCAGTTCAAATATTGCTTTTTATTCTCGGCGTTTTTATAGTGCTGGGAGCTGCCGTGTGGCTTACGCCTCAACATGGTGTTGAGGCAGGTGAATTTACATTTCACATGCCAACCTTTGAAGAAATGTTTTTGGATGACGATGTGGAGTATGCTGATGTTTCAGAAATTATTGACGGACAATTCAACATCGATTCGGTGGATGTATTTAAAGATGATTCCATCAGCGGCGGTAACAAGTTTCCAAAGGCAAGTTACGACTCCCTGGCCAGTAAAATTCATGAGCTGGAATTGACCAGCAAAGGCCGGCAAAACCTGTTTCATTTTTTTGAAAAACTTGAAAATGATACGCTAAACCGCATTATGCATTACGGCGACAGTCAGATTGAAGGCGACCGGATGACAGCATTTATTCGCAATAAATTGCAAAACAAATTCGGGGGTACCGGAATTGGGTTGCGTCCGGCAGTTCAACCCTACGATTTTGTGTTCAGTGCCCGACAGGAAGATTCTGGAAACTGGCAACGATACACGCTTTACGGAAGCATCGATTCGCTGGTGGATCACAATAAATATGGTGCAATGGCCGCTTTTTCGCGCTATTCCCCGCTTACCTATGATTCAATTCCATTTCAACTCACAAATTATTACAGGGCTGAACTGAACATTGCTGCCACGAACATGGCCTTTAAACTTACCCGGCGTTATGAATATTTTCGGATGTTTTACGGCAACCTGAAAGAGCCGGTAAAATTTCTGCTTGGGGCAAACGGAACAATTGTACTGCGCGATTCCCTGAAATCGGATATTGATTATGCAGTTATTGAATACGACTTGCCGGATTCAACCAACACTATTTCGCTTTTTTTCGAAGGCTTTGACAGCCCCGATATTTATGGCATTGAACTGGCTTCGCAAACCGGAATAATAATGGATAACATTGCCTTGCGCGGAAGCCCGGGGTTGTTTTTTACCAAAAATGATTTTGAGCACAGCCTGAAATTGTACAATGACCTCAATCCCGGACTTTTCATTCTCCAGTTTGGCGGAAACGTAATTCCCTACATCAGCGAAAATAGTGAGGGCATTGAAAATTATTCCCGGTGGTTCCGCGCACAAATTAGCAGGATAAAGAAAACCTGCCCCGAGGCAGCAATTATTGTAATTGGGCCAAGCGATATGTCAGCTAAAGAAAAGGACAATTATGTAACGTACCCGCAGCTTCCGGAATTGGTAAAAGAAATGAAAAATGTGGCTTTGTCAACCGGTTGCAGTTTCTGGAATATGTACGAAGCGATGGGCGGCAAAAACAGCATGCCGGCCTGGGTGAATGCCGACCCCGAACTGGCCCGGCCGGATTATGTGCATTTTTCAAACCGCGGTGCCCGGCTAATTGCCAACATGTTTTACAATGCTTTGATATTTGAGTACAATAAATTTTTGAATGAAGAGAGGGAATTAAAAAATTAATTGTAAAAATTGGAGTTTATTCAGCAAATAGAATGGGGCGGTTTTCTGCGCAGTATTTTCCTGTATAATAAGGAATCGCCGCTGATTTTTACCCGTTTCTTTTTTTGGGGATTTTTTGCAGTGGTGCTGGCCGGCTATTCGTTTGTTTACAACAACCGCAACCGGAGTCTGCGTTCCGGTTACCTGTTTTTGGCCAGCTTGTTATTCTATTACAAATCCAGCGGTTTTTTCTTTTTCATTTTACTGTTCAGCACACTTACCGATTTTTTTATCGGGAAAGGCATTTACTCATCGCGCAATCAAACGGTAAGGAAATCATTGCTGGCACTAAGTGTTTTTCTGAATTTGGGTCTGCTTGCCTATTTTAAATACGCCTATTTTTTTACTGAAAGTTTGAATACACTGCTGGGCGCCGACATGCAGGTGGTAAATTACCTGGCGGTTTGGGCCAACGAAGCTACCGGCACGCATTTTAATGTCAACCAGATTTTGCTCCCGGTGGGGATCTCGTTTTTTACGTTTCAAACCATTAGCTATTCGGTGGATGTGTA
>JBNJGR010000105.1:0-9100 GCA_051747885.1 Bacteroidota bacterium | reverse complement strand
AAAATGAAACAACTACTTTTATTCATAATTTTATTGACTCTTTTATCCTGTTCGGGAAGAAAATCAGAACAAGATAAAAACACTGAAGATAAAACTCAGGAACAGAAGCCGTTAAAAGGCGAAACAGAAATACCTTCAAATTCAACGAAAACCAGCAACAGTTCAGAAATGCAGGTAACCACCCCTAAAAGTGAAATGATCTATTTTGAAGGCGGTACTTTTTTGATGGGATCCGAAAACGGACTGCCAAGCGAAGCACCGGTTCATGAAGTAACGGTTGAACCATTTTACATCGATAAAACACCCGTTACCGTGGCTCAATTCAGGCAATTTGTTGAGGTGACCGGCCATAAAACTGAGGCTGAAAAATTTGGCGATTCCGGGGTGTTTAACCTCGGAAAGCAAAACTGGGAATTATTGCCCGGTGCAACATGGAACAAACCTTTCGGACCGGCTGGGTCCGATGCTGAAGACAACCACCCTGTAACGCATGTGAGCTGGAACGATGCCGTGGCTTATGCCAAATGGGCCGGCAAACGCCTGCCCACTGAAGCGGAATGGGAATATGCAGCTCGTAGCGGAAAAAACTCAGGAAAAAAATTCAGTTGGGGAAACGAAGTGTCCGAAAACGGAGAGTATTTTGCTAACACCTGGCAGGGCTCGCTGGATAGCCCCGAAAACAAAGACGGCTACCAGTTTACTTCACCGGTGGGAGCTTTTGGCGAAAATGAAGCCGGATTAACCGATATGGGCGGAAACGTATGGCAGTGGTGTGCCGACAATTACAAACCTTATCCCGGAAGCAATGAACCATTCCGCGAAGACTCAAATATTAAAGTCATCCGAAGCGGTTCCTTTTTCTTCGACCAGAATGGCGAAGACAGTTTTTCGGTAAGTGGTCGTTCGATGAACTCGCACGAAACATCGCTGTTTAATACCGGTTTTCGGTGTGCCAAAAATGCCAATCGCGCAGACAATTGAGAATTTTAAATCATTATAGAATCACTTAAATCTAAAAAATGACAAAGATGAACCGAAGAAACTTTATTGGAAAAGCAGCTGCCGGCGCAGCAGCTGTAACCATTATTCCACGCCATGTAATGGGCGGAAAAGGATTTGTTGCTGCCAACGATCGTATTAACCTGGGATTCATTGGTACCGGGAAACAAGTTCCCACTCTGCTCAATGGCATTGGCGGCTGCAAAGAAACTACCGTTGTGGCAGCCTGCGACGTTTTTAAAAGCAAACTGGACAATTTTGTGCTGGCAGCCAATAAAAACAACGCCGACAAAGGCCTGGACGTAAAAGTTGATAGTTACCATTACTATCGCGAATTGCTTGAACGAAGCGATGTAGATGCTGTGGTAATTGTTACACCCGACCACTGGCATGCGCAAATAGCTGTTGATGCCGCCAAAGCAGGAAAAGACATTTACTGCGAAAAACCGCTGGCACTTACAGTTGCCGAAGGCCGTGCCATGGTAAACGCAACCCGCAAATACGACCGCGTGTTCCAAACCGGCAACATGCAGCGCTCCTGGCGCGATTTCCGCCATGCTGTTGAGTTAGTTCGCAACGGTTATATTGGCGAAATAAAGGAAGTTAACGTGAGTGTTGGCGAACCGGTAAAACAATGCGATTTACCCACACAACCGGTTCCCGAGGGGCTCGACTGGAACGAATGGGTTGGCCCGTCGCTTTACCGTGGTTACCACGAAGATTTAGCGCCAGTGAGCACCGACGGCCCGTGGGCATGGTGGCGCGGCTTCCGCAACTTTGGCGGCGGACTGATTACCGACTGGGGCGCACACATGTTCGACATTGCCCAGTGGGCACTCGGCATGGACGAATCAGGTCCCGTACAATTTTTACCACCTGCCGACCCGACACAGGATAGCGGACTTACAATGGTTTATGAAAATGGAGTAAGAATGAACCACAAACAGTGGGGCGGCGAGGGCGATTTCAATGCCGTACAGTTTATTGGTACAGAAGGACGAATTGAAGTAAGCCGCAGCTTTTTGCGCACTTTTCCCAACGAGAACCTTGCAAAAGCAGAATTAAAAGAAACCGATGAACGGGTATATTTCAGCGATAATCACTACCAGGACTGGGTGGATGCCATGAAAGACCGCACCAAGCCTATTTCGGATGTGGAAACCGGGCACCGCACCGCTTCGGTTTGTAACGTTACCAACATTGCTTATGAACTCGGACGTCCGCTATTGTGGAATCCTGAAAAAGAGAAGTTTGTTGGCGACGACTATGCTAACCTTATGGTAGGCCGTCCATATCGCGGAAAATGGGATTACACTGATTTTTAAAAATGAAATCTAAAATATTAACCCTGAAGGTTTTAAATACTTTCAGGGTTAGTTTCCTTTTCTGTTCACTTACACTCGTGTTGCTTGCAGGGTGCAACACTTACAAAGCATTTAATACTGTTTTTTCTGAGGAATGGGAAGGGAACTTTTCCGAAAAAAACGGGACTCCACGCCTGGAATATCACAACTCAATTCCAGTCATTCATCTATACGGAAGCCCGGAGGAAATGGGACAACAATATGGTTCAATCCTTCAAAAACAACTTGAAGCCCTGGCTTTTATAAGCGAAAAATTCTTCCCCGAAAAAACGCTTAACAGCTATTTTGAGAAAGCAACTAAGTTAAAGGAACAGCTTCCCCCTGAAACAGTTGCCTTTATTACAGGAATGGCAGAAAACTCGGGAGTGGATTACCACAAACTACTGGCCCTCAACACAGTTCCAAAAGCAACTTGCAGTGTATTGGCAGTATGGGGAGATGCCACCAATGACGGACAATTACTCATGGGAAGAAACGCGGACTATAATTTCAAAAAAATTAATAAAGCGCTGGGGTTGATAGTGGTAAAACATCCCCACGATGGTTACGCCACTGTTTCTTCCTCTTTTCTTGGATTGGCCGGCACTTTCACCGGAATAAATGAAAAAGGCGTATGCTATGGCAACATGCTTGTTTACAATGGTTTTGAAGACGAAGACAAACTTGCCGGCCTGCCCATTCAGCTTGCAATGCAGCATGCAGCCGAAAAGGCCGGAACGGCAGCGGAAATGATAACAAGCTTAACAATGCAGCAACACCTGGTGCCGGTAAATGTAATGTGTGCCGACAGCACCCAAGCTCTGATTGCCGAACTGGGCCAGCAAAACTTTGCTGTTAGAAGTGACGACAAAGGTGTTTTGGCAGCTTCCAACTATTTCTATTCCCCCGGAATGTTTGAAGAAACTGTAACCGACAACCGGTTCTCTCAGTTAATGCTTGAAGCCCGTGATAACTACGGGACGTTTAATTTTAGCAACCTGAAAAAAGCCATGCATGCAGCACGTAAACCCGGAGAAAACCTTCAGTGCATCCTGTTCGAGCCTGCCAAAATGCAGATACATGTCAGCATGAATCGGGTTCCGGCAACAAAAGGGCCGTTTATTCCTTTCGATGTAAAAAAACTACTGAGTGAGTAATGATAACAAACGAATTTTAGCGTTATAAAGATTTCCTTTTAATGAATTCAAACGGACTCTTTATCCGCCGGAAATTGCCGGTGAGTATCATCCCGGCAGCCGTTCTTCCAATTTCATCATGATTGGTTGAAATGGTGGTTATTCCGCCCTCCAGAATTTCTTTTACCGGGTTATCGTTATAGGCGACTATCCCCACATCGTGGCCCGGGTTCCAGCCTTTTGCCTGTAAAATCTTTATGAAACGGTATAAATCATCATCAGCAACAATTACAAACGCCTCATTTCTTCTTAAATCCTTTTCTTTTAAGTCATCAATAATTGAAAACTCCAGTTCATTAACCTGGCAAAAAATCTGAAATCCACGCATTATGTATTTTGGATAATACTGCTTTTTCGGAAAAATAAGGTTTAACTGTTTATATTTCCGGATGAGTTCAATTCCACAAGTCAATGCTGTTTCAATATCTTTTTCGTATTCCTGGTAAACTATTGGATAATCTTTAAGGGTATCGAGGTTTCGATCTATCAGAAGTACTTTTTCGCTCGGAATTTTTCTGATAACACCTGCAACATCGGCATTTTCGTCTTTAAAATGCGGCAAAATAACATAATAATCGTAGTTGGAAACATGGTTGCCAATAATTTTGGCAAACTGTTCCAAATCGTAATTGTATATGAAAACGTCAACGCTGGCTTTACCCCCCAGGGTTTCAATGAATGAATAATAAAGGCTTCTTTTATAATTACTGAGCTTATTAAAAATCAAAGCCACCTTGAGCTGCCTGCTCACGTTGGTTTGATTTACATAATATCCTTTCCCGCGAACCGACGATAAAATGCCTTTCTTTTTCAGAAAAACATACGCTTTCTCAACCGTATCGCGCGACAGCAACAACTCTTCGCTGGTTTCATTTATCGAAGGAATGCGCTGCCCCTGCTTAAAAATGCCCGATTCAATATCAGAAATGACCAGATCAACTACCTGTTTGTATTTCGGAATTTCAGACTCATGATTTATCTTCAAATATTCATTCATAATTTTTGCAATCGTCAGCAAAAATAAGAAACTGTTCTCAGTTAAACCAGCAGAAAAAAAACGATACAGAAACAATCAGGTTTTTCTGAACTTTTTACCGGTTTACAACGTTCATTTGACTGAACTTAAACTTTAATGCAATGAAAAAATTAGCATATTTTGTTTTACTGACCTTGTTCGCGATTTCATGCGGACAGGAAAATGCACCGGAAAATCACACACTCAATCCCGACAATGACAACGGCGGGCTAACATTACCCGAAGGATTCTCGGCACTGGTAGTAGCCGATGATGTGGGCCGCGGCCGGCATATTGAAGTGAACGAAAACGGAGACATTTACGTTTCGCTGCGCCAGAACGACGACAACAGGGGAATTGCCTGTTTGCGCGATACTTCGGGCAACGGAAAAGCCGATATTATTGAATATGCCGGAGAACATACAGGGACCGGAATCAAGCTCCACAACGGATACCTCTATTTTGGCGCCGACAGCGCGGTAGTGCGTTACCCAATGCAGGAAGGCGAGCTGAAACCCGGCAATTCGTGGGAACTTATTGCCCGCGGTTTTCCGCAGGAAGGCCAGCACGAAGCCAAACCAATGGAGTTTGACGGACAAGGCAACATGTACGTAACTGTTGGCGCTCCGTCGAATGCCTGCATGGAACAAATGCGTACCAAAGGCTCTCCGGGAATGGATCCGTGCCCCATCCTGGATTATGCCGGAGGAATATGGAAAGTGGATGAAAACAGGTTAAACCAGCATTACCTGGAAGATGGCAAACGTTATGCAACAGGAATCAGGCATGCCGTTGCCACGCGTTGGAACAAGCAGGTTGGCGAATTATACGCCGTTCAGCATGGCCGGGATCAACTCCACCAGTTTTTTCCGGAAATGTACACCACCGAAGAAAGTGCAGAACTTCCGGCAGAAGAATTCTTCCTGGTAACTGAAGGTTCCGATTTTGGCTGGCCCTATTGTTACTTCGATCAGCGGCAGGATAAAAAAGTTCTTGGTCCCGAATACGGGGGAGACAAAACAATTCAGGAACGTTGCGAAAACAAAAAGGATCCCATTATGGCCTTTCCTGGTCACATGGCGCCCAACGATTTGCTGTTCTATACCGGAGATATGTTTCCCGAAAAATATAAAAACGGGGCATTCATTGCTTTTCACGGGTCGTGGAACCGGGCACCGGAGCCACAAGAAGGATTTTTTGTGGTTTTCGTTCCGTTTGATGGAGAAAATCCGTCGGGTGACTGGGAAATTTTTGCCGATGGTTTTGCAGGCACAGAACCAGTTAACAGCACAGGCGACGCGGAGTACAGGCCTTGCGGACTGGCACAGGGCCCCGATGGTTCGCTTTACGTAGTTGACAGTAACAAAGGAAAAGTCTGGAGAATTATCCATTCATAAAAAACCAAAAAAAATGAAAATCAACAAAATTGCAGTTTTACTGCTGGCAGCTGCTTTAAGTGCCTGCGGCGGAAAGGGAAACTCAGGCCAGCAACAATCAGAACCAACCGAACAAACCTCCCGGAATGCAGCGGTTGAAACAAAATCAGCATCAGAGGACATGTCCAATCATCCCGGGAAAAAGGTTTACGACTCCGTTTGTTTAGCCTGTCACATGGCCGATGGTTCGGGAGTGCCGGGAATGCATCCGCCACTTATTGACACCGATTGGGTGAACGGCGACAAGGAACGGCTGATTAAAATTACGCTGGAAGGAATGTCCGGAAAAATTGAAGTAAAAGGGGAACAATACAACAGCCTCATGCCGCCGCATTCACATTTGTCGGACAAACAAATTGCCGATGTGCTGACTTACATACGGAAAAGCTTTGGCAACAACGCCTCCGAAGTGACCACAGAGGAGGTACAAAAAGTACGAAATAACTCCTGAAAAATTTATTGCAGGCCGGTTCACATTTCATTTCGGCCTGCAATAAATTAATATTATAATCTTTCAAAAATCCAATCCCGTGCATTTACAAACGCCTGAATCCACGGGGCAATCTCATCTTTTTTCCGGTCGGCAGGATAATTGGCCCACTGCCATGGTGCAAAAGCTCTTTCAAGGTGCGGCATCATTGCCAGGTGACGGCCATCTTTTGAACAAACTGCTGCCGTTGAAAAGTGCGAACCGTTCGGATTAGCCGGGTACTCGTCGTGACTGTATTTCAGCGGAATGTGATATTCCATCTCGTTGAACGGCAGATAAAATTTCCCTTCGCCGTGCGCCACCCAGATTCCCAGCTTCATTCCGGTCATATTATGCAGCATCACCGACTGATTTTCAAGTACATCTACATTCAAAAATGCCGATTCAAATTTATGCGACTCGTTGTGTTCCATGCGCGGTTTGATGCTGTGCTCCGGGTAAACCAAATCAAGTTCCACCATCAGCTGGCAGCCGTTGCAAACACCCAGACTGAGTGTATCTTCACGCCGGTAAAAATTTTCGAGTGCCAAACGCGCTTTTTCATTGTATTTAAATGCGCCGGCCCATCCTTTGGCTGAACCGAGCACATCGGAATTGGAAAATCCGCCCACAAAAACAATCATGTTCAAATCTTCCAGTGTTTCGCGTCCGGCAATCAAATCGGTCATGTGCACATCTTTCACATCCATTCCGGCGAGGTACATGGCATACGCCATTTCGCGATCGCCGTTCACTCCTTTTTCACGGATAATGGCAGCTTTGATTCCTGATTTCTCGCGACGATTCAGGTTGATTCCCAAATCGGCAGCAATCCCTGAAAAATCGTTGAAATCGTATTCCAGTTCAAACTTTTTATAATTTTTGAACCGTTCCAGCGCCAGTTCTTTTCCACTCTGGTTCCGGTCGAGCAAATAAGAAGTCTTGAACCACAAATCACGTAGTGAATCGATATCAAAGTCAGTTTCATTTCCTGAATGCGAAACTCTTACTTTCCGGTAAGGAACCGAATTTCCAAGCAAGATAAAACCAACTCCATTTTCTATTAACTGTTCTTTTACTTTTTCATTATCCGCGCATTGAATAACAATTCCGGGGTTTTCGCTAAAAAGGATTTTTGCAATGTCCGTTTCCTCAAAACCATCGAGATTAACTTTCATTCCTTCTTTATTGCTGCTGAAACAAAGTTCGAGCAGTGAAGTAATCAAACCACCTGAACCAATATCGTGGCCCGCCAGAATCAGTTCATCTTCAATAAGGTTCTGAACAGCATTGAAAGCTGAAACAAATTTCTCGGGATTGTTTACAGAGGGCGCTTCCCTCCCTATTTTATTGATTGATTGCGCAAAAGCACTACCGCCAAGCGCTCTTTCAGCAAAAGAAAAATCGATAAAAAGAATCTCTTTTGACTCGTCGTTTACCAGCACCGGCTCCACTGTTTTCCGCACATCGGAAACTTCGCCCGATGCAGAAATGATTACCGTACCCGGTGCGTAAACCACGTCGTCTTTATATTTCTGGGTCATCGACATGGAATCTTTTCCCGTCGGAATATTGATTCCCAGCGCGCATGCAAAATCGCTGGCAGCTTCCACAGCGTGATAAATCCGTGCATTTTCACCCGGATTTTTGGCCGGCCACATCCAGTTGGCACTTAACGAAACGCTGCGGATTTTATCGGTCATCGGCGCCCAGATAATATTGGTGAGCGCTTCGGCAATTGAAAGTACCGAACCTTTTGGTGCATCCACCAAACCGGCCACAGGGGCATGACCAATGGACGTGGCAATCCCGGCTTTTCCCTGGTAATCGAGCGTGATAACCCCCACATTATTCAGCGGCAAATGCAATTTTCCGGCTCCCTGCTGTTTGGCAATGCGGCCGGTCACCGAGCGATCGACTTTGTTGGTCAGCCAGTCTTTACAAGCTACCGATTCCAGTTGAATCACTTTTTCAACCAGTGTATTTATTTCTTCCGGATTGTATTCCAATTCCTCAAAATCCGGATTCTCCGTTTTATCTTCCAAAACCGTTTTGGGCGGACTGCCGAACATGTACCCCAATTGCCAGTCGATGGGTTTTTCTCCGGTTTTCGAATTCTCAAAAGTAAACTGCATATCTCCGGTAGTCTCCCCTATATCGTACATCGGGGCCCGTTCACGTTCTGCAATCCGTTTCAGCAATTCAATATTTTCAGGTTTCATCACCAGTCCCATTCGCTCCTGCGACTCATTGCCAATAATTTCTTTTTGAGAAAGTGTGGGATCGCCTACCGGCAGTTTTGCCGTGTCGATTTTACCGCCTGTAGTTTCCACCAACTCGGAAAGACAGTTCAGGTGACCGCCGGCACCGTGATCGTGTATCGAAATAATTGGATTATTTACCGATTCTCCCAGTGCACGGATTGCGTTGTAAACCCGTTTCTGCATCTCCGGATTGGCCCGTTGCACGGCATTCAGTTCAATGGCATTTTCAAATTCGCCGGTTGCTACCGATGACACAGCGCCCCCGCCCATTCCGATGCGGTAATTGTCGCCGCCAAGCAAAACTACTTTGTCGCCTTTGCCCGGGTCGTCTTTCAGACTGTCTTTTTTATTGCCGTAACCGATTCCGCCGGCCAGCAT
>JBNJGR010000104.1:0-9165 GCA_051747885.1 Bacteroidota bacterium | reverse complement strand
AATGAACAATAATGAAGAGCAGGTAATTGTAAACGACAGCATCATCGACCTATCCCAAAAAATTGAATTCCGTAAAACTGAGGCCAAAATGAACGAAGTGTCTATTCCTTTTGGGAAAAAGTCTGAACTGCTGCTGGCAGATGGCACTAAAGTATGGCTCAATGCCGGTAGCCGTCTGGCCTTCCCAACAAAATTCACAGGTAAAAAGCGCGAAATATTTTTGGAAGGAGAAGCCTGTTTTGAGGTGGCCCACAATAGCGAACAACCATTTATTGTTAATGCAGGCGGTCTAGACATAAAGGTATTGGGGACAAATTTCAATGTTTCGGCTTACCCTACAGAAAAAACCGTTGAAACAGTGCTTGTTGAAGGCAGCGTGGCAGTGAGCCGGCCAAAAACCTTTAAGCTGGGAAAAAAGGAATTGACACTGAAGCCGAACCAAAAAGCCAGTTTCGATAAAGAGAACAATGAAGTGATATTAACCGATGAGCCGGATGTTGATTTATATATTGCCTGGACCTATGGCTGGCTCAGGTATGAAAGGGAAAGCCTGGAGTCGGTTTTACGCAAAGTGGAACGATATTATAATGTGGAGATTGAATTACCCGCTGGTTACCCGTCGGATGATAAAATTTCAGGAAAACTCGATTTGGAAAATTCGCTGGAAACCGTAATGGGATTTTTATCGGATGCCACAGGTTCCGATTTTCGCATAGCGGGTAACAAAGTAGTAATTGATGAAAAACTGGAAAAATTACCAACACGATAGAATTTAAGATAGAAAACCGGAAGGTTATGTTTGCCCTGTAAGATTGATTGGCGTCGCCTTACAGGACCAACCTGCCGGTTTTCATTTAAAAAAACAATAAATGTTTAATCTAAACTCTTTAAAAGTATGAAGAAAAAGCGAAAATTGTGGTACTTCTCGAGGGGAAGTTTATCAAAAATCTTACTAAAAATGAAATTAATGACTTTCCTGGTGTTGCTGGGATTGGTTGGATCTGCTGCCGACAGCTATTCGCAGGCGGCCAGGTTCAATTTGAGAATGAATAATGCAACTGTTCTTGAAGTATTTCAAAAGATTGAAGATAACAGTGAATTTATTATACTATATAACGAAAAATGGGTTGATGTTAACCGCCGGGTAAATGTACAGGTGGAAAACGAATCGGTTAAGGAAGTTTTAGACCAGACTTTTAAAGGAACTCAAAATGTCTATAAAATTTATGACAGGCAGATTGTTGTTTTGAAGGATGATAAAACAGAAGTGCCGGTTGATGTTCAAAACCAAATTGATGAGGGCCGGAATTCAAACACCGGGTCAGCCCAGCAGCAAAAGACGGTAGCTGGTGTTGTTGCCGATGAAACGGGGCAACCATTACCGGGAGTTACCGTTCTTGAAAAAGGAACAACCAACGGAACAGTTACCGATACCGATGGTGAATACTCACTGAGTATTTCTGAAAGTACTGATACGCTCCAGTTTTCATTTATTGGTATGCAAACCATGATTGTACCGGTAAATGACCGCACTGTTATCAATATTGTAATGCAACAGGAAACAGAAGGCCTGGAGGAAGTTGTAGTAATTGGTTACGGCACACAGCGGAAAGGGAGTGTTATCGGCTCGGTTGACCGCATTGAAACCCAGCAGCTGAGACAGCCCTCCCGTACAATCAGTACTTCACTGGCCGGACGTTTGGCAGGTGTTGTTTCTGTTCAGGGCTCGGGCGAACCGGGTTACGATGGTGCCGATTTCTGGATCAGAGGTGTGAATACCTTCACCGGAAATACCAGCCCGCTGATTTTGGTTGACGGCGTTGAGCGTAACCTCGATAATGTGGACCCGGAAGAAATTACCGACTTTACCATATTGAAAGATGCCACTGCCACTGCCGTTTATGGTGTGCGTGGTGCAAACGGTGTAGTGCTTATTACAACCAAAAAAGGATCAATTGGCGAACCGGAAATTAACCTGCGCATGGAAAACAGTTTTTCCGACCCGCTGGAATTACCCGATTTTGTAGATGGTGCCACTTACATGACGATGCAAAACGAAGCGCTTCGAAATAACGGAAAAAACCCGTTGTATTCACCGGAGGAGATTCAACGCACCGAGAGTGGTTTCGATCCGAATTACTACCCCGATGTAAACTGGCTCGACGAGTTGATCGACCACTGGTCCCCAACCCAGCGCGTTACACTTAATGTATCGGGCGGTAGCGAAAAAGTACGTTATTTCGTTTCAGGTGCTTTTTTAAACCAGAGTGGTATGTGGAATAGCTTTGGCGGAACTAGTTATAACAATAACGTAAATGTGAAACGTTACAACTTCCGCGCAAACGTTGATATGAACGTTACTTCAACTACAATTCTGGGAGTTAATATTGCTGCTATTCTCGAAGACCGTAATTACCCCGGGGAATCATCAGGAACAATTTTTAGCTGGGTGCTTCAAACCCCGCCAACCTGGTTCCCCATGACTTATCCTGACGAATCAAAAGTGCCCGGGTACCCCTATGGAATGGCCCGCAACCCCTATCAGCTGCTGGCCCGTTCAGGATTTTCTACCGAAAACCATACTACGGCTCAGTCCAATTTTAATATTGCGCAGGAACTTGATTTTATTACCGAAGGCTTGTCGGCAAGAGGATTGTTTGCATTCGACTCCTATACTTCGGCAAATATTACCCGCGCGATGCGTCCAAGGCCATACCTGATTATTCCGTATGGTTTTGATGAGGAAGGTTCTCCTATTTTGAAAAATGAAGACGGAGAATACGATTACCAGGATCAGGAACCAAACAGTACAAGCTACCACGATTACCTCACCCGTGACGTTAGTACACCATATACCGACCGTTCGTTATACATTGAGGCTACTCTCAACTATAACCGCCGGTTTGGTCAGCACGACGTTGGAGGACTGTTGCTTTACAACCAAAGCGACAAGACTTTCCCTTCATTGGGTGGAATTTACGAATCGGTTCCCCAACGTCACCAGGGGCTAACCGGAAGGGTCAATTATGCCTTTAACGAAAAGTATTTTGGTGAATTCAATTTCGGTTACAACGGCTCAGAGAACTTTGCACCGGGGAAACGCTACGGTTTCTTTCCTTCAGCAGCTGTGGGCTGGGTTCCAACCGAAGAATCATTTACGGACTTCATGAAACCGGCAATCGACTACATGAAAATCAGGCTATCGCATGGTTTTGTTGGAAACGACGGGCTGAATTCGCGCTTTGTTTACCTGACAAGAGTTGAAGGAACCAGCACGAACGTTGGCTTTGGAACCAACAACGGTTTTGGTTACGGAGCAGGTTCGGGTATTAACATTACGTATTATGGTAACCCTGATGCTACCTGGGAAAGGGCTGCAAAATCAGATTTAGGTCTCGAAGTTCATTTTCTGAAAAATTTCGTGTTGCAGGCCGATGCCTTTTACGAAAAAAGGGACAATATCTGGGTTCAGCTTTCACGTGTTCCCGATATCTTCGGTTTCAGTACAAACCCCTACGCCAATGCTGGTGAAATGGAAAACAAGGGTGTGGATGCCTTCCTGGAATATACCAAACCATTTAACGATGATTTAAGTGTAAACTTTAAAGGAACATTCACCTTCTCGCAGAATAAAATTCTGGCAAACGGCGAAGAAACGAAAAAATACGAATACCAGTCGGCTATTGGCCAGCCCTACGGACGCCAAATGGGCTACGTTGCTGAAGGCCTGTTTGTTGACCAGGCTGAGATTGACAACAGCCCCAGCCAGACCAGCATAGGTGGCGAAAGCAAACCCGGCGACATAAAATACAAAGATGTGAATGACGATGGTATTGTTGACCAGTTTGATCGTGTGTACATGGGCCATCCTACAATTCCTGAAATGACCTATGGATTTGGATCGAATGTTTTCTATAAAGATTTCGACTTCTCTTTACTGTTCCAGGGTGCGGCAAGGGTGTCATTCTTTGCCAACCCGAAAGCTTTTCCTGAAGAAGACCGCGGTAATGTACTCACGGTTATTGCAGACAGTTACTGGAGCAGAGAAACACAGGATCTGGATGCTGACTTCCCACGTTTGGGAATAGGCGGTCAAACTAAAAACTATACCAATTCCAGCTGGTGGCTGCGAAATGGAAGTTACCTGCGATTGAAACAAATCGAATTGGGTTATTCACTGCCAAAATTGGTGTTGGGAAAATATAATATCGACAATGCACGTGTTTATGTGAATGGTTTAAATCTGTTTACCTATTCACCCTTTAAATGGTGGGATCCCGAATCAAAAAGTTCAACCGGTATGTATTATCCCATCCAGAAAGTTATTAATGCAGGTGTTGAAATTAAATTTTAAGAAATATGAAATTAGTTAGAAAAAATATCACAAAAATTACCGCTTTGTTTACCCTGCTTTTTGCCTGGGGAAGCTGTACTGATTATTTGGATCAGGTACCGGAAGAAAAACTGAGCGAGGCCAACCTGTTTGAGTCGAAAGACGATGTAATTAAAGTGCTCACACAGGCATACTCATATCATTATTCAACAATTGAATTTAATGATAACCCGGGATTGGCTGCTGACGAAGCCGATTACAACTGGAGCAATTATGCACCACATTATAAAGATAACGGGCAATACAGTCAATCTGAATCGATTTATAACCACTGGGGAAATTTTTACAAGCAAATTCGAACCATCCAGTATTTTTTGAGCCGGCTCGACGAATGTCAGGATGAAAAACTGACCGATGATGAACGCCGCTGGTGGAGAGGAGAGGCTTATTTTCTGGAAGCGTACTACTATTTTTTACTGTTACAGGAATATGGTCCGATACCAATTATCGATCAAGTTTACGACGGAAATGCTCTAACCGAAGTTATGGCCGAAGGTGTGCCACGTTCAAGTTTCGACGAATCCGTGACGTATATTGATGATTTACTTGAAAAAGCAATCGAGCACCTCGACCTGTTTTACACCACATCATCAACCGAACGTGCCGGCCGCGCAAGCCAGGCTTCTGCATGGTTCCTCCGTTCAAGGCTGTGGCTATATGCTGCCAGTCCGCTGTATAACGGAATGACTGCTCCCGATGGCCAAAGCTATCAGCACCTGATGCCACAGGATGACGAAGGGAACAATTTGATTAGTACCTCTTTCGATAATGAAAAGTGGAAAAAAGCCATGGATATCACTGCAGAGGCTATTCAGGTGTGTGGCTCAGCTAACCTGGGGCTTTACAAACCCGGCGTTTCAAGTTCTGTAACTAACGGGTACGAAGCATACTGGAACGTATTCAACTATTCGCGCGGAGGGCACCCCAGTTCCGAGAATGTGTTCTACAAACAAAACCTCTCAACCGGTAATATCAGGACACACGCTCTGCCAATTTCATGGAGCGGATACACCGGTGTTTGCCCGACAATTGAGCATGTAAATGAATATTTCATGGCCAATGGTTTGTTGCCGGAGGACGATGAATGGTACCAGGAGGCTGAAGGTTTTGAAACGTATGAAAAAAGTGGAAATACCATTCGGCTTTACAAAAAGTACATGAAACGTGACCCGCGGTTTTACACCAACATTCTTTTCCCGGGGCAATATTCTTATGCTGTGCTGGGGAACGAAGAAGAAAGTTTCGATACGCGCTGGGCATACAATACTACTTCAAACTGGACGGATTATATTTGGTACCGCCCGTTTTACGAAGGGCCTGATGGTTATGCAAGCAAAACAGGCCGCGACTTTTCTACTACCGGTTTGCTGGCTATTAAATTTGTTGGGAAAACCGATAATAAAACCAGTAAAGGCGATTATGCGGTTAATATTTTCAGGTATGCAGAACTACTTTTAAATTATACCGAAGCTGCTTTCGAGTATTATGCCAATTCAGGTTCAAATCCTGCCAACCAGGAAGAAGTATTTACCTACTGGGACGAACTGCGCGAACGCGTTCAGGTTCCCGATGTTCGTTCAGCTTATGCTGAAGCAGGAGTTCCGCTTTCTACTGAAAAACTCAGGGAATTGATTCACCATGAACGTTCTGTAGAACTTGCTTTTGAGGGACACCGTTATTTCGATAACCGCAGGTGGCTTGTTGCTGAAAAAGAAGGAGGCGACAAGCATGGGTTCGACATTTATAAAAACGAAGGTGAAGGTTTCTGGAATGAAGACTACGTTTTTGAAACCCGGGAATGGGACGATAAAATGTACTTTATGCCAATTCCGCAAGCTGAAATTGACAAAAACCCGAAGTTAACCCAGAATGCATTGTGGGGGGCAGAATAATTAATTGTTGAACTTAAAGATTTTATACAATGAATAGACTAGTATATTTTACAGGAATTGTACTAATATTATTTTTAGCTGCCTGCGAAAAAGAGGACAGCACCGGCATCCCGCCCGATTCGGTTTCTGATGTGGAAGTTGACGCGGGTTACGGCGAGGTAATGCTTACATGGACTAATCCTTCAACCGAAGGGTTCTACTACGTGGATATTAATTTCACCGACTCGAAAGGCACTGAACGCAGCGAAAAAGTAAGTCGTTATGCCAGCGGCGATACCATTCCCGGATTTGCAAATACAGATACCTACGATTTTACCTTAACAGCTTACAATTATTCCGGTCAGCCTTCTGACCCGGTAAACGTTTCGGTGAATCCGCTCCAGCCTCCGTTTTCAATTGTAAGCAGCACCATTGAACTGGAACCAGATTTTGGCGGGGCCATTGTTTCATGGGAAAATGAAACAGGAAAACCGGTGTCGGTAAAGGTAAACTACAAAGGAAATGACGGCGAAAAAACTTCCTCCACATTTTCGTCTGACGAGGATGGGAAAGGTTACATTTCGGGTCTCAATGCCGATGAGCGTACTTTTGATGTAGTGGTTACCGACGAATCGGACAATACTTCTGAAGTTCAGAGTTTTGTCATCACTCCTTTGGCCGAAGAGGTGATTGACAAATCACAATGGTCGGTTGTTGATTTCAGCACTGAAGAGCCTAACGAAGGCGGAGATCCCAATGGCCTGGTACGGGCGGTTTTCGACGATGATTACTCCACTTTCTGGCACACCCAGTGGGCCGGAGGTTCGCCAGGGTATCCTCACTATTTTGTAATCGACATGGGGCAGGAAGTTACCATCAGTCGTTTCGAAACGGTACGAAGGCCTGGAGACGACAGGGGACAAACCGAGATTCAATTCCTTACCAGCCTCGATGGCGAAAACTGGGAAGACTTTGGATTACTTGAAGTTGACAGTTCAACCGATGATCCGCAAAGTTACCGGTTGACTTCGAATCCCAATGCCAGGTATTTTAAATACGTGGCCACCGAAGGTCCTAATTTCTTTGCATTCCTGGGTGAAATTACCGTTTACGGTTCACTCGAATAGCAAAAACTTGATATGAGTTTTGTTTATTAAATAATATGAGTTGTTAACTGACAATTTTTAATATTGAAAGCCGGTTCCATTATATTGCGAACCGGCTTTTTTTATTAAGTGGATATTAAACCACCTCGTCCGTCAGCCAACGGACTTCTCCCTCCTTGGGAAGGAGGGAAAACGTTCGTTCTAAAATCTTAATTTGAATTACAAACAATAATTTATGGCACGGGTTTCTCCTCCCGGAGAGGAGGAGTACTCCGCCTTTGGCGGAGGGAGGTGGTTCCTTATTATCTGAATTTGCTGACTCCGCTTCTCACACAACCAACACCGTGGACAGCAGCTACTGGATTTCTGAAGTGGAATTTTCAGCTAAAAATTCAGACGGATTTTTGCCGTATTGTTTCTGAAAACATTTGGTGAAATAGGAAGAGTAATTAAAACCTACCATGAATGCAACCTCGCCTACACTGCCTGCCCCTTTTTCAAGCAGTTCGGCAGCACGTTTGATTCGGGTAGTACGGATCAGTTCGGCCGGAGTATGATTGGTCAGTGCTTTTAGCTTACGATGAAACTGTATCCTGCTCATATTCATTTCTTCGCTAAACTGATCTACGCCAAATGAAAGATCAGCCATGTGTTCTTCCATTACCTGTTTTACCTTCAGGATAAATTTCTCATCTACCGAACTGATTTTAACCGATGACGGTTCCAGGTTGATATTACGGCTGAATGTCTCGCGAAGTTTCTTTCTGCTTTCAATCAGGTTTGCTACCCGTGCCTTAAGAATCTCGGCCGCGAAAGGTTTGGTTATGTAAGCATCGGCCCCAATATTAAAACCTTCAACCTGGCTGTTTTCACTTACTTTTGCAGTTAAAATGATTAGCGGGATATGCGAAGTGCAAACCTCCTCTTTTAGTCTTTTACCCAGTTCAATTCCGTCCATTTTGGGCATCATCACATCGCTTATAATCAAATCAGGAATTTCTTCGGTAGCCAAATGAAACGCTTCCACTCCGTTTTCAGCTTCTTCTATTGAATATTCATCACCCAGCACTTCTTTAATGAAACTTCTTACATCGGCATTATCTTCCACAATCAGTACAGTGGATTTTGCATCCGATTTTTCTTCAGTAATCGCTTCACTTTCAGAAATGTCTTCCAGCAAATCGGGTTCTGTCTCCTGAACAGCAGGTGTTTCTTCTTCATTCTTAAAAATATTTACTTCCTGGTATGCTGCTTTTTGCAGCGGCAGCTTTATCAAAAACCTGCTTCCCTGTCCGGGTTTGCTTTCAACCGATATGTCGCCTCCGTGTAAATCAACCAGTTCTGCCACCAGAGCCAACCCAATTCCGGTTCCTTTTTTCGAGTCGCTTCCGGCCGTTTCTATCTGGTAAAACCGATCGAAAATGTGCCTTTGTTCCTCTTCCGACATCCCCTGTCCGCTATCTTCCACACAAATTTCGAGCAGGTATTTTTCTTCTGCTTCCTGTTTTTCAAACCGTGCAGTGAAAACAACCTCTCCTTCTGATGGTGTGTACCTAAAAGCATTGGAAAGCAGGTTGGCAATGATTTTCTCCAGTTTATCGGAATCAATATAGGCTACGGTATTATCGTCGGGGTAGCGAAAACGGTAATTGATTTGTTTTCGCTCGGCCAATGAGCTGAAAGAGAATACGATACTTTTCAGAAACGGGTTTAAGGCAACAGGTTTTGCCTTCAGGCTTAGCTTTCCTGATTCCAGATGCGAAAGTTCCAGCAACTGGTTAATCAGGTTGAGCAG
>JBNJGR010000103.1:0-9216 GCA_051747885.1 Bacteroidota bacterium | reverse complement strand
TGATTTGGGAAGCTGGGAATCGGTTTACCAGGAAGAAGAGAAGGATGAAAACGGGAATGCATCAAATGGGGAATCAATTTTTCTGGATGCCAAAAATTCGTATGTTTTTACCGATGAAGGCCTGGTTGCACTGGTGGGGCTCGACGATGTTATTGTTGTGCGCGACGGAAATGCAATCCTGGTTTGCAAAAAAGAAAATGCCCAGGATGTGAAAAAGATAGTTGATCAGCTCAAAGCAGAAAATAAAAAGCACTTCCTTTAAAACTATTTTTCGGAAATATGCCAGAACTATTTAACAATAGAGAAATTTTTTCCATTTTAGGATTTTAAAAAACCGGATAAAACTGATAGCATGAAGCAATCGAACAAACCTGTCGTTTCTAAAAAAGTATTACTGCCTTTTATATTGATTACCAGCTTGTTTGCTCTGTGGGGGTTTGCCAACGATTTAACCAATCCAATGGTAGCTGCTTTTCAAACCATCATGGAAACATCGAATGCCAGAGCTGCGCTGGTGCAGTTTGCATTCTACGGGGGGTATGCTACCATGGCCATTCCGGCGGCACTTTTTGTGAAACGCTACAGCTATAAAAAAGGAATATTGGTTGGGCTGGCCCTTTATGCTGTGGGGGCGCTGCTGTTTTTCCCGGCAGCCCAGTACGAAATCTTTGAATTCTTCCTGGTTTCTTACTACATTCTGACCTTTGGCCTGGCGTTTCTGGAAACCACAGCCAATCCGTATATTCTGGCTATGGGAGACCCCGAAACAGCCACCCGCCGGCTAAACCTTGCCCAGTCGTTTAATCCGTTAGGTTCGTTGCTGGGTATGTTTGTAGCCTCAAAGTTTATTTTAACCCACCTCGAATCTGACCGGAGAGATGCTGCCGGCGATTTGATTTTCCCCACACTTTCGGAAGCCCAGCAAGCCGCTATCCGCACCAACGACCTGGGAATAATCCGTGATCCGTATATCATTTTAGGTTTTTTTGTAATTTTAATGTTTATCATAATTTTGTTGTCGAAAATGCCCAAACGTGAAGATGCCGACCACACCATCAGAGCGGTTGACTCATTCAAACGACTTATCAAAAATGTAAGGTACCGCGAAGGTGTTATTGCCCAGGTTTTTTATGTAGGGGTGCAAATAATGTGCTGGACATTTATTATTCATTATGCTGATAATCTTGGAATTCCAAAAGCCACTGCCCAGAATTACAACATTGTGGCAATGGTTCTTTTCCTGTCGAGCCGCTTCATTAGTACAGCACTGATGAAATATTTCAATTCGCGCAGGTTGCTTATGATTTTTGCAATTGGCGGTATGATAACAATAACCGGTGTCATTCTCATTCAGGGTATGGCAGGTTTGTACTTGCTTGTTGCCACTTCCGCTTTCATGTCGCTGATGTTTCCCACTATTTACGGCATTGCCCTCGAAGGTTTGGGCGACGATTCAACCCTTGGTGCTGCGGGGTTGGTAATGGCCATAGTTGGCGGGGCTTTGATGCCTCCGTTGCAGGGCGCCATAATTGATTTGGGCAGGGTAGGGTGGCTGCCCGCTGTGAATTTTTCTTTTATTCTGCCGTTTATTAGCTTTGTGGTTATAGCAGTTTATGGTTACCGTACGTTGAACGTTCACCCAAAAATGGAATTTAACAGATAAAATTATGAGTTATATTACAGTTAAAAAAGCGGATAATTTAGAAGAATTAACAGAGTTGAAAAGGCGGCTGGACGCAATTGGAGTTGACTGCCGGATTAGAAATGAAAAGCCCAATCAGTTGACAAATGCTGTTCCATCGCCTCTAGCCGAACTGCAGGTTGCCGAATCTGATATGAGAAAAGCCAAAGACATTTTGTCTTGATGGGTATATTTATTGAAAAATTGAACTTATTTTTTCTTTATTTCCCTCACCCTGAATAAGTGTCGGATGAAAAATTGGCTGCTTTTTTTTTAATAAAGTTTTTATTTATCTAACTCGTTTGGGGTTAAAGTTGGTGCAAAACAGTATTTGGGGACATTTAGAAAAAACTAATGCCCACACTTTTTGTTAACTTTAGCATTAAATAATTTGAGCTAAAAGGACAATAATGGATGCATATATATTTATTATCATAATTTGTGCAATAGTAATTGTATCCTTTCTGTTTAATATAATTTCGAAAAAAACCAATATTCCAAGCGTTTTAATGCTAATGGCGCTTGGGGTAGGGATGCAGAAAATTTTGTTAAATTACGATTTTGACCTTGATTTTTCCAGTCCGCTCGAAATTTTAGGAATAATTGGTTTAATAATGATTGTTTTGGAAGCTGCACTCGATTTGGAGCTCAGGCGTGATAAATGGCCTGTAATCTGGAAATCATTTACCATTGCATTTATTTCACTTGTTGTAACGTCGCTGGCTATATCATTTTTTATCCGTCTTTTTTTCAGTGAAATAGGATTTCTCTCAGCTGTTGTTTATGCCATTCCACTTTCTGTTTTAAGTAGTTCTGTTATAATTCCGAGTGTTACAAACCTTAGTAGTTATAAAAAAGAATTTTTAACCTACGAAGGTACTTTTTCCGATATTCTGGGAATAATGGTGTTTTACATGATTGTTGAAAACCTTGATATTCAGGGAGTGAATGAACTTGTATTTGCTGTAGGCGGAAATATCATTATCACGGTTGCCGTTTCGGTTATTCTGAGTTATGTGTTGCTGTATCTCATTCAGAATATAAAAGGGAGTGCCCGTTTCTTTCTGTTTCTGTCGGTGCTGGTATTACTGTATTCAGTGGGTAAAATGTTGCACCTTTCGTCGTTGATAATGATTCTGATGTTCGGCATTTTGCTTCGGAACCATAAAGTTGTCCTGTTCAAACAATTGGATGACTGGCTAAATGATAAAAGGATAAAGAGTGTTTTCAATGAATTCAATATGATTATCAATGAAACATCGTTTTTGGTACGCACACTTTTTTTCGTGGTTTTTGGAATGACTTTGCCTTTGGAAACTTTGCTCAGCAGTTACGTGTGGCTCATCAGCGGAATATTTTTGCTGGTGTCCTATCTGTTACGGTTTCTGCTCTATTATATTTTCGAAAAAAGGAACATTGCCTCACAGGTTTTTATTGCCCCGCGCGGGCTGATTTCTATTCTGTTGTTTTTTGCTATTCCCGAATCACTCCGGCGCGAAGGTTTTGAGAGCGGGGTGTTGTTTGTAGTAATTATTGCAACCGGTATTATTATGGCCGTGTCGTTAATTGCCACCCGGAAAGAAAAAGATCAGAATGGCGCAAACCCTGTGGCAGCTGAAGCAGATTAGACTGAAAACGAAAGATTACCTAAAAAAAGAATGAGATGAAATTTGTAACAATTAAAGAATCGCACTATCAAAATGATTTGATTGTGCTGAAAAGCCGGCTGGAGTCGGAAGGAATTGAGTGCCACCTGAAAAATGAACTCACCACCCAGATTTTAAATCACATCCCCTCCTTTCTGGTAGAGTTGCAGGTGCCTGAAGATAAAGTTGACCATGCCAGAAATATTATGATTGAAACAGGAGAGACGGATACTCCGGCAACTCTGGTTAAATGTCCTGAATGCCACTCGCAAAATGTAGGTTTGAAAATGGATTTCGGAACGCGCATTAAACTCTTTTTTATGTTTATTAGTAGTGCATTAACATTCACGGCACCCAACCCTCAGAAACTTTTAAATAAAAGTCAGTTTGAGTGCCGAGAATGCGGGCACAAATTTAAAACTGTGTAGTTAACTTTACCTGTTTGTTAAACCTCCCGGGTAAAAGCATCCCGAATTATTTCCAGGCTTTTGGGCACGGCTGTCATCGGGTCTTCCTCGCCCTCAAATTCAACCGAAACATATCCCCGGTAATTCACTTTTCTGAAAATTTCGGCTACCCGAGGGTAATCGATGTTGAGTGTGTACCATTTGCCTCCGCCAAAATAGGTTTTTGCCTGAATGAGAAATGTTTTCGGGGCCATCATTTCCAGTTGTTCGTACTGGCGTTCAAGGAAGTTTCCGGTGTCGGATGTGATTTGCAGCCACGGTGAATCAATGACATTTACGATGCGCAATACCCCCTCGGCTGTGCGGCCCAGTCCCCAGTGATTTTCGAGGCCCAGCACCACGCCACATTTTTCGGCGGCGGGAATGCATTGTTCAATGGCATCAATCACCCATTTAAAACCTTCGTCTTCGGTGTAGCCTTCCAAAACCGGTTCAATTCCTTTGTTGTCCATCAATTCATCAAAATTACCGCTTGTGCCCCAGCGTCCGGTGTTCAGGCGCATGGTGGGTATTCCCAGCTTGTAGGCCAGTTCAATCTGGTGGATTGTTTTTTCAACTTCCGACTGCCGTTTTTCTTTTTCGGGAAAAACAAACCCCTGGTGGGTGGAAAAGCCCATTATATCAAGGCCGGCATGAAAAGCCTGGCGTTTCAGTTTTTGCAGGTAGCTGTTTTCTTCCGACTGCATTTGAACCAGTAAAAACTCGATGCCGTCGAATCCCATTTGGGCTGCTTTTTCTATGCAGTCTTCAATGGGGGCATTTTCTTTGGGGCCGTTAAATTGCCAAAACGAATAGGTAGAAACACCAATTGGGTTTCGCTCAATTTTTTTCTCTGCTGCTTTTTTCTGATTTTGTGCCTGCACGCTTGTTCCTGCAATTCCTGCACCAGCCAGTGCCAGGGCAGAGTTGCGTATAAAGTTTCTTCTGTTGCTCTTCATCGTTTATGTTAATTTAAGTTCGATTTTATCCGTTCATAAAAATAGCAGTAAAACTTTGGTTTTGCAAGCACATAATATTGGATTACATAATTTTTTCACCGCTCTAAAGGACGGTGATAGAGGTTAATCTTTAAAATCCAATTAATAAGACAGCATTTGCTTGTCAACTTCTTTTTTGATGCATTTAAGCAGTTTAACGTCAATATGCTTTGAATAAACACGTATCATGTCGGTAACATGGTTATCAATTAAAAATCCGCCCATGGCGCCGTCAAAAATTTTACAATTGCCATTGTTCCAAACATCGTGCATCAACCTGTCGAAACTTTCATAGTCCAGTCGTTTTCCCACGGTGATATACCCTTCGTTTGGGAGTTCTTTGTCAAAGTAGATTCCTTCCTCTTTTTTCTCAAGGGTAAAACATTTATTGACCGTAACCAGTGCTTCGGGTTCCATACTTACTTTCCGGGCGAATTTCATTCCCAGTTTCAGGAAACATTCCTGGAGCATTTTCAGGTGCTCGTAGTCGGGGAAATTACGGATGCGGATGGCCGGATAGCTGTGGGTTTTAAACTGGATGAAAGCACTGGCAGTATTTACCCTGTTGCGTTCACAAATATCAATATTCTGGGTGAAACGAAGCGCTTCTTCAAGTGTGTAACATCTGTCGGTAAAAAGGAAGAGGGAATTGGGCTGAAGCGTTTCGGGAACTCGTCCGTAATAATTAGCATATGGTAAGTTCGCTTCTGCTACATAAGTATGTTCAAGTGTGTTGTTCTTTATCCTGACCAGCGATTCTTTCTTGGTTATGGAGCCACAGACTTTAATTGTTTTTTCTGATTTCATCTTTCAAATATTTTACGATTTTCAGTTTATTACTGATACTTTATAAATTCATTGAAAGTTACGTGAAAAGCACTCTTTTGAATATGTTTTACAAAAGCATTTTACAATAAAATGTATATTTTTAAGCCTGAATTAAAATTTTGTTTTTCATGAAAAAGTTATCATTCGTTTTGTTCTTGGTTGCAGCAACAGTAACAGTTTATTCCCAGGGAGAAGTAGATAAAGGGCTTGAGGCCATTACAGAACAGGCAGTGAAAGGACAGCTTGAATTTCTTGCATCCGACTGGACCGAAGGAAGGGCCGTTGGCACAAAAGGGGCCTACATGGCGGCAGATTATATCGCCTCTATGTTTAAAGTTTATGGAATTGAACCTTTTGGCGATACCGAGATGGTGATTCCCTCACGCGCAGAGCGGATGCGTGGCGAAGAACCGTTTTCATACAAAAGTTATTTCCAAAATTTCAGCCTGATGGAATATTCCCCGGGTGACGAACAAACTTTTGCTGTTATAAGTAAACATAATGGAGCAGAGCGTGCAGTTACTTTTAACTATAAAACTGATTTCGATGTGCAGGTCGGTAGTGTGGGGCAGTCGGTAAATGCCCCGCTGGTTTTTGCCGGCTACGGGTTTAAAGACAATGACGAAAATTACAACGATTTAGCCAATGTGGATGTAAAAGGAAAAGTTGTGGTTATTTTGAGTGGTTTTCCGGGACATAAAGATACTACTTCGGCAGCCTACGAAAAATTTGCCCCATCGGGCAGGTATGCCCGCTACTACCTGGAACGGAACAAAAGAGAGCAGCTTGAAGAAATGGGAGCTGCAGCCATCATACAGCTATCGCAGGGAAGTCGTCCGGAAACGATGTGGGCGCAAAACCGCATTTATCCGGTAAAAGGCGATTATTACGAAGCCGATGAACCTTTGCGTAGTTACTACGATACACGTACCATACTTCCGGGCGATGAACTTAACCCGCAGGTTCCTGTCTTCAACCTTAGTAGTCGTGCAGCCAGTCATTTGCTTGAAGGAAGCGGAATTGACCCGGAACAATTTAATGAGCGGGCAGCACAGGAGATGAAACCTGCTTCACAACTGCTTGCCGGGAAATCGGTTTCGTTTAACCTTTCGGTTGATTCAAAAATTATTAAGGCCAGAAATGTTTTGGGGTATATTGAAGGTGAGAACAAAGATGAATTCATAGTTGTGGGGGGCCATTACGATCATGTGGGTAAATGGAACGGCTGGATTTGGAACGGCGCCGATGATAATGCCTCGGGAACTGTGGGAGTTATGACCATTGCCAGGGCTTTTAAAGCAACTGGGAAAAAACCTGAAAAATCAATACTATTTGCCGCATGGACCGGCGAAGAAAAAGGGTTGTGGGGCTCGCGTTATTTTGTAAAAAATGCCATGGAGAACGAAATGAATATTGTATTAAACCTGAACTACGATATGATTGCCCGTGACTCGGAGGACGATTCGCTGAAAAACCAGGCCTCAATGGTTTATACCGAAGCAAATTCGGGTATTCAGAAGTTGACGGAGCGAAACCTCGACGAGTATGCCATTAACCTCGATGTCAGGTTCAGACCATCGGAACGCCCCACCGGAGGCAGCGACCACGCGCCTTTTGCGCAGGAAAATATTCCGGTATTCTATTTTATGGCCGCCATGCACCCCGATTACCATTTGCCTTCGGATGAACTGAGCAAAATTAACTGGGAGAAAATGACAAACATTATAAAGATCGGGTTTCTCAATACCTGGGAGCTGGCCAACAGTAATGAGTTTTTGGAACCCGACGAAGTTGCTGAAGAATAATTTGCTTTTCTGTATTATTTCCAGATTTTTCGTTCGTCGAGGGCACGCCTGTACCTGGCCGCATTACGGTTGTGTTCCGAAAGTGTAACAGCAAAATTGTGGTAGCCTGAAAAATCCTCACGGGCGGTCATGTACATATAGTTATGGTCTTCGTAATTGAGTACGGCTTCCAGCGAAGCAATTTCCGGAAAAGTGATGGGGCCGGGGGGAAGCCCGGCATGTTTGTAGGTATTGTATGGCGAATCAATTTCGAGGTGTTTGTTCAGGATCCTTCGCAGTGAGAAATCACCAACTGCAAATTTCACGGTCGGGTCGGCCTGCAGGGCAACTCCTTTTTGTAACCGGTTAATATACAAACCGGCCACCCGTTCAAATTCCTCTGCCTTCGCGGTTTCTGCCTGTACAATAGACGCCAGAATGGAAACTTCCACCGGCGACAACCCAATTTCTGCTGCTTTTTCCCTCCTTCCGGGGTCCCAGAAACGATCGTATTCCTTTTTCATGCGTTGCGCAAACTCAGTGGCCGAAGTTGTCCAGTAAAACTCATAAGTGTTGGGAATAAACATGGCTTTGAATGTTTCAGGTGTAAATCCCCACTCTTCTATTTTCAGGGTGTCGTAAAACAGGTTTAAGATTGAAACGGAATCCGCCCGGATGTAACGGCTCACTTTTCCGGCCAGTTCTTCCTTGAAATGAACATTGTTAAAAGTTAGTTCCAGTGGTTCCTGGGTGCCGCTGCGCAACATATTCACAATTTGGTTGGTATTCTGGCCTTTCCTGAAAAGGTAGCGGCCCGGTTTAATGGCGTCGCTGTATTTTTTCTTTTTCGAAACCCACCTGAAGGCTTTGTAGTTTTCCAGTATGTCGTGGGTTTGCAGGGTATCGATAACAGCATCGAACGAAGCATTTTCGGGAATAATTACCGCTCGTTCGTTTTTTACATTCTCCTCAAAAACATACCTGTATAGCTGATACGCACGGCCGGCAGCTATCAAAAAAGCAATTGAAAAGAAGATGATTATAAATTTCCCGATTTTGGGAAACAGCATTATTTTACTTTTTTTATCCAAAGTCATACCTTTATAGGTTTTACAAAAATATGCCCCAAAGATAAATTAAATCAATATTGACTGCCTCATGTATATAAATATTTTGAATTAGGCACATAGCCAGCATTATTTATAAAAAAACAGAAAAGAAAGCTAACTGTCAGTATAACAATACAATGTAGCTATTCGAGTAAAAAACTAAGTTTTCTATTTTTTACGAGTGCGTTTATTTCAACGCACCTGCTTCGTTACGAAACGTTTGAAATAGACAACTATGTCGGCATGTTCCGATGCCGCGCATCTGTATTAAACTAAACGCATGAATAATACAGGTTAGATTATAATGTGAAATCCTTTTATTAAATCCAGCGGATTTAAATGTTTATAGTACATTGAGGGAATCGAAGAATACGACCCTGGCCAGGGTCGAACTCCAATGCATACATTTTTTCTATAAACATTTGATGCCTCTGGCATCAGATTTGGCATATAATAACAATTGCACAATATTTTCGAAACGCCTAATTCAATAAATATTTATTATCACTACTGTCCGGTTAAAGATAATACAAAACCGCCAGAAGTGTTAAGAATAAAGGTGTAAAGGTTCTTTGAAATATTTTTCGATTTGAAATTGAGTTCTGTGTTTTTCTGGCAGTTTTGTCAGATGAATTCAGGCAGAACAATTTTATCACAGGTACTCGACTTTGTATCGAGGTATGAGTTTGACAAATGTGTAGATAAGTATCAAGGCAATTACCGG
>JBNJGR010000102.1:0-9425 GCA_051747885.1 Bacteroidota bacterium | reverse complement strand
CGCCCTGATGGAATCGATGGAAGGCAGGCGTGGCGAGCCACGAAACAAGCCGCCATTCCCAACCCAGGCGGGGTACATGGATGGCCCAACGGTTATAAACAACGTAGAAACCCTGGTGCACACCTTTACTATTTTTGAATATGGTGCAAAAAAATTCTACGACCTTGGAGTACAGTACTCGCGCGGAACAAAACTGTTCTCTGTTTCGGGCGACACGCCCAAGCCGGGAATCTACGAACTCGAGCTGGGGATGAGCCTGCAGGATTTCGTGTATGAATTTGGCGACGGTGATACCAAAGCTGTTCAGGTAGGCGGCGCATCGGGTTTTCTGGTGCCACGCAAAAAATTTAACGATACGGCAATCGGATACCAGGGGAAACTTGTTGGTATTTCGCTGCCAACCGGTGGTTCCATGATGCTTTTCAACAGTTCACGCTCCATGTTCAACGTACTCGACAATTACCTCGAGTTTTTCAGGGAAGAGTCGTGCGGACAATGCACCCCGTGCCGGGTGGGTTGCCAGCAGTTGCTGCTAGGAATTAAAGCCGTAAAACGCGGTGAAAAGCCAGCTTCTTATCTCGAAAAGCTTTTGAGACTGACTGAAACCATGCAGTACACGGCCAAGTGTGGATTAGGACAATCTGTTGCAAATTCTTTCTCTTCTATTGTTGAGAATTTCAGGGAAGAGATGATTTATTAAAATTGAAAATCAGAAAAAAATGGCAAAAAATATCAATATAACAATCAACGGTTATCCTGTTGACGTAAAAAAAGGGAAAACGATTCTTGAGGCAGCCGAGGAACAGGGCGTGCGCATTCCAACATTGTGTTATCATAAAGACCTTTGTGTTGCAGGCAACTGCCGGGTTTGCGTGGTTGAGGTAGTAGGGCAGAAAAGACTATCGGCAGCCTGCGCAACTCCTTGCGAAGACGGGATGGAAATATTAACCAACAGCCTGAAGGTTCGAAATTCAAGAAAACACATTATTGAACTGTTGCTTTCAGAACACAACGCCGACTGCACAAAATGTTACCGCAACGGAAGCTGCGAACTGCAGGAACTGGCTTCGGAATATAAAATCATGACCCAGGACTTCCTGGAGCTGGCACCCATGAAAAACTACACTATCGATATGTTTTCGCCGTCGATAATGAAAGACGACAGTAAATGTATTCGCTGCCAGCGTTGTGTAAGAACCTGCTCTGAACTTCAGGGTGTGAATGCACTTACCGTAGCCTACAAGGGCGACAAAATGAAAATAGCCACCTTCTTCGAAAAACCGATGAACGATGTGGTTTGTACCAATTGCGGACAATGCGTTAACCACTGCCCCACCGGTGCGCTTGTTGAAAAAAATTACATTGAAGAAGTTTGGGAAGCCATTGCTGACCCGACAAAACATGTGGTAGTTCAAACAGCACCGGCGGTACGCGTAGGATTGGGAGAAGAACTAGGAATGAAACCAGGCGAAAGAGTAACCGGCAAAATGGCTGCTGCCCTTAAACGGTTAGGGTTTAATTCAGTTCTCGATACCGATTTCACAGCCGACCTTACTATCATAGAAGAAGGCAACGAACTGCTGTCGCGCCTCAAAAAAGCGCTGGTTGATAAAGATAAAGATGTAAAACTTCCGATGGCCACTTCCTGCTCGCCGGGATGGATTAAATACATCGAACATTTGTACCCGGAATACCTCGATAATTTATCAACATGCAAATCGCCGCAGCAAATGTTCGGGGCACTGGCAAAAACCTACTATGCCAAAGCGCGGAACATTGAACCCGAAAATATCGTTTCAGTCTCCATTATGCCCTGCACGGCCAAAAAATTTGAAGCCAACCGGCCGGAGATGCACGACAGCGGTTACCGCGATGTGGATTATGTTTTAACTACGCGCGAACTGGCTATTTTAATCAAACAGGCTGGACTGGACTTCGAAAAACTGGCACCTGCAAAATTCGACCGCCTGATGGGAGAATCAACCGGTGCAGGTGTAATTTTCGGTGCAACCGGAGGCGTTATGGAAGCCGCATTACGGACAGCCTACGAGCTGGTTACAGGCCGCGATGTGCCATTCGAAAACCTGAACATTATGCCGGTGAGAGGACTGGAAGGTGTGCGGAAAGCCACCATAAAAATTGAAAAGCCGCTCAAGGAATGGGCGTTCCTCGATGGTGTGGAACTGAAATGCGCAGTAGCCCACGGACTGGTAAATGCCAAAAAAGTAATGGATGCAATAAAAGCGGGTGAAGCCGATTTCCATTTTATTGAAATTATGGCATGCCCGGGCGGATGCCTCGGTGGTGGCGGACAACCAATTCCTACCAATCCGGAAATCAGGAAAAAACGCACCGAAGCCATTTATGCCGAAGATGGTGACCTGCCCCTCCGGAAATCGCATGAAAATCCGGAAATACAAAAGCTTTATAAAGATTTCCTGATTGAACCACTGGGTGAAAAATCACATCACCTGTTGCATACAAAGTACACAAAACGAAAACATTATTAATATAAATCATTTTTCAAAAAAATCCGGTGCCACTCAGGTGCCGGATTTTTTTTGATCACCATTTTTCCTCTTTTAGTTTTCTTCGATTAAATGACAAACTATCCCAAATCAAAAAATTTTTCCCATTTTGAAAAAATAGGAAATCACACCCCAAACAACAAATCACTGAAAATAAACAATTTACCAAAACAGGATCAGTTCTTGCAAATTCTGACACTGTAGTTCAGTTAAAAATTTTAGGGAAGATAAACTTTAAATTACTTAATCGTAATTGATTTATCTGGTTTTAAAAAGGGCATTTGTACAGAGGGATCCGAAGAGTCGGGTCCCTTTTTTTTGATTATTTCCTTATATTCGGCAAAATTTTCGCCGCTATGAAACGAGCATGAATTTCCATTCTTCAAATTCAATAGCAAGAAGAATTAAAATTGGCTTTAAGGCCGAACTTCGTTTCATTGAGAGTTACATCGAATACAAATGAAATAAACAATTTTAATGAGATGAAATTTACGTCAATGTTAATGCTCTTCTGGGGAATAACTTTTTCAGCCTTTGCCCAGGGACGGTACCTCGCTTCAATTACCGATGAAATAGCAACAGAAACCCACACTTACATTTCAAAAGACGGACAAAACCTCGACATGGATATTTACATGCCGGTGAACGATCCGGAAATTGAGCGGCCTGTAATTATGTACATTCACGGAGGTGGTTTTCAGGAAGGTGAACGGGACCACGAAGCGAACGTAAAATTTTGTAGCCGCCTTGCAGAACTTGGCTACGTAACGGCATCCATTTCGTACCGGCTGACACGGAAAGAAAAAGAAGGCGGCTTTGGCTGCAACTGCCCGGTCAGTGAAAAACTTAATACGTTCTATGCAGCTATGGAAGATATTCAGGATGCAACTTATTACCTCATACAAAACAGACATCAGTTTGGGATTGATCCGCAAAAAATAATACTTGCCGGAAGCAGTGCCGGAGCAGAAGCGGCTCTTATTACAGCTTACCAGCCACCTTTTTGTTACGGTCTCGAATCAGGCCCCGTTGATTATGCCGGTGTAATTGGTATGGCCGGTGCAATTCCTGACACTTCAATCATTTTTGAGGACTCGGCCGTTCCGTCGCTACTTTTTCACGGCACCGACGACAACCTGGTGCCTTATGTCTCAGCACCCCATCATTACTGCAATCCCAATGAGCCGGGGTACATTATTCTGCACGGTTCGCATACCATTGCAAAAAAACTGGCGCAGTTTGAAACACCTCACTGGTTGCACACTACCTGCGGAGGCGGACACGAAATAGCAGGAAATCCCATGAGTGACTATTTTAATGAAATCGTAAATTTTTGTTATAACTTTGTGCTTAGCGGCACCGCTGAAAACCGTCACACAGTTGTACAGGGAATTCAGCAAAAACCGGAATATGAACAATTTAATTTCTGTGAACAATGAAAAAAACAATCTTTATCTTTCTGCTTTTAATTCCAACAGTTTTACTTTCGCAACAAATGAACATCGTTTCTTTCAATATCAGGTACAATACCCAAAATGACGGAGAAAACGCATGGCCTAACCGGATTGAAATGGTCACCGGATTATTAAAATTTCATGAAGCTGACATTTTTGGTTTGCAGGAAGCTCTCCACGGCCAGATTTTAGATGTTGAAAATGAAATGCCCGGATACGAATGGTTTGGCGTTGGCCGCGACGATGGCAAAAAAGGGGGCGAATTCTCTCCTATTTTCTATCAAAAAGCGAAATTCGAGTTGCTGGACCACGGCACTTTCTGGCTTTCGGAAACGCCTGAAAAGCCAAGCACCGGCTGGGATGCAGCACTTAACCGGATTGTAACCTGGGGAATTTTAAAATCAACAGAAACAGGAAAAGAATTTATGGTATTCAATACGCATTTCGATCACGTGGGAGTTGAAGCCCGGAAAAATTCAGCCATCCTGATTCGCGAAAAAATACAGAAAATGGTACCTTCCAACACCCCGGTAATCGTAACCGGCGATTTTAACCTTACGCCCGACCAGAAACCGATTGAAATGCTCAAGGATTACCTGGATGACAGCCGTGATATAACAAAAGAACCTCCCTACGGGCCGGCAGGCACCTACAACGGGTTCGACATAAACGCTGATTTAAGCAGCCGCCGGATTGATTACATTTTTGTGAAAGGAGACATCGAAGTTTTAAAATATGCTGCCTTGAGCGAAATCAAAGACAAACGGTTTCCCTCGGATCATTTACCGGTATTTGCCAAAGTGCGGCTGAAGTAAAGAATTCCTTTACACTGGAAAAAATCCGGGAATTTCATACTAAACCTGATGTTTGAAAAAACAGGCCAATTCATTATAAATGCCGCAGATTTTATTTGGGGCGTTCCTGTACTCCTGCTGCTGCTGGGTGGTGGGTTCTATTTTCTGGTTTACTCCCGTCTGGCTCCGTTACGTTACCTGGGGCACGCACTGCAAATTTTAACCGGCAAATACGACGACCCAAATGAACCAGGTCAGTTACGTCACTATCAGGCACTTTCAACTGCACTTGCCGGAACAGTGGGAATGGGAAATGTAAGCGGCGTAGCAGTGGCGATTACCATGGGCGGGCCGGGCGCTGTTTTCTGGATGTGGGTTTCGGCATTGCTCGGTATTTCAACCAAGTTTTTCACCTGCACCCTGGCAGTTATGTTTCGCGGAAAAGATTCTTCAGGAGAAATTCAGGGTGGGCCGATGTATTTTATCACCGAGGGGCTGGGGAAAAACTGGCGGCCACTGGCGGTATTTTTCTCGGTTGTGGGAATGATTGGAGTCTCTCCCCTTTTCCAGGCCAACCAGCTCACACAAATGATACGCGACACCCTACTCCTGCCCAACAATATTGGCAGCGGCGGCTTTCAGTCTGATTTGATCACCGGAATCGTCATCTCGACATTTGTGGGAATTGTGGTGATTGGAGGAATCAAACGCATAGGAAACGTCACCGGGAGAGTAGTTCCGTTGATGATAGTCGTTTATGTCATTACAGTTTTGTTTATTATTTTTTCGAATACTGGTTTAATAATTCCGGCGTTTAAAACCATTTTCCGCGATGCGTTTACAGGAAATGCCGTGCTGGGCGGTTCCCTTGGTGCAATTATTATTACCGGAGTCAGAAGGGCTGCCTTTTCCAACGAAGCCGGACTGGGCACTGCTCCTATGGCCCACGGTGCTGCCAAAACCAGCGAACCCATCCGCGAAGGACTTGTGGCCATGCTCGGCCCGATTATCGATACGCTCATTATCTGCACAATGACTGCTCTTGCCATTATTGTTACTGATTCATGGATTGAAAGTTCAGCCGACGGGATTACACTTACAGCGCATGCTTTCGATTCTGCCATTCCTGTTTACGGAAAATACATTTTAACCGCTGCAGTAACCTTTTTTGCCATGTCAACGCTGTTTGCATTTCCTTATTATGGAGCCAAATGCCTTGGTTTTATTGCAGGAGCCAAATACCAGCACATTTACAACTACATTTTTGTGTTGGCAATCATCATTGGAGCCGTTTCACAGCTGCGCGTAATTATCGGCCTCATCGATATTGCTTTTGCTCTGATGGCTTTCCCAACGGTTATTTCTGCACTGCTGCTTTCACCCCATGTAAGGCGGGCAGCCCTAAAATATTTCGATAATCTGAATAAGGAAAAACGTTCAGAAAGAAAATGGCGATAATTCAATTTGAACAACTTAATGTTAATTTTATATTGAAATCTTACCGCTTTCCTTTGAACTTCTTGGTATAAATTAATGATATTTGTTCCTTAGCAAATCAAGAAATTTTCAACACAAAAAATCATATACATATGTTCAAAATTAATACGTTAAACAAAATTGATCCCGACGGACTTGGTTTGTTTCCCCTCGATAAATATGAAATTGCAAGCGAGATTCCCAACCCTGATGCCATTGTACTTCGCAGTTTTAAAATGCACGACCTGGAGCTTCCTTCCTCGCTGAAAGCTATTGCCCGGGCCGGTGCCGGGGTAAATAACATCCCTGTTGAGAAATGCACCGAAAAAGGAATTGTGGTTTTCAATACGCCCGGCGCCAATGCCAATGGTGTTAAAGAACTTGTAATTGCAGGCCTTTTACTTTCATCGAGAGATATTATCGACGGAGCTGCATGGGCCAAAACGCTGGTTGACAAGGGAGATGAAATACCGGCATTGATTGAACAAGGGAAAAAGAATTTCGGAGGACAGGAGATTAAAGGCAAAACGCTGGCGGTAATCGGGTTGGGAGCTATTGGGGTGCTCGTGGCCAATGCTGCCCAGGCCCTGGGAATGAACGTAATTGGTTACGATCCATATATGAAAGTTCAACAGGCCCTGAAACTTAGCAACCAGGTAACCTGGGTGGAAGGCATTCAGCCAATACTGGCACAGGCCGACTATGTTACACTGAATATTCCGCTCACTCCTGAAACGGAAGGTTACATCAACAAAGAAAAATTCAGCATGATGAAAGACGGCGTGCGCCTGCTCAATTTTGCACGCGGCGGACTGGTAAACCGGAGCGATTTAAAAGAAGCCATTGCTGCAGGAAAAGTTTCACGTTATGTTACCGATTTTCCCAACGAAGAAACCCTGAAAATGGACAAAGTCATTGCCATTCCGCACCTTGGCGCTTCAACAAAAGAGTCGGAAACAAATTGCGCCGTTATGGCGGTAAACCAGTTAAAAGATTTTATCGAAGACGGAAACATAAAAAACTCGGTTAATTTTCCCGAGGCATTTATGGAGAGAAACGACGGTGCCAGAATATTAATTGCCAACAAAAATATCCCCAACATGGTTAGCCAGATTTCGAGTGTCCTGGCCTCCGAAGGGTTAAACATTGATAACATGCTCAATAAAAAGCGTGATAACATTGCTTACAATATTATTGATGTAACCCGCTCCAAAATTGATGAACAGCTTATTTCCAAACTAAAATCAATTGAAGGAGTTTTTATGGTAAGAATAATTCAGGAATAAGAATATTTTAACACTGAACAAGAGGAGCCTGCGGGTTCCTCTTTTTTTGTTATTTTTGGGCTGAACCTCAGTTACAGAATAAAAACTAAAATAATAACAACATGAGTAATCAAATTGACAAAAAAGCAGCTGATAACATCCGCATTCTTTCGGCCGCAATGGTCGAAAAAGCCAAATCGGGTCACCCTGGTGGTGCAATGGGAGGTGCTGATTATATCCACGTCCTTTTCTCCGAATTTTTAAATTACGATCCGTCGGATATGGAATGGCCCAACCGAGACCGGTTTTTTCTCGACCCGGGACACATGTCGCCTATGCTTTATTCCGTGCTTTCCATGGCCGGAACATTTGGCATGGATGATCTGAAGAACTTCAGGCAATGGGGAAGCGTAACACCGGGCCATCCTGAAAAAGATGTGGCAAGGGGAATTGAAAACACTTCAGGTCCTCTGGGGCAAGGTCACTCCATGGCTGTTGGTGCTGCCATTACTGAACGGTTCTTGACCACCCGCTTTGGCGACTGGATGGCACACAAAATTTACACTTTCATATCCGATGGCGGAATTCAGGAAGAGGTGTCGCAGGGTGCCGGGCGGATTGCAGGGTACCTGGGCCTCGGAAACCTCATCATGTTTTACGACTCAAATAAAATTCAGCTCTCCACAAAAACAGAGGTGGTTACGGCTGAAGATACAGCAAAAAAATACGAAGCCTGGGGATGGAATGTACTTACAATTGACGGCAATAACCAGGACCAAATCAGGGAAGCCCTGAAAAAAGCCAATGCCGAAACACAAAAACCCACACTCATCATTGGTGAAACAGTTATGGGAAAAGGAGCTGTTACTGAAGATGGCAGCTCGTTCGAAAGCCAGACTTCAACCCACGGAATGCCGCTGTCGAAAGCAGGTGGATCATTTGAAAAAACCATTGAAAACCTGGGTGGCGATCCCGAAAATCCGTTTCAGATTTTTGATGAGGTGAAAGAATTTTACAACAAACGAAACGAAGAACTGATAAAAGCCGCAGCTGATAAAAAATCCCGGCAGGCAAAATGGGAAAAGGAAAATCCTGAACTGGCCCACAAGCTGAAAAAATTCTTCGCTGATGAAGCACCTCAATTTGATTTTTCTTCAGTAGAGCAAAAAGAAAACGTAGCCACCCGCGGGGCTTCAGGAGCTGTACTTGCTGCGATGGCAGGCAAAGTTGAAAACCTGATTGTGGCTTCGGCCGACCTTTCCAATTCCGACAAAACCGACGGGTTCCTGAAAAAAACCCAGCCATTGCAAAAAGGCGATTTCAGTGGTTCGTTCCTTCAAATTGGTGTGAGTGAACTCACCATGGCCTGCCTTGCCAACGGAATGGCATTGCACGGCGGTGTTATCCCGGTTTGCGGAACGTTCTTCGTATTTTCCGATTATATGAAACCAGCCGTGCGCCTTGCTGCACTCATGGAACTTCCGGTAAAATACGTTTGGACACACGATGCATTCAGGGTAGGTGAAGATGGTCCTACTCACCAGCCGGTTGAGCAGGAAGCCCAAATCAGGCTGTTGGAAAAACTTAAAAACCACAGTGGCGAAAACAGCATGCTGGTGCTGCGCCCGGCCGATGGAAACGAAACTACAGTGGCATGGAAAATGGCTGTTGAAAATACATCTACTCCTACTGCATTAATTCTGTCGCGTCAGAATATTGAAAACATTCCTGCCAGTGGTGATCCGTATCAATCGGCACTGCAAACCGAAAAAGGAGCCTACATTGTGCTGAAACCTAATACAAAACCCGATGTTGTGTTGGTAGCCAACGGTTCTGAGGTATCGTCACTCGTTGACGGCGCCAAACTTCTGTCAGAAAATGACAACCTGAAAGTGCAGGTGGTTTCTG
>JBNJGR010000101.1:0-9451 GCA_051747885.1 Bacteroidota bacterium | reverse complement strand
ACAAAAAATTATACATAGAAACCTACGGGTGCCAGATGAACGTGGCCGACAGCGAAGTGGTGGCTGCCATTTTGCAGGAAAGGCATTACCAGCTGGTAAAATCGCCCGAGGAAGCCGATGCTGTTTTCCTGAATACCTGCTCGGTTCGCGATAATGCCGAACAACGCATTTGGGGCAGGCTGAACCATTACAACGCCATCAAAAAGAAAAATAAAAAGCTGGTGGTTGGAGTACTCGGTTGCATGGCCGAACGGGTTGGTAATGAATTTCTGGAGAAAGGTGTGGTTGATTTGGTGGCCGGCCCCGATGCCTACCGCGACCTCCCCTATTTAATCGAAAAGGTGGAACGCGGAGAAAAGGCTCTCAACACGGAATTATCGACCATTGAAACCTACGACGAAATAACCCCCGTGCGCCTGGGAGACAAAGCGCTTTCAGGATTTGTGAGCATTACCCGCGGATGCAATAATTTTTGCACCTACTGTATTGTCCCATACACACGCGGACGTGAACGCAGCCGCGACCCACAGGATATTTTAAATGAAGTAAAAGACCTTTCAGCAAAAAACTATAAGGAAGTAACCCTGCTCGGGCAAAACGTTAATTCTTTCAAGTGGCTGCCCGGGGGAGAACGAAAACCGGTGCGCTTTTGGGATTTACTGGAAATGGTTGCTGAAATCGATCCTGAAATGCGGATTCGTTTTACCACTTCGCACCCCAAAGATATGTCGGACAAAGTGCTGCACATAATGGCGCAGTACCCCAACATTTGCAAACACATTCATTTACCGGTGCAGTCGGGAAGTTCGCGCATTTTGAAACTGATGAACCGTAAATACGATCGCGAATGGTACCTCGACCGTATTCGGGCCATTAAAACCATTTTGCCCGGTTGCGGATTATCTACCGATGTATTTACCGGTTTTTGCAGTGAAACCGAAGAGGATCACGCCCAAACACTGTCGCTGATGGAAGAGGTGAAATTCGATATGGCTTTCATGTTTAAGTACTCGGAAAGGCCCGGCACTTACGCCGCAAAAAAACTGAAAGATGATGTGCCGGAAGAGACCAAAAAAAGTCGGTTAAACGAAGTGATTCAACTTCAAAACAGGCTTTCACTGGAAAGTAACCAAAAAGATATCGGCAACGTGTTTGAAGTGCTTGTGGAAGGCTTTTCAAAAAAATCGGACCAGCAACTTTTTGGCCGCACCTCAGAAAACAAAGTAGTGGTATTTCCCAAATACAATTTTAAAAAAGGGGATTTTGTAAATGTAAAAATCAACAGTTGCACCCAAACTACTTTAATTGGAAACATTGAATGAAAAATTAAATTATGGCCAATATTATTGAAGATTTTAATGCCTATCGTTCAAAAATGAATGACAAAATACTGGGCAGCGACAACAAAGTAATGAAACGGCTTTACAGCCTCGACACCCTGACTTACCGGGATGGCGCCCTTAGCGGCAAAGTGAAGGAAATGCTCGGCCTGGCCACATCGATGGTGCTGAGGTGTGACGATTGCGTGAAATATCATCTGGAAAAATGTTTTGAACATGGGATTACCACCAACGAAATTTTTGAAGTTTTTTCGGTAGCCAATGTGGTTGGCGGAACCATTGTTATTCCTCATACACGAAGAGCGCTGGAGTACTGGGAAGCTTTAAACAATCAGGTAGAATAAAAACTTTCCGGTTTAAATTTGTTATAGTAAAAAACAACTTTCAAGTTATGGACAAAATTTATGCAATTTCCTCCTCTGGGAAATCTGAAAAATCATTTCTCGACTTACGCTTCGGGAAGAGTGAAAACATTGTTATTTACAATGGGGCAAAAGGTGAATATTCAATTATTGAAAATCCGTACAAAGATTCAGATCACAGCGGGGTAAAACTGATTAAGCACCTTCAGAAAGAAGGCGTTTCGGTAATCATTACCGGAGAAGTTGGCCCAATGGTGAGCAATTTACTTGAAAAAGAAAAATTGCAGCTCGTTCTTTTACAGGAAGAAAAAATTAAGGTAGAAGAAATTATCAACCGGATAACCAAAAAGACTGGCTAGCCTGTTTAATTCATGAATTAAACAGGCTAATACAACCCCTGATTTACAAAGGGAATTAAAGCCAAAACCACACCTGCACGGTACAACTCAACCCGGTCGATTTGGTTGTGGGTAAGCAGCCCTACGGCACCGCTTTTTTGTTTCGAATTTGTTTCGTTAAAAACCATGTCGTTGGCAGCTCCAAGTTCCATACCTCCGGCCACCAGGTGCGCCACTTTTTTGGGAAGCACAAATGAAGCAGTTCGGGCCTCGCCGTATTTTCCTGCCGAATAAATAACTATCCAGGCAAAAGCGTGGACATCTTTTTCGCCTGCCTGAATTCCGCCTTCAATGGCCACCCAATAGTCAGCATCGTAAATCTGATTTCTGGCTGCTTTTACGCGGTTGATTGCACCGGTAAGGGTTTCATCATCGGTGCCTGGTTGTTCTGAAACTCCTGAGTCAACCGAGATACTCTCAACTGAAATATCATTAAAATACGATTTAAATCCTTTTTGTACAGCTTCAATTTTTACCGGATTTTTAGAAGCAACTACAATCTTCATGTTGTGTTATTTTAATACAAATAAAATATGCCGGATACTTTTATCAACCAAAACTTATTGGTTATGCCGGTTTTTTTAATTTTGCCTTTTAAAAATAAAAATGTTAGTAAGAATAGCAAATAAAGCAGATATTTCTGCAATTATCCAATTTCAAATGGCAATGGCCGAAGAAACGGAAAATATTAAACTTCACCAACCTACAGTAGAAAAAGGTGTGGAAGAAGTAATAAAAGACGACACAAAAGGCCGTTACTATGTGGCTGAAAAAAAAGGCAAAATCATTGGATCCCTTTTAACCACCTACGAGTGGAGCGACTGGCGTAACGGAACTGTGCTTTGGATCCAGTCGGTATTTATACTTCCGGAATTCAGGAGAAAAGGGGTTTACAGCAAAATGTATTCGCATTTAAAAGATTTGGTATTGCAAGAGGAGTCACTGAAAGGAATTCGATTGTATGCTGATAAAGATAATAAAATAGCCCATAAAACTTATAAAAAATTGGGGATGAGTCCCGATCATTATATAACTTTTGAATGGTTAAAATAATTCACCCTGGTTTTTGATCAGGATAATAAAATTCCCCGTTTTGAATCAATATTTACATAAACTTATTGAAGAGGGCGAACACCAGCAGCAAGATTTCAAGTACTGCATAAACGACTCGAAAAAAATTGCAAAATCGCTGGTTGCATTTGCCAATACAGATGGAGGGCGGCTGCTCATCGGCGTGAAAGATAATGGCAAAATTGTGGGAATAAGCACCGACGAAGAGTTTTACATGGTTGAAGCAGCAGCCAAAATTTACAGCAATCCGCCTGTTAACTTTTTAACTAAACAGTATCACTCCGAAGGCAAAACCGTGCTCAGAATTACTGTGGAGCCCAGTACTGAAAAACCTCATTACGCAAAAGATGAAAGTGGAAAGTGGCTGGCTTATATCAGAAAAAACGATGAAAACATTTTAGCCCATAAAATTCAACTGGTGGTTTGGAACAAACAGAAAAGCCCACAAGGAATTTGTTTTACCTATTCTGATGACGAAAAATTTCTGATTCAGTACCTCCAGGAAAACGAAAGGATTACCTTTTCAAAATTCATGCGTCTGGCCCAAATTTCAAGGCAAAAAGCCCAGGAAATTTTAAGCAATTTCATAATAATGGACATCATCCGGTTAAATACAACCCTCGATGGCACTTACTTTTACCTCAATACTGATTTTGATAAAACTGAACTTGTGAAATTTGAATAAAAGTTTCACACCTCTTTAATCATGCGAATTAAACTTGTTTGTGATTCATGTGTTAATTTGAAAGAACAATTCAATTTCAAAAAAAAGTTTGATTAATTATTTATTCAATAAAAAACTGAAAACAGTAAAATTCACAAATCTTTTAAGGATTTAACTTTGCGCAAAATTATTTCTGCTTATTTTTACTGATTCAAAATAAAAATTAAAATGAATATGTTACAAAAATCAATGATTTTAATGGTTGCACTGGCATTTAGTGTAATTTCTGTTGCTCAGAATGATTACCTTGATGCACAGGCAGAAAATGACGAAAAAATTTATAAAGGAGGGGATACCTACAAAGTAAAAACGTTCCCTCACAAATTTAAAACCGATAACCCAAAGAATATCATCCTCCTTATTGCTGACGGAATGGGTGTAGTTCAATTACATGCAGGGTTAACGGCAAACAGGGGCCGGTTATTTATCGAAAATCTTAAATACATGGGCCTCACCAAAACACATTCATCAGATAATTATAACACTGATTCTGCTGCTGCCGGAACGGCACTTTCCACCGGCACAAAAACTTATTCGGGGGCTATTGGAGTGGATCCGGATAATAACCCGCTCAAAACTATTTTGGAAGAAGCTGAAGAAAAAGGGCTGGCTACCGGTTTGGTTTCCACATCGGCTATTACACACGCCACGCCTGCCTCGTTTATCGCCCACCAGGAGAGCCGGAATATGTATGAAGAAATTGCCGCCGATTTTCTGAAAACAGACATCGACGTTTTTATTGGTGGCGGTTATAACCATTTTACCGAACGTGAAGACGGCCGTAACCTGGCAAATGAACTCAAGCAAAAAGGGTACACCGTTGAACAGGATTTGAATAAAATTAAAAAAGTAAAAAAAGGTAAACTGGCAGGATTCACAAATCCGGAACATAACGGGAGAATGGACGAACGTGGTGATATGCTGCCCGTTTCAACCCAAACAGCCATTACCATTTTAAGCAACAATAAAAAGGGATTTTTTCTGATGGTTGAAGGTTCACAAATTGACTGGGGTGGTCATGCCGGCAGTTCAAATTATATCGTGGAAGACATGCTCGATTTTGACCGTACGGTTGGAGTGGCACTAGAATTTGCAGCAAAAAACAAGGAAACACTTGTTATTGTTGCTTCCGACCACGAAACTGGTGGAATGACTATCCTTGAAGGAGATTACGAAAGCGGAATGGTGAAAGGAGATTTTTCAACCGGAGGGCACACAGGAGTGATGGTACCAATTTTTGCCTACGGGCCGGGTGCTGAAAAATTTATTGGTATTATGGACAATACCGATGTAAATGAAAAAATGAAAAAATTATTACTCGGGAATTAATTTCTCCAATACAGAATTAAAGGCCGAAATCATTTGTACATTGTTGATTTCGGCTTTTTTATTGTTTTTCGCAATAGTTTTTCTATTTTTCGGCATTCAATTAAATATTTTCTTATGAATGAGGCTCTGGAAGTACTTGATCATATAAGATTAAACTTCTCTCCCACCGGGTTGTTCGCGTTAAATGTTGTAATTGCCTTTGTAATGTTCGGCGTGGCGCTCGATATAAAATGGCAGCATTTTAAAAATGTTATCCTCAAGCCCAAATCGGCCATTACAGGTGCTATTTCACAGTTTTTCCTGTTGCCGTTTATAACATTCTTGTTTGTTATAATACTGAACCCCACTCCCACTGTGGCACTCGGCATGATATTAATTGCTTCATGCCCCGGCGGAAATGTTTCAAATTTTATGAGCTCGATGGCCAAAGGGAATGTGGCACTTTCGGTTAGCCTTACCGGATTTGCCACTTTAGCAGCCACTTTTATGACACCATTGAATTTTGCCGTTTGGGGAAAAATGTACCTGAACCACTATAATGCATCGGGTGCGGGGAATTACCTGGTGCCCATTGAAATTGATTTCATGCAAATGGTGCAAACCGTAATTATATTGCTCGGATTACCCGTTATTGCCGGCCTTTTATTTTCACAATATTTACCCAGGTTCACCCAAAAAATCAAGAAACCAATAAAACAAGCTTCTATTCTCATTTTTATTGCATTTGTTATTATTTTGCTTTCGGCCAATTTCAATCATTTTATTCGCTTTATCCACCTCATATTTTTAATCGTACTTGTGCACAATGCCCTTGCCTTAACAACTGGGTTTACTTTTGCTTCGGCATTGAAACTGCCGCGTGTTGACCGCCGTACAATAACGCTTGAAACGGGAATTCAAAACTCCGGACTTGCATTGGTGCTCATGTTCAATCCCAAAATTTTTCCACCGGAACTTGAACTGGGTGGCATGACATTTATTGCAGCCTGGTGGGGCGTGTGGCACATTGTGAGCGGGCTGGCAATTTCAGGACTTTGGGCGCGAAAACCGTTATATCAAACTGCTGTGCAATGAAATATGAGAAGTGGTCGTTGGGATACTGGTTTCTGAAGCAGTATGTTTCATTTGCCGACTGGATTATCCACAAAAAAGTAATAATTACCGGCAAAGAAAAAATTCCCAAAAACAAACCAATTGTTTTTGCGCCCAATCACCAAAATGCCCTGAGCGACCCAATGGCTGTATTACTGCACACCCGTTTTCAGCCGGTGTGGCTTGGCCGGGCCGATCTTTTCGGGAATTCAATTATTGTTGACACCATTCTGCATTTCCTCAAAATTATGCCGGTTTACCGCCTGCGCGACGGAAAAGCCAATCTTGAAAAAAATGAAAAAACATTTGCCGACTCTATAAAAGTGTTGGAAAACAATTTTGCACTGGCACTTTTCCCAGAGGCTGCGCATTCTGCCAAACGCCAAATGCTGGTGCACAAGAAGGCTGTGCCGCGTATTGTTTTTATGGCCGAAGAGAAAAGCGAAAACAAACTCGACATTCAAATTATTCCAACGGGAATTTATTACAGTAGCTACTGGAAATTTAACCGCACTGTGATTGTTAATTTTGGGGATCCCATTCCGGCAAAAAATTACCTGGAACAGTATCACGAAAATCCCAATTTAGCCACCATTGCGCTCAAAACAAAAATTCACAAATCGATTCTTCCGTTAATTATAAACTTTAAAACAAAGCGGTTTTATAACGAATTTGAGGCCATAAGAGAAATTTACGGGCCACATTTTTTGAGAAAACAAAATTGGAAATTTTCAACTTTAAACCGGTTTAAGTCGGACCAGATTTTGGCCAATAAATTAGACAACCTGGAAACAGAGAAACCTGAAAAAACAGAAAAGATTGCGAAAGAAGCCGGAAGTTTGTTTTCAAAAATAAAGAGGCTAAAACTCAGAAGCTGGTTAACCGACTCCACCCCGCGACGCCATGTTGAAAAAATAATTTCCAATATTCCGGTTTTGCTTTTAGGACTGCCTGTATTTTTATACGGTTTCATTTTCAACGCACTTCCTTTTTTCATCACCGATCAGGTTGTGCGCAAAAAAGTAAAAGATTTTTCATTTTGGAGTACCTTCTTTTTGGGGGCAGGAATCGTTGTTTTTCCTGTTCTTTACTTGCTCGAACTGCTTGCTGTGTCATGGATTATTCCCGGCATCTGGTTTAAACTATTGTTTTTGGTGAGTTTACCATTGACCGGTAAACTGGCTTTTAAATGGTTTGTACTATTTCGAAAAACCATCGGGATGTTCAGGTACCTGGGGTTGGAAAAATTTAACCCGAAAATCTATCACCAGCTTTTAAAAGAAAAGCAAAGTTTGACCGAAAAACTGGATACCCTACTATAAATTTATCGCCGTGTTCTTTTCGATCTTTTCTGGCGCTTTTTGGTTCGTTTAAAACGATCGGAATAGTTCTTTTTTGAACCCTCTTTTTTCTTTCGCTGATGAAATGCCCCCTGGTAGGTGGGATCGTCAATTTTCCGTTGCTTGTCAATTTCACGCAACTGCCATTGCCGTTCATCAAAATCGGTTTCAACAACTTCCACTCCTTCGGGAAGTTCCTGCAGCGGAATCTCCGTCCGAATCAGCTCCTCAATTTTTTTCCAGTGCCACACTTCTGAAGGATCTATTAAAGTAATAGCATTGCCCTGGTTTCCAGCCCTGGCCGTACGGCCAATGCGATGCACATAATTCTCGTAATCGGGCGGCACATCAAAGTTGATTACATGGGTCACCATGCTCGCATCCATTCCCCGCGCTGAGACATCGGTGGTAATCAACACCCGCACTTCGCCGTGTTTAAAAGCCTGAATAGCATTAATCCGTGTGCTTTGCGCTTTATTCGAATGTAAAATCCGAATCTCACCTTCAACTTTCCGCTTCACCACTTTATAAACCCCGTCGGCATGTTCCTTTGTTTTCACAAAAATGATGATGCGTGAAAAAATTTCTTCATTAAGTAAAAAATGTTTAAGCAGATTGAGTTTGGTGCGGTAATTCGGAACTTTGTAAGCCAGTTGGGTAACTTCTTCAACCGGAGTGGCTGAGGGTGCTACCTCCAGTTTTTCATAGAAATCGAGAAATTCTTCGGCCAGTTTTTCCACACTTTCGGAGAAAGTGGCAGAAAACAAAAGGTTTTGGCGACGGTGTGGTAAAATTTCCAGAAGCTGCCTGAGCTGGGGCATAAATCCCATGTCGAGCATCCGGTCGGCTTCATCAATTACCAGGTATTTTACCTTTTTAAGCGAAAGCACACCGTTGCTGTACAGGTCGCGCAGGCGGCCGGGTGTGGCTACCAAAATGTCGATTCCCGGTTCAACTATTTCAGCATGTTTTGTCCAGCCAATGCCGCCATAAACAGCAGCGTGCCGCAATTCGGAACGGGTGGTGAGCTCTGCCACATCTTCGCCTACCTGGATGGAAAGCTCGCGCGTAGGAACTAAAATAACCACTCGCGGATCGTTGCCTTCAGGTTTTCTAAGCTTGGTTAATAACGGCAAAAGATAAGCTGCCGTTTTGCCCGTGCCTGTCTGAGCCACACCAACCACGTTTGCTCCTGAATTGATTTTCGGAATGGCTTGTTCCTGGATAGGTGTTGGTTCCTTAAAACCAATATCATCCAGCGACTTTAAAATCGACTTGGCCACCTTGAGCTCTTCGAATGTTTTCTTCATACTGCAAAAATAGGAAAACTAAAGAATTACCTCAACTTGTACATTTTACCGGGGAGCGCAGTCAACAGGTTCTTAAATTCCATGTTCAGCAGCAATGACGAAGCTTTACTGGTAGGCATCCCCAACTCACCTGAAATCTGATCGATAAACAGTTCGCCTTTATCGCGGAGCAAATCCACCACTTTTTTTTCATCAGCCGTTAAGTCAGCAAAGAGTGTGGATTGGACAATCCTCTCCTTTTTACCGGTTTCCCATCCCATAAAAAATTCGAGATCATCGATTCCTTCAATCAGGTCGGCACCGTTTAACCGGATTAAGCGATTGCAGCCTCTTGAGTAAATATCGTCAGCCCGGCCGGGAAAAGCGAAAACATCGCGGTTGTAGGACGAAGCGATATCGGCAGTTATTAAGGCTCCACCTTTTTCGGCCGACTCCACAACTATTGTAGCATCTGCCAAACCGGCAATAATCCGGTTGCGCCGGAT
>JBNJGR010000100.1:0-9460 GCA_051747885.1 Bacteroidota bacterium | reverse complement strand
AAGTTCTTCCATGCTAAAGGGTTTGGGAATATAGTCGTCGCCTCCAATGGAGAGTCCTTTAATTTTATCTTCGGTCATTGAGCGGGCAGTGAGGAAAATTATGGGAACCTGCTCGTTTTTTTCGCGGATGTATTCAGCAACTTTAAACCCATCGACTTTTGGAAGCATTACATCGAGAATTATCAAATGGTAATTATTGGCATCAAATAACTCAATGGCTTCCTGACCGTTTGGAGCTACATCAACTTCGTAATTGTTTTGTTCCAGGTTGTCTTTTACGATGAAAAGCAGCGCTTCGTCGTCCTCCACCAATAACAATTTCACTGAATCATTCATACTATTAAAATTGTAAATTTTTAAAGGTATAGTATGCCTGCCTGACGGCAGACAGGGAACTCGCATGTATTTTAATTATCACACTTGGTGTAAATATTTTACATGCTCGTTTCATTTTGTTGCTCGAATTAAAAGTGTAAATATACTACCTCCTTCCGGATTGCTTTCAACTTTTATTTTCCATCCGTGGGCTTTTGCAATTTTTCGTACATAGTCGAGCCCAAGCCCGAAACCTTTTACATTGTGTACATTACCTGTGGGTACCCTGTAAAAACGTTTGAATATTTTCTTTTGGTGTTTTTTGGATATCCCAATCCCATTGTCTGTAAATTTTATGATTTTATGTTTTTTATCACGGCAGAGATCGATAATGATTACTGGTTTCTTTTCACAATATTTCACGCTGTTTTCCAGTATATTTATCACCAGGTTGTTAAAATGGAACTTGTCAGCGAAAACAAATTCTTTTTGGTCGCCCAGGTTTAATTTTATGGTAGCTTCCTGGCCTGAATCCGACTGTTCAAAATAATCAGTAACTTCTTTTAGAAACATCTGCAATTCAATTTTTTCCAGGTTCAGCTGAATCCTGTTTTTTTCGAGCGATGCCAGGTTCAGCACTTGTTCCACATTTTTGGACAATCGGTTGTTTTGGTCCTCTATAATTTGTGCGTACTCCAGCAGGCGTTCCGGGGTCTGAACTATTTTTTTGTTGTTTAAAACCCTGGCAGCTAACGATATTGACGAAATGGGTGTTTTGAGCTCGTGGGTGAGGTTATTGATGAAGTTTTTCTGGATTTCAGAAAGTTGCCGCTGGCGGATAATTACCGAAAGTGTGTAGCCAAAAAACAGGACAACAATGAGCAGCAGTCCAGTAAAAAGGTACCAGACAGAAAGCCTGGAATGAAAATAGGGCGAGCGGTCGGGAAAATGTACTGCAAAATAATTTCCAGTGCCATTTTCTTTTTGCGGGAAGCTGAAAGTTGAAGTCTTTTCCTCTTCGCGTTCTGTTATATATGTTTTCTGCTCCATTTTCTCCGACGACGGGTTGTAAATGGCAAATTCAAAACTTGTATATATCTGATGTTTTTTAAGCTCTTCGGTAAGGTGAAATTTCAGTAAATCATAATCAATGATGGCATCGACATTCACAATGTAATAACTGTTCGAAACAATTTCCACGGGAGCAATGCTGTCGAAATTTGCTATATTACCGGTGGCTGTTAATAGTTGCCAGGCTACTTCTCTTAATGCTACCGTTGCACTTTCCCTGAATTGTTTTTCAGAATAGTTATACGAGTTGCGCAGAAAAAAAAACTGAATGGACAAAACACCGGCTACAGATATTGTTGCCAGCAGGATAATGTATTTTAATGTTTTGCCTTTCATTTGTTTGTTTTGTTATAAAACCCCTGTATATTGCCGGGAAATTTATATTAAATGCAAATGTTAACAACTCATTAACAAAATATTAGCCATGGTTAACAGTAAAAACCGGCTAGGCTTCATACATTTGCTAAGCAAATTAAGGGATTAATTTTATAAAATTAAAATGAATAGGTTATGAATCAGATGTTACGTCTATTTGCCGTTATTGTTCTGGTAGGTTTAACCACCACCACCTTCGCGCAAAAGCCAAAAATTGTTTTTGATGAACTGGAACACGATTTCGAAAACTTTAAAGAATCGGACGGTGTTCAAACAACAACTTTCAAGTTTACAAATAAAGGTGAAGTGCCGCTTGTTCTGAACAATGTAAGGGCTTCGTGCGGGTGTACCACTCCCAAATGGACCCGCGAACCGGTAGCTCCCGGCAACAGTGGAGAAATTCAGGTAAGTTATAATCCTAAAAACAGGCCGGGATCTTTTAATAAATCGGTTATGATTAGCTCAAATGCAGAAAACGGCACCACTGTGCTGCGCATTAAAGGCAGGGTTGAGGAACGGGAAAAAACTCTTGCCGAACTTTATCCGCGAAAAGTAGGAAAACTGAGGGTGAAAACCAATCATGTTTCATTTTCAAGAATGAAAGAAAATGATGTGGAAACCAAAGACATTGAACTGGTGAACGATACCGACGCCCCCGTTGAGGTTGGGTTCAGAAGAGTTCCCGATCATCTTGATATTAAAGTTGAACCTCAGACTATTCCAGCCAACAGCAAAGGAAAACTTATTGTTACCTACAATGCAGAAGAAGCAAATACTTTTGGATTTGCATCTCACCGGATTTACCTGTCACTCGATGGCAGTAACGACTATCGTGCATCTGTTGGTGTAAGTGCCACAATAGAAGAAGACTTTTCCCACCTGTCTGCCGACGAGTTAGCCAAAGCTCCGGTTGCTTCTTTTTCAGAAAAGGCGCACGATTTTGGTGAAATGAGGCAAGGCGAAAAAAAAGAACATACTTTTTCACTTAAAAATGACGGGAAATCAGAACTAATTATTCGCAACATCCGTTCGTCTTGCGGGTGTACAGCTGTTGCACCATCCAAAAAAGTGATTGCTCCCGGCGAATCGGCACCGGTTAAGGTAACTTTCGATTCGCGGGGTAAACGTGGACGCCAGAGCAAATCGATCACAGTTATTACCAACGATCCGAAAACACCTACCAACCAGTTGCGCGTGTCGTGCAACGTGGTTACTGAAAGTTAATAAGTTTATTAAATGTCAATAATAAATGAAGTGTCGCAGGTTTTCCTGCGGCACTTTTTTGTTATTCTTTTGTTTATATTGGTATTTTTGCTGAACACAAAAATGACAATGGCAGATAAAAAACATCATATCGAAAATAGTTCCGAATACAAAGGTTTAAAAGTGAATGACGGGGTTGAACATCCTGAACAGATGGATAACCACTCGGTACAACGGTTTCTGAAAAAGAAGAGAAAACTACTGCCCGTTGAGGAATATGTGGATGGAATCCTGAATGGCAATATCACCTTGTTGAGCAAAGCTGTAACCCTTATCGAAAGTTCAAAACCAGGGCACCAGCAAATTGCACAGGAGATTATTGTCAGGTGCCTTCCTTACAGTGGAAAATCAATCAGGGTTGGCATTACAGGCGTTCCCGGTGTGGGGAAAAGTACTTTCATTGAAGCACTGGGAAAACAGATTACCGGCAATGGCGGAAAACTGGCCGTGCTTGCCATCGATCCCAGCAGTGAACGCTCGAAGGGAAGTATTCTGGGCGACAAAACCCGGATGGAGGAATTGGCCGGCGATAAAAACGCCTACATCAGGCCAAGTCCTTCGGCAGGTTCGCTGGGAGGCGTTGCCCGGAAAACCCGTGAAACCATTATCCTTTGCGAAGCGGCCGGTTTCGATCATATTTTTATTGAAACCGTGGGCGTGGGACAAAGTGAAACGGCCGTGCATTCCATGTCCGATTTTTTCCTGTTGCTGATGCTGGCCGGTGCGGGCGATGAGTTGCAGGGCATTAAACGCGGCATTATGGAAATGGCCGATTTAATTGCCATTAACAAAGCCGACGGAAACAACGCCGAAAAAGCGAAAATGGCCCAACGCCAGTATCAGAATGCATTACATCTTTTCCCACCAAAAGAGTCGGGGTGGGAACCACGTGTGAGCACCTGCTCAGCACTGGCTAAAAATGGCATTTCCGAAGTATGGCAAGTGGTTGAAGAATACCGGAAAAAAACTGCTGAAAACGGTTATTTTATCAGAAAACGAAATTCCCAAGCCTCTTTTTGGATGCATGAAACCATTCAGGAGCAAATGAAAAGAGCTTTTTATCAGCACCCCGAAATGAAGGATAAAATAACGGATTTTGAACAAAAGGTGCTTAACAGCGAAATGAGTTCTTTTGTAGCTGCCGGTAAATTACTGGAAATCTATTCAGGATTGAAGTAAAAGTTTAATTAAATTTGGGGAATGATGAAATGAAACAATTTTGTCAAAACACCTGTTGTATCAGAATAAAATCAACGCTAAAAATAAAAATATGGATTACGATGTGTTAATTATAGGCAGCGGACCGGGTGGTTATGTTACAGCCATCAGGGCTGCACAGTTGGGAATGAAAGTGGCTGTAGTTGAAAAAGAAAACGTTGGCGGAGTTTGCCTGAACTGGGGGTGCATTCCAACCAAATCGTTGCTGAAAAGCTCGCAGGCATTCGAATATGCCAAACATGCCGCTGATTACGGGGTGAAAATTGACGGTGATGTTACACCCGATTTCAAAGCAATGGTGAAACGCAGCCGAGATGTGGCCGGCGGGATGAGCAAAGGGGTGCAGTTTCTGTTTAAAAAGAACAAGGTGGAAACCATAAACGGATTAGGTAAACTTGCCGGGAAAAACACCGTTGAGGTGACCGACAGCAAGGATAAAAAGAAGGAATACACTGCAAAACATATAATCCTGGCCACCGGTGCCCGTTCGCGCGAGCTGCCCAACCTTAAACAGGATGGCAAAAAAATTATTGGATACCGCGAAGCCCTCAGCCTCGACAAACTTCCCGAAAGCATGGTAGTTGTCGGCTCGGGTGCCATTGGCAGTGAGTTTGCCTGGTTCTATCATTCAATTGGTGTAAAAGTTACACTGGTGGAATTTATGTCAACTCTTGTGCCCAACGAAGATGAAGAAGTGGCCAAACAACTGGAGCGCTCTTTCAAAAAAGGCAAAATGAAAGTGATGACCAGCTCAACGGTGGAAAAAGTGGATACCTCAGGTAAAAAATGTAAGGTAACTGTGAAAACCAAAAAAGGGGAAGAAACGGTTGAAGCCGATATTGTACTTTCAGCAGTTGGAATTACGCCAAACACTGAAAATATTGGTCTCGAGGACGCCGGTGTTGAAACCGAAAAAGGCTGGGTGAAGGTGGACGAATTTTACCGCACCAATGTGGAAGGAGTTTATGCTATTGGCGATATTCTTGCCGGTCCTGCTCTTGCACATGTTGCATCAGCCGAAGGAATTACCTGTATCGAAAAAATTGCCGGGCTTGATCCCGATCCTATTGATTATAAAAATATACCGGGATGCACTTATACAAATCCTGAAGTTTCATCAGTTGGATTAACTGAAAAACAGGCCAAAGAAGAAGGCTACGAAGTGAAAGTGGGTAAATTCCCTTATTCAGCCAGCGGAAAAGCAAGTGCTGCGGGCCAAAAAGAAGGTTTCGTAAAACTGGTGTTTGACGCCAAATACGGAGAACTGCTCGGCGCACACATGATTGGTGGAAACGTTACTGAAATGATTGCCGAACTTGTGGTGGCCAAAAAACTGGAAATTACCGGGCACGAATTAATTAAAACCATTCACCCGCACCCCACAATGAGCGAAGCTATTATGGAAGCTGCCGCTGCTGCTTACGATGAAGTTATTCATATTTAACAGTTAGGCTTTATAAAATTTATTTCAGAGGCTGTCTCAAAAAAACGTTGAAGTTTTAATTTTGAGACGGCCTTTTTTGTGAAGTCAAAAATTGACTTTGTGATTGATTTATTCGAAAATTTTATAAAATACTGAAAACCAGTCATTATTTTTTGCGTGTTCATTTTATATTATAAATTTGCTCCCGAAAAATCAGCTACAAAACCGTATTTATTTCCAGCTAAAGTAAAAGTTTCAAGACTAAAATGTATTCATAAAAATTATTATTAAATGAAGAAATTAACATTTTTTGCAGCATTTCTGATGTTGTTTCAGATTGCTTTTGCAGGTGGTTTGTTAACCAATACAAACCAGAGCGCGCAGTTTATAAGAATGATGTCGCGTAACGCATCTACCGGTATCGATGCGGTTTATTTCAACCCGGCCGGTTTAATAAAAATGGAAGACGGATGGCATTTTGCCGTGTATAATCAAACCATTTTTCAGACCAAACCGGTTGACAGTGAATTTCCGTTACTGAACGACGGATATTACGAGGGTGTGGTAAATGTCCCGGCATTCCCAACAGCTTTTGCCGTTTACAAAGAGGATAACTGGGCTTTCTCACTGGGGTTTGGCCCCAACGGAGGTGGCGGCTCGGCAGAATACGATCGGGGACTTCCTTCGTTCGAAATCCCTATTACTAAAGTAGTTCCCGGGCTGGCCGGATTGACTCAAATTGATCCTTCACTTGATGTGACAGGCTATTCTGCGGACCTAGCATTTAGCGGGAGTTCTGTTTTTTGGGGGATTCAACTGGGGGCAACCTACCAGTTCAGCGATATGCTCTCAGTTTATGGTGGTGTAAGATACCTGCCGGCAAAAAATTCATATCAGGGCAGTATTCAAAATATTCAGCTGAAAGTTGACGGAGGCGAATATCCTGCCCCGGCATGGCTGCGTGGTGTTTCAACACAAGTGGAAGGTTATGGAGATATGGCCGCTCAGGGAGCAACTTCTGTTCAACCAATAATTGACGGAGGTGGTGAGGATTATAGGTTGCCTGAACTCGAGCAAGCAGGCATGATCACTTCAGCTCAACGCGCTGAGCTTGAGCAAGGTCTATCTATGTTAGGTTCTGAAAACCCAAGTCAAATGACTGTAGACGAAATACAGAAATATTTTGAAAAAAGAAGGGATGATTTATATGGAACTGCTGATCAATTGGAAACAACGGCCGGCCAGCTGGGCGACAAAGAAGTGGATACCGAACAAACCGGTGCCGGAATCACCCCTATGATTGGGTTTAACTTTTCGCCTGACGATTACTGGAATTTTGCGGTGAAGTACGAAATGAAAACTAACCTGGAACTCGAAAACAACACAACGATTGATGATTTGGAGTTGTTTCCCAACAAAAGCAAGTCCAGAAGCGACCTGCCCTCAATTTTAGGAGTTGGGGTTGGTTATTCTGACGAAAGTTTTGAAGCTCAGTTGTCGTACAATATGTATTTCAACAAAGGAGTTGACTGGGGAAAAAATACACGCGACATTGCCGCTTCACATTCAACAATTCGTGACCGTGAGATAGACAAAAACGGTTTTGAAGTGGGGCTTGGTTTACAGTACAATTTTACCGATGAATTTGCATTTAGTGTTGGCGGTTTATACGGAGATATGGGCGTTGCCGACAGCTACCAGAGTGATTTCAGTTACAGTAATCCATCGGTTACAGCAGGTGCCGGTATTGAATGGATGCTTGCCGACGGACTGATACTCGACGCCGGATTCTCAAATACTTTCTACCAGGATCAAACCGTATCATTCACCGATCCGGATGTTGGGCCATACAATGAAACACTGGGCAAAACTACCATGACTTTTGCCGTTGGCCTGTCGTATAGTTTGTATTAAATCAAACAAAATATTTAATAAACAAGAAACCGGTTGTAATTGTGCAGCCGGTTTTTTTGTAGATTTTGTTCAGAATAAAATTCACGTTTGACGGTTAAATTATTAATAATAAATTTGCCGGGTCAGCGATTGGAGAAATGAACTGAATTATTTATGAGGTAATACTCTATGTGAATGAAAAAAAATGCACTTATAATTATACTTTTTATATTGGTTAAGCAAGTTGTTTTTGGCGAAGGCATAATTACAAATGCATACCACAGTGCACAATATGCCCGCATGCTGTCGCGGAATGCCACAACAACAATCGATGCTGTGCATTACAATCCGGCCGGGTTGATTAAAATGACCGACGGCTGGCACTTTGCTGCCTACAATCAGGGAATTTTTACCGATAAATTTATTGAAACCGGTTTCCCTGAAAGTTTAATTAATAACAGGCGATTTGAAGGAGGCAGCCAAAAATCGGTTTTGCCCTCGGCGTTTGCCGTTTACAAGAAAGACGATTTGGCATTTTCATTGGGTTTTGGACCGGTTGGGGCAAGTGTTACAGGAAAATTCGACAATGGATTGCCCACTTTTGAAATTCCGCTGACGCAGATTGTTCCCGGTCTTTCAGGCCTTACTGAAATTGACCCTACGTATGATGTGACCGGTTACGATGCAGATATTTATTTCAATGGCCAGTCGCAGTACTGGGGCATTCAGCTGGGGGTAACCTATCAGGTTAATCCGGTATTTTCGCTGTATGGCGGAGTGCGGTATTTACCGGCCAGTAATGCATACCGCGGAAGTGTTAAAAATATTCAGCTTAAAGTGGGGAATATTTATCATTGGGCTCCTGAATGGCTGAACCAAACCGCCACAGAAATCAGAGATGTAAAAGTTGCAGATGCCCGTGAGGCTTATGATCGGTTGATTTACGGGGCAGATGAACTCGATCCGCTGGTGCGCGACAATACAACCAGCGGTATGACATTAAGTGAGCTGGAATCATCAGGTGCCATTCCGCTGGGCGCCAGGGAAGAAATTGTATGGGGGTTGTCTATTCTGGAGTTTACTTCCGAAGAAATTGAGGAAATGCCGGTCTCCGAGGTACAATCGCATTATTATGATGGTGCTGAATATTACGATGATCTTGCTACCAATAAATTACCACAAACTGCTGATGATTTGGAGCAGGCAGCCGAAAGGGCTCAAGATCAGGAAATGGATACGAAACAAACCGGCGACGCAATAACCCCGGTTATCGGAATAAATTTCTTCCCGCTTGAAAATTTGGTTGTGGCCATTAAGTATGAAATGAAAACAACTCTTCCTATGAAAAATAATACCCGGGTTGATGATTTGGGCATGTTCCCCGACGGTGAAGTGGAAAACAATAATATCCCGTCGGTTTGTGCCGTGGGAATTGGTTACAAAGCCAATAAATGGCTGGAGACACAGTTATCGTACACCATGTATTTTGAAAAAGGAGTTGACTGGGGGTATAATCCGCGCGACATTGCTGCCTGGCAAAACGTTGATTTCAACCAAATCCGGGAGCGGAAAATCAACCGGTTTGGGATGGAACTGGGACTTGGACTTCAGTTTAATATTACCGAAAACTTTGCGTTGAGTGCCGGTGGTTTGTACGGAAGTCCGGGCGTTGACGAAAGTTACCAGAATGATTTCAGCTACAGCATTCCTTCGTTTACTGCCGGCGGTGGTTTAAGCTGGAATATTGCCAGCGGCCTGGTGTTCGATGCCGGCCTGTCAAAAAGTTTTTATAAAGACCGGGAAGTGGAATTTACCGATCCGGAAGTAGGTACTTATTTCGATACAATGGGAAAATCATCACTTGCCTTTTCTGCCGGTATTTCTTACTACTTTTTTTGAAAA
>JBNJGR010000099.1:0-9493 GCA_051747885.1 Bacteroidota bacterium | reverse complement strand
AAAAATGCCGGTGCAGAAATCTGCTGAACCGGCATTTTTTTTATTGAATTTCAATTTTTATTTTTTAGGTGGCTGCATTCCTTTTTGTTTGGCCACTTCTTCCAGTCGTTTTTGAAATTTCGATTTTTTCACCGGTTTCTTTTTATTCACCTGTAACTGCGCCCTGATTTTACTCTCGTCAATTGTTGAGCGAATAATATAGGTTTGACCAATTGTAATTACGTTTGCCAGAAAATAGTAGTAGCTCAACCCTGATGAATAGTTATTCAGGATAAACAGGAACATAACAGGCATCATGTACATCATTGTTTTCATTCCGGGCATTCCCTGCGAGGTAGTAGCCTGCTGGTTCAGCTTAGTTGATATAATGGTGGTTACCGTCATCAACAAGCAGAAGAGACTTACATGATCGCCATAAAACGGAATCTCAAAGGGGAGATTCATTATTGAATCATAGGTAGATAAATCGTGAGCCCAAAGGAAACTTTCCTGCCGAAGTTCTATCGAATTAGGATAGAAAAAGAACATGGCAATAAGAATTGGAAACTGCAACAACATTGGCAAACAACCTCCCATAGGATTTACCCCCGCTTTCTTGTAAAGGTTCATAGTTGCCTGTTGCCTTTCCATGGCTTTATCCTTGGGGATTTTCTTATTTATCTCGTCAATTTCCGGTTTAAGTGACCGCATTTTTGCCTGCGATACGTAGGATTTGTATGTGAAAGGGAAAAGGACTGTTTTAATTAAAACAGTTAGAACTAAAATAATGATACCGAAATTGGAAATATATTTCCTTAAAAAGTTAAAGAGGGGAATTATAATGTACTTATTCACCGGTCTTACAATGGCATAGCCAAGGTAAACGAGTCGTTCGAGCCCCAGGTCGTATTGGTTGAGTGTCTGATAATGGTTGGGGCCAAAATAAATTTGCATGTCCATGCTTTCGTTGGATGTGCCTTTATACGGGAAAGCAATATCAGCGTAAAAATTGGCCAGATACTGAGGATGTTCCTCATATTTATCGGAACGAACATAAGCATTTGGAAATGCCTCTTCAGCAATGATTGTTGAATTGAAAAAGAGCTGTTTGAATCCAATCCATCTCACCCGTGTAGTCAGGTCTTCTTCGTCCGATTTATTTTTTGACAGCTCATCCACATCATCTTCAAAAAACTTGTAATTGATGTTGGTATAGCGATCTTCCCCAAATCGCGAAGGACGTTCCTGGCGCGGCACATCAAACGACCACGTGAAATTCAGGTACGATTGATTGGCTGCAATGTACTGCTCCATTCCCTGCAGGTTCACATCAAAATCAATCATAAAAGAGTTGTGCTTCAAAGTATAAACATACTCCATATACCTGTCCGGCGCCACTTCCAGCCGAAAAACGGCCGATTCTTCTTCGCCGGGATTTTCATTGTTAAACTTCAGACGACCTTCGTTACCGGTAGAAACTTCCGGCCCTGAAACAACCAGGGATTGCTGGTTAAACGAAGGTTCGAAAAACAACTGATCGGTTTGAATACTTCGGTTTTGGGCAAAAAAGCTTAACCCGAACTGTGTCTCATCTCCATCAAATAGAATGAGTGGAAGCGAATCGTGTGTCTGGTAATCTTTCAACTCTACGGAATAAATTCTACCGCCTTTGTTTGTTAAGGTTATTTTCAGCAGGTTATTTTCAATGGTGTAAAATTCCTGTTCGCCAATAGCTGCTTTACCAAAAACGCCAAACTCATCAATTTTTTGCTGTAATTCAGCATCAGCATTGATCGTATCAGGCAAAACGGTTTCCGATAATGTGTCTTCACTCTGCGGTTCTGCTTGTTGCTGTTCCAATGCTTTTTTTTCAGCTTCAACCTGGGCAATGGAATCACGTCGTCGTTTGGCAGCTTCAATATCCTCTTCCGAGGGTTGATTCATGATTGAAAATACTATCAGAATCCCAAAAATGAGAATGATGCCAATTATAGAATTTTTATCCATTTTTTTCTTTAACTAACGAATTTTTAATAAAGTCAACAAAAAGCGGATGCGGGTTTAGCACGGTGCTTTTATACTCGGGGTGAAACTGAACGCCCACAAACCATTTGTGTTTTGGAATTTCAACAATCTCCACCAAATCGGTTTCAGGGTTTACACCAACCGGAAACATTCCGGCTTCCTGGAATTTTTCCCTGTACGCATCGTTAAATTCATAGCGGTGGCGGTGCCTTTCGTAAACAGTTAATTTATTGTATGCTCTTCCGGCATTCGAATCGGGTTCAATAATCCGGCATTCATACGCTCCCAGTCGCATTGTTCCGCCATAATCAGTAATGCCTTTTTGGTGTTCCATCAAGTCGATAACCGGGAAAGGCGTTTTGGGATTCATTTCTGTTGAGTCGGCGCCTTTCAGGTTCAATACATTTTGGGCAAACTCAATAACCGCAACCTGCATGCCGAGGCAAATTCCAAGATATGGAATGTTATTTTCGCGGGCATAACGGGCGGCATGGATTTTACCGTACATTCCTCTGTGCCCAAATCCGGGGGCTACGATTATCCCGTTTAACCCCGAAAGTGATTCTTCCAGGTTATCAGCCTGAAGCGATTCGGAGTGAATCCATTCAATATTTACATCGCAATAATTAACAGCTCCGGCGTGTACCAGGGCTTCGGCTATTGATTTATAAGCATCGCGCAATTCCACGTATTTTCCGATTAAACCAATGGTAACTGAATGTTTCAGGTTTTTTAATTTATCCAGAAAATCGTTCCATGCGCTTAAATCAATTTCTTCATTTATGGTTAGTCCAAGTTTTTTCAGAACAGTAATATCGAGCTTTTCTGCAAGCATTTTTAACGGTACTTCATAAATGGTAGGCACATTAACCGATTGCACAACAGCATCCAGATCTACATTACAGAAAAGGGCTACTTTCTCACGAATAGTAGAATCTATTTCATGTTCTGTGCGAAGTACCAGAATATCCGGTTGAATACCGGCTTCGAGCAATAGTTTCACAGAGTGCTGCGTTGGCTTTGTTTTCAGCTCTCCGGTTGCTGCAAGGTAAGGAACCAGTGTGAGGTGAACCACCAGTGTTCTGGAACCCAATTCGCGTTTTAACTGCCTGACTGCCTCAATGTAGGGCAACGACTCGATATCGCCAACTGTACCGCCAATTTCGGTGATAACAATATCGTATTTCCCTTTTTGTCCGAGAATTTTTATCCGACGCTTAATTTCATCAGTAATGTGCGGAATAATCTGAACGGTTTTGCCCAGGTAATCGCCATGCCTTTCTTTACTGATTACCGACTGATATATTCTTCCGGTGGTAACATTGTTCGCCTGTGATGTCGATTCATTTAAGAATCGCTCGTAATGCCCCAAATCCAAATCGGTTTCGGCACCATCCTCCGTAACAAAGCATTCGCCATGTTCATATGGATTAAGGGTGCCCGGATCGATATTGATATAAGGATCGAGTTTCTGGATGGTTACACTGTAGCCCCTCGATTGGAGTAATTTTGCCAGCGAAGAGGCTAAAATTCCTTTGCCCAGCGAGGAAGTTACCCCTCCGGTTACGAATATGTATCTTGTATCAGACAATTTTAAAAGTTTTAATGTTTTTCAAAAGCCACAAAATTAATGAATAAAACTTATCTGAAAACTAAACCCTGATGAATTTGATTTATGGTTTAAATAAAGTAACACAAAAACAATTTAATCTGAAGTCGTTTAACAAATTACCAATTCGATTTCTTTTGAATATTTTAAAACTATAAACAACTAAATCGGAATATCCGACTCAATGTCTAATCAAGGATAGCTTCGTTTCAAGAATTACCTAAACCTAAAGGAAGAATACTGTAAACAAATGTGAATTAATATTATCACATATGTAAATCATTCTCTTTTTCAGTTAATTAAACGGGGATTTTAAATTAATTGAATAGGTGTATCCTTTTGATTTTGGATTTTGAGCTTCCTTCTTTTCAGGCGATTTTTTAACAGTGTATTTCAAACTTTTGCCTTTGGGAAGCTTGAATTCAATCCTGAACTTCTTACGTGTTTTTAGTCTGACTCCACGATTTTTCACACCACCAAACCGGACGTTTTCAATCAGTCTTACAGCCTCTTCATCGCAACCTGAACCAAGTCCCTTTTCAACCGTAATATTCAATACATTGCCGTTATCATCAATCGCGGCGGAAAGCTGCACAACCCCTTCAACTTTTTTCAGCAAGGCTTCTTCAGGATACTTCAGGTTTTCTTTTATGTATTTTTTGAATGCTTCTTTACCACCCGGGTACTCTGGGAATTTTAAAAACTTCTTTTTTCGTTGATGTTGGTTCATTTCTATACTATTTTTATCAAAGTAACAAAAAATCAAAGGAAAAATCCTGTGGATTATCGCATTAGATATTATTGAAATTTTGAATTCCGTTAAGTTGTTGCCAGACGGAGATAAAAAAAAGGCTGCCTGCGAGAAGTGCAAACAGCCTCATTTTAATGTTGTTTGTTGAAATTACTTGAATTCCTTATTAAGTTGTTCCACCCATTTTTTTATGCGATTAGAGGTCATCCTCGCCTGGTTTTCCTGGTCGATGGGTAATCCAACAAACTCATCGCCACGCTGAGCTTTTGATGATTCAAAAGTGTAACCTTCCACCGGAGTGTGTCCAATTACATCACCTCCGCAATCTTCAATGATTTCTGCTAAAATACCGATGGCATCGCAAAAATTCTCGGGATATCCTTTTTGGTCACCCAACCCGAAAATGGCAAATTTTTTATCTTTCAAATCCATTTCTTCCAGATCCGGCACAAACTCATCCCAGTAATTGGGCAGTTCGCCGTCGAACCAGGTAGGAGCGCTCAAAATAAAATTATCGAATTTTTCGAGTACTTCTTTATTAACTTCCTCGGCATTAACTGCCTCTATCTTCGATTTACCAAAAGCATCAATTATTTTTTCTGATACCTTTTTCGATTTTTGGGTATGGAAGCTATAAATTATAGCTGTTTTTTTACTCATTATTAATCTGTTTTAATATTCTAACAATTTTTTAGCTGCATCATAAATCCTTTGCGTATCGGGCAAAATTGCCTTTTCCAGTGCTTTATGAAAACCAACAGGTGTAAAAGTAGACCCCACCCTTCGCACGGGCGCATCCAGGTATTCAAATACTTTTTCGGTTATCAGTGCGCTGATTTCACCTCCAAATCCGCCAAATACTTTGTCTTCGTGAGCCACCAATACCTTGTTGGTTTTTTTCACCGATTCAAAAACAGCTTCTTCATCGAGTGGTACCAGCGAACGCAGGTCAATCACTTCAACACTGTAATCGTCTTCACTGAGTTTTTCCGCAGCTTCGAGACTTAAATGGGTGGTATTACCATAAGTTATTATTGTCAGGTCCGCACCTTCTCTGCGAACACGTGCTTTGCCGAAGGGGACCTCAAAATCTTCGGGTACAGTTGTTGCGGCTTTTGGGTTTTGGTAGAGTGCTTTGGGCTCCATAAACATAGTGGGGCCTTCTGAGCGGATTGCAGTGCGTAGCAGGCCTGCTGCATCGTCGGCAAAGGATGGATAAACAATACGCACACCAGGTATGGAAACAAGTGATCCTTCAATGTTTTGTGAATGGTACAGGCCACCGCCGATGTAACCTCCCGAGGCAAGACGAATTACAATATTCGGGGCAAATTTCCCGTTCGACCTCCAGTAATCGTGACTTGTTTCCACATACTGTTCCATGGCCGGCCAGAAGTAGTCGGCAAATTCGGCGCCTTCAACAACCACCCTGATTTTATTATTGAACCGGGACATGCCGTTGGCTGTACCCACAATAAAATCTTCTGCGATTGGAGCATTGAAAACCCGTTCTTTGCCAAATTCCTGCTGCAATCCTTTTGAAACATTAAAAATTCCTCCCTTGTCCTTGTTTGCCATATCCTGGCCGTAAAGGAAAGTATCCGGATTTTCTTTGAATTCAGCTTTCAGCGTTTCGTTAAGCGCAGTAATTAGTTTTTTCTTTTCCCCTTCTTCGTTGTGGGTGCCATCAGGGTATTTTTCGGCTTTGTAGGGTTCCGGCAAAACGAAATCGTAAATTGATTCAGGTTTGGGATCCGGTGCTTTTAAGGCCGATTTATGTGCTTTCTTAATTTCCTGTTTTGCAGCCTCTTCAATTTCCTGCAACTCCTCTTCTGTAAATCTTTCGTAACGGATAAGCATCCTTCTGAATTTTTCAAGCGGATCGTACTTTTCCACATAGTTTCTTTCTGATTCACTTCTGTAAAGTTGATGGTTATCGGAGTTGGAATGTGAATGAATTCGCACACAGTTGGCCTGGACAATTACCGGTTTACTGTTCTCTATGGCATATTTTTTAGCTTCTTCCATCGTATTCATCGAGTCGAATACATCTTTTCCGTTGCAGTGCATAATCCGGAGATGTTTAAACCCGGAAAAATTGTTGGCAACTTTTCGTTGAGCTGTCTGATCTTTTTTGGGAACTGAAATTCCGTACCCATTATCCTGGATAACAAAAATCACAGGAAGTTCTTCTTTATCAGCTCCGTTATAAGCTTCATAAACAAACCCTTCACTTACTGATGATTCGCCCTGGTTGCTGATTGCAACAGCTTTTTCACCGTAGTATTTTATGGCTCTGGCCACACCAACTGCATGCAGCGTATGGTTTCCGGTAAGCGAAGATACACTGTGGATGTTCCATTCGGGCTTGGCAAAGTGATTCGACATGTGCCGGCCCCCGCTGGAGGGATCCGTTGCTTTTGAAATACCGTTCAGAATAACCTCTTCGGTTGTCATCCCCGAAGACAATGCTGTAAGCATATCTCGGTAATACAGAAACATGTGATCCTTTTTCTGTTCGAAAACCTGTCCTGCTGCCAACTGAATACCGTCATGCCCTGCATAAGGAGCATGGTAAGACCAGCCAATGGCTTGTTTCAGATAATTGGGTGCTTTATCATCGATAGCACGACCAATGGTCATTAACCGATACCACTTTTCAAGTGTTTTCTTCGGCGTTTTTTTAATAGTATGATTTTTTGGTACTTTTAAATCTTGCATATTATTTCTCAGATTGAACGATTAATATCAAATTTTTCAAGGGTTTCCGCAATTTTAAGTAAAAATGCGCCACCAAGTGCACCGTCAACCACACGGTGGTCGTACGACAGCGAAAGGAACATTTTATGCCTTATTGCAATTACATCTCCCGCCGGTGTTTCAAGTACGGCCGGTTTCTTCTCGATATTTCCGGTGGCCAGAATCGCTGCCTGCGGCTGGTTTATAATTGGTGTGCCAATTATATTTTTGAATGTACCGAAATTGGTTATTGAGAATGTTCCGCCCTGAATTTCTTCCGGTTTCAGTTTATTGTTGCGAGCTGCGTCGGCCAGACGGTTCAACTCTTTTGTCAACCCAACCAGATTTTTCTGCTCGGCATCCCTGACCACCGGGACAATCAGGTTTCCATCGGGTTTTGCTACTGCGATACCGATATTTATTTTTTTCCGAAGGATAATTTTATCACCGTCAACCGATGAATTTACCTGCGGAAATTCGGCCAGAGCCGCAGCGGCTGCTTCAATGAAAAACGGCATGAATGTAATTTTCTCACCGTGCTTCTTTTGGAAAGCCTCTTTATTTTTGTTTCTCCATTGAACAATGTCGGTAACATCGGCTTCAATTACAGATGTAACATGCGGTGAAACCTGTTTCGACATCACCATGTGGTCAGCGATCATTTTGCGCACACGGTCCATTTCAACCACTTCATCCCCATCGTTAACTGTAACTGGTGGAGCTGCTTTTTTCTCCGGTGCCGGAGCTGCAGCTTTTTCCTCCGTTTTTGCTTCAGCGGGTTTCGATTTTTTCTTATTTTCAATATAATCCAGAAGGTCTTTTTTCTGTACTCTTCCGTTTGCTCCTGAACCTTCAATCGTTTCCAGTTCGTCGAGCGAAATATTTTCTTCTTTTGCTATTGTTTTTACAAGTGGTGAGTAAAACCGATTCGATTTTTCCCTGCTTTTATCAACTGATTCCCCCGAAGCTTTTTCTGAATCCGAAGTATCTTTTTTACTTTCTTCGTCTGGTTTATCATCTCCTTTGTCTTTTTCAGCCACTTCTTCTTTTTCCGTCTGTTCATCAGCTTTTTCGTCCTCTTCTTCATCATCGCCGTCTTCACCTTCCATTTCCACAATTGCAACCACCTCATCAACAGGCACAAGGCTGTCCACTTCATGAAGAATTTTAGATATAACACCATCAACAGGCGAAGGGATCTCGGAATCTACTTTGTCGGTAGCTACCTCAAAAAGCATATCATCCTCCTCGATAGTATCACCTTCTTTTACAAACCATTTGGTAATGGTGCCTTCCTGGATGCTTTCTCCAAGTTTTGGCATTACTATTTCAAATTTCGACATATTGTTTTAGTTTTTTATTAATTGTAACATTCGCTTTATTAAACATGAGATAAATTGAAATGTTCACATTGCAATTTATTTCATCATTCTTCATTTTTATTGAACCAATGAATTTACAAAAAGAAAGTGGGATTTAAAACAAAAACAGACAATACAGAAACCTGAAAATATACAATGGTGAAGTTATGATCCAAAATGTCCACCGTAATCAATCGGCGAACCGTAAATTATTTATAGAATGGTGATTTGCAAGACCGTGAAAATGATAAGATTTGAGATGAAAGCCTGGTGTTTTACATTTGTAAACTGCCGGTTAATTCAGTTATATTGGATATATTATAATCTTCAAGATATTTTTTCAAACCTTCAATAATTTCAAGAGGTATGAACGGATTTTTAAACAATCCGGTTCCAACCTGAACGGCTGATGCGCCGGCCAGCATAAATTCAATTGCATCGGCCGTGTTCATAATTCCGCCAATACCAATTACCGGAATTTTTACAGCCTGCGCAACCTGCCAAACCATTCGCAGGGCAATGGGTTTAATTGCAGGCCCCGAAAGTCCTCCGGTTATGGTTGAAAGAAGTGGTTTGCGAGTAGTCGCATCGATGGCCATCCCCAGAAACGTATTAACGAGAGAAACACTGTCGGCTCCCTGGCCTTCCACAGCTTTTGCAATTTCGGAAATATCGGTTACGTTGGGTGAGAGCTTAACAATTAACGTTTTATCATACACTCTTCGCACTTCCCTGGTAACAGCTTCTGCGCCCGGACAGGTAATCCCAAAAGCCATTCCGCCCTCCTTAACATTGGGGCATGAAATATTTAATTCAATAGCCGGAATTTTGTCCAGCTCGTTAATCTTTTCGGTTAATTCAATATATTCTTCAACGGTAGAGCCGTTTACGTTTACAATAAGCGGCGTGTTGTAATCCTTTATTTTGGGATAAGTCGATTCAATGAAATAATCAACTCCCTTATTTTGCAGGCCAACAGCATTTAACATTCCTGAGGCTGTTTCAGCCATTCGTGGATATTCGTTTCCG
>JBNJGR010000098.1:0-9531 GCA_051747885.1 Bacteroidota bacterium | reverse complement strand
TACAAAACCGGCATTGACCTGCAAAGCCATTACCGCGAAACATCAACCGGCGGACTGGCACGGCTGAGTGCGCTGCCCAAGTGCTGAACTATTGGAGATGCCGGGGTTTTTCAGTCACAGGGAACTCTATTTCAATTACATCGCCCTCTTTCCACTTTTTGGCTACTTTGCAATAGTTGCCCGGCACTGCAAAATATTTCACTCCTTTCACTTCAACCGATGCTTCATTTGCCCAACCAGGAATACGCACGAAAATTTCAATGTAACGTTTGATTTCCATGCTGAAGTGTAATTTGATGCTACCCCTTTGGGGAAAATCGGTTTCCTGAATTATGCTAACATTCCCGCCCAATGAGTGATTGTAACTTATTTCGGCAGGGGCAAACAGATTAACATGAATGTGGTCCACACTCCGGGTAAAAATATAGGGTTCAATCATACTTTCCAACTCACTTTTATTTGCAGTGCCAAAAAAGTTAGTAAATGCAATCCGTTCAAGTTCTTCAGCATAAACAGCATTCCCCGTAAGCTGAAAAAGTAACCCGGTAATCTCAAACCATTTTTGGGTGGCTTCCTTCCCCTGAATATCGCTGGCAGTTTCATTTCTGAAATTTTGCCATTCTTCTTCAAATTTTCTTAAATCTAAACTTTCATCTTTCGCATTGTATTCTTGCTGAAACACTGCTAAGCTTTCAGGATAAATTTCCTTTCCGGCCTTCATCTTTTGCGTATCATCATCAGTTTTAAACCCACTAAAAAAGCCATCTTTTAAAGTCACTATTTCTGATTCAACAGGCCTGGTAACAGGTTCGGGAAATTTGTGCCGTTTACTGCAGGAAACAAATACTATAAAAATGAAAAAGAAAAATAAAGTACGGGCTCGCATAGTCACAATTGTCTCGAATTATAAAATTAAATAACATAAAATCCTGATTCGTGTTCAGCACAATTCAAAAATTCCTATATGTGTTTAATTTTCAATACTTTTGGTTGATTCTTTTACAACCTCTTTGGCACAGGTTTTCAATGATTAAATACAAAATGGCTGCTGTCTCATTATTATCAGGGAGTTAGAAAAATACCGAATAAATTTTCCACATCATTGTGAACTTCTTTATTTTTTGAATGTTTGAAATTCCAATGCCAAATACGATAATATCAATTACTTTGCTATAAAAAATGATAGTTGGGAAATCAAGAATAACTAACAAAATCAGAATAATCAATTTTACAAAAACCATTACAAATTGCAGGTTACAACCAACTATTCAGTTAAATTTTAACTCTTTTCAATAAAGCATAATAACTTTTGTTTGTTTTAGAAAAAATATTGAGATAAATTTGGTTGATAATTAGACTATGGGAAAAACTCTGATCATACTAACTTTAACTTTCATTCTGGCAGGGAATATTTTTTCAGACACAAAGGCTCAGAAAAATGACCAGGCTAAAATTTTGCAGCAAATTGAAAATGGCAGGGCTTTACTTGAAGAATCGCCCGAAGAAGCTGTTTCACTTGCTGAACAGGCACTACAAAATTCGTTGTCAGTTAACTTTTATGAGGGAGAAGCAAAAGCGCTGTTATTAAAGGGAAAGGCATTGAACAATCAAAAAGATTATGAAAATGCACTAACATCTTTGCGGGCCGCAACCAATTACTTTCAACAAGAAGGAGATGATAAGCTGGCATTGGGACAAAGTTATTTCGGACAGGGATACGCCTTTTACCGGATGGCTAAAATTGACAGCGCACTTCAATTCCTGAATAAAGCGCTGAATACTTTCGACCCGGAAAACCACAAAGAGGACATTGCCCATACCGAATGGAGAATTGCCCTGGCCTACTGGAAAAGAGGAATGTATAAAGAAGGACTTGAACATATCCAACAAGCACAAAACCTGTTTGAGGAAGTAAATAATATAAGGAATCTTTCTCAGGTTTACAACTCGAAAGGCGCAATTTTGTGGGGACTGGCCAGTTACGAAAAAGCTCTCGAGTTCTTTTTTGACGCACTTTCGCTTAACGAAAAAGAAAACATCAACCAGGATTTAAAAATCATTCTGTACAACAACATCGGGCTGGTTTACCACGACTGGAACGATCATGAAAATGCCCTGAAATATTTCGAACGTGCCGAAAATTTAATTCCGGAATCAAACCACCCGATTGGCGATGCCTATACCTGGCTCAACCTGGGAACGCATTACCTGAGGGTGGAAGACACCGAAAAAGCACTGGAATTATTGAAAAAAGCCCGTGACGAATACGCTGAAGAAAACGATTTAAACGGCGTTTGCCTGAGCCAGATAAGAATTGGAGAAAGTTATAATCAAAACGGAAATTTCGAAAAAGCACAATCCACCCTCCTCGAGGCCATTGAAACCAGTCAGCAAACCCAAAATAAACACCGCGAATCTACAGCCTATTATTATCTGTCTAAAAACGATGTTTCGCAAAACCGTTTAGACGAGGCTTTGCAAAATTCACTGAAAAGCCTCGAGATTTCTGAAAACGGGGAATACAAAGAACTTTCGAACATGCTTTATGAACAGCTTTCAGAAATTCATGAAAAACAAGGCGATACCGAACGTGCCCTTGCAATGCTCCAAAAAGCGGCTGAAGTAAAAGATGAAATTTATAATGAAAGAATTGCCGTGCAATACGACATTATGGACCTGGCCTATGAAAATGAGATGAAAGAATATGAAAATGAACGGTTGAAAAATGAAAACCAACTGAAAGAAAAAACAATACGGTACCAGTATGTGGCCTTTTTTTCAATAATAGCTTTGCTCATAGTTTTTGCCGTCTTCTACCTGAAACTTTCCAAAAAGAAAAAAGAACTCGAACAGGTCAACCATACAAAAGATAAAATATTTTCCATAGTTGCGCATGATATACGCGGGCCGGTAGGCACTTTAAACAGCATGGTCGATATTTTGGTAGATGAGGAACACGATTTGAATTACAAAGAAATCCTGACCTCCTACAAACCCGTCATCGCCGGCTCATTCAACATGCTCGAAAACCTGCTGGTTTGGGCAAAATCGAACCTCGGCAAACTGGAAACTTCGCCGGTCAGTCACAATCTTTCCAAACCAATTAACGAAGCAGTTACTCTGTTTTCCCATATTTTAATCGATAAATCAATTACCCTTGAAACCGATGTTCCTGAAAACATTAAAGTTTTTGCCGACGAAATTCTCCTGCAAACCGTAATTCGAAATATATTGAGCAACGCCATCAAATTCACTCCCAGAAACGGAAAAATTGAAGTAAATGCTCAAACAGAAGACAATAAGGCTATTGTATCTGTTACCGACAATGGGATTGGAATTCCGCAGGTAATTCAACCGACTATATTAACCGGGAATTACCATTCGCCAGGCACCAATAACGAAAACGGTTCCGGCCTGGGATTGATGCTGAGCAAAGAGCTGGCAGTGAAAAACGGCGGAGATATTTGGTTTACCAGCCAAAAAGGAGAAGGGAGTACATTTTATATTTCTGTACCGCTGGATTCGTAGCTTTTAAAATTCAGATAATTTTTTGTGCACTAAGCCAATACCGCTTTTTTATTGTATTTTCGAAAAAAAGTTACTATGAAGTGGGGTGTCGTTTTAATCATTTTTTTATTTGCAATTTCAGGTTTCGCACAAAATAACTTCAACCAATCAATAAACTTCAGCAAAGAAAAGGCAGGCTATTTATATCATTTTGCCTATGAATGTATCGACCAGGAATACCCGAACAAATTGGGGCAGGTTTTGGGCGACGACAGTTACCTCGCTCCGCCGCGCGAACTGCATCCCGTTTTTTACGGTTGTTTCGACTGGCACTCCTCAGTTCATGGTCACCGGACCCTGGTGACCATCCTGAAAGAATTTCCCGATTTTGAATATTACGACGAAATACTGGCCAAACTCAAAAAGAATATCACCGCAGAAAATATTCAAAAAGAAATCGAATATTTTGACGATGAACACAACAAAAATTATGAACGGACTTACGGCTGGGCATGGCTTTTAAAACTGGATGAAGCGCTCCGGGAATGGGACTCTCCGGAATCTCATGAAATGCATCAAAATTTGTTGCCTCTGGTGGAATTGATCGCTGAAAAATTCTCCGGTTTTCTGGATAAACTCATTTATCCGATTCGCGTAGGGGAACATACCAATATTGCTTTCGGGATGTCGTTTGCCTACGATTATGCCCGAAAATATGATGCGGACCTGGCTGCAAAAATTGAGGAGAAAGCCAAAGAATATTTTCTAAAAGATACAAACTGCCCGCTTACCTGGGAACCCGGCGGTTTCGATTTCCTGTCGCCCTGTTTACAGGAAGCTGCATTGATGCAAAAAGTTCTGGATGAAAATGAATACAAAAAATGGCTCAAAGATTTTCTTCCGGGATTTCAGAAAAATCCGGAAAAATTCATGGAAGTAGCTGAAGTAACCGACCGAAGCGATGGCAAACTGGCCCACCTTGATGGATTGAATTTTAGTCGGGCCTGGTGTCTTTTTGAAATGGGCAAAGCGCTCGAGAATCAAAAAATGATTGATTTGGGAGAAAAACATTTCAACTACAGTTATGGCAAAATGGATTCGGGCGAATATGCCGGGGCGCACTGGCTGGCATCGTTTGCCACGTATGCACTGAAAGCCTCTCCTAACCTCTCCAAAGGAGAGGAATAAAAACAATGTTTTCAAAATTACAATTTCTAAATCCCTGGCAGTTGTGTTTTTAAGTTTTGCATTTTATGGTTCAACATTTAAGGGTTGTTTTTTGTAATTTATTTGTAATTTGTTTTTTGCTAATTTGAATTTAAACAATTATGGATTTACAAATTGAAGGGAAAGTGTTTATGGTAGCTGCCTCAAGCAAGGGGCTTGGATACGGGATTGCCCGCGAACTGGCTAAAAACGGCGCCACCGTTTGCATTGCCAGCCGTACAAAAGATGAGGTTAAAAAAGCAGCAGAAACATTGCGAAGCGAAACAGGCTCGATAATTCATGCTTCAGTTTTTGATGCAGCAGACAAGGAATCAATCCAAAACTGGGTTTCGGAAATTGAAAAAGCTTTTGAACGCACAGACGGACTGGTGGTCAATGCCGGCGGCCCGCCTCCGGGCAACTTCGACGATTTTTCGGATGATGACTGGGAAGCTGCATTTAACCTGACGCTTATGAGCGCCGTGCGGTTAATCCGCGGGGTATTGCCGGCCATGAGGGCTGGCGGAGGTGGTGCTATTCTCACGGTCACTTCCATGTCGGTAAAAGAGCCGGTTGACCGCTTGCTGCTTTCCAATGTGTTCCGCTCGGGAGTGACCAGCCTGGTAAAAAGCCTTTCCAACGAACTGGCCGGAGAAAACATCCGGGTGAACAACCTGCTGCCGGGCCGCATCGACACTGACCGCCTGAAAGCGCTCGATCAGAACATTTCCGAAAAAACCGGAATTCCCGTTTCGGAAGTCAAACAAAAAAATGAAGGAAATATTCCTGTCGGGCGATACGGAACCATCGAAGAATTTGGGAAAGCCGGTGCATTTTTGTTGTCGCCGGCAGCCTCGTACATTACGGGAGTTAGTTTGGCTGTTGACGGTGGTTTCATGAAAACGGTGTGGTAAGGTGGAGCGAATTTCGATTCGCTCATTATTAATTTGCCTGTAATCCGTCAAGCGAATCAAACCGCTGGACGGGTGCCATGAAAAAGCAAAAGGGTCTTTTTAGGAGAGAACGGTTCCCTTCTTAAACTCATTTCAAACCTGTCAGGTAATTGATTTTTAATCCAAAACTGTTCTGATTTTCTCTGCGTTCATCCAGCCAGTTTTCATTCAATCTGTATTTTAAAAAAGGTGTAAATTTTATTGAATGCTTCTTTTTATTCGGCATAACAAAATCAAAAAGTTCCAATCCAAAAAACAGATCCATGGCAAATTTCGGGCTTTCTTCAAAATTCGTATTGTGGGTGTTGTCGTTCCAATTACCGGTTGAACTTCCCTTGTAAAGTTCTTTTCCATTGAACAACCATCCCGGATAGATTCCGAATGCGGCATTAAAACCATCGCTGATTCTTCCTTTAAAAATTACAGGAACAAATATTTCATGATACCTTCTTCTAAAATTGCTTTTTACTCCTACCGATTTTTGCCATGAAGTGAAACTGTAATTGATTCCTGCAGAGATTGAAAACAGGCTAACAATTTTGTTTTCGTAAAGGATTTCAATACCCGGATTAACCGGAGAATAATATTCATTTAAATAATTGCTAAACTGAGCATTTATATTTACGGAGCTTTTGTAATCCTGCGCGCTACTTGAAAGAGTCATCAAAAAAAAGACAGAAAGGAGAAGTAAAAATTTGATTTTCATGAGCAATGGTTGATATTCAAATTATTAGTACGTTCAATAAAATGAGTTTTTGGATGTTTAAAGTTAGAAAATATTTCAAAATATTTAATGGACATTGGAAAGTCCCTCTCCCGATTGGATAAGGCACTAATCCGTCAAGCGGATTGAACCGCTGGATGGGTGCCATGAAAAAGCAAAAGGAACCGTTCTTTTTAGAGAGAACGGTTCCCTTCTCCAGGCGAATCGTCCGGACTTTGGAAAGTCCGTGTCCCGGACATAAAAAAACCCGGTCTGTCTGCCGACAAACCGGGTCAATATCATTTCACCTTATGAAAATACAGCTTTGTTATTTTACTTTGTCAACGATAGCTTTAAACGCTTCAGGCTGGTTCATGGCCAAATCGGCCAGTACTTTCCTGTTGATTTCAATATCGTTTTTCTTTAACAATCCCATGAACTGTGAGTACGACATCCCTTCCAAACGGGCAGCCGCGTTAATTCTTTGAATCCACAATGCACGGAATGTTCTTTTCTTGGCTTTTCTGTCGCGATACGCGTATTGCAAACCTTTTTCGTAGGTATTCTTAGCGACAGTCCAAACATTTTTACGCGCTCCGTAGTAACCTTTCGTTCTCTTCAGTATTTTTTTTCTCCGGGCACGTGATGCTGCATGATTTACACTTCTTGGCATACTTTTTACTTTTTTGGTAATCGGCGTTTCCGTTCGCAAGCTGGCGGACAGAACACTTCAAAGCGCAATCACCTGGTTAATTACTTTTTTTAATTGATTAAAATTATTTCATGTTCAGCAAAAGCTTGACATTCCTCTGATTTGCCGGGTCAACGGTAGTCCAGTACCCCAGATTCCGTTTCCGTTTTTTGCTTTTTTTCGTCAGAATGTGGCTTTTGTAGGCATGTTTCCTTTTAATTTTCCCTGTTCCGGTCAGTCTGAAACGTTTCTTTGCACCGGAATTCGTTTTCATTTTTGGCATAATCCTACTTTGTTAAAATGTTATCAAAGAACTGTATTATTTCTTTTTCGGTGAAATTATCATTGTCATTCTTTTGCCTTCCAGCCGGGGCATTTGCTCAACTGTTCCCAATTCCTCGAGTGCCGTAGCCAGTTTCAGCAGCAAAATCTCGCCCTGCTCTTTAAAAATAATTGAGCGGCCTTTAAAAAACACGAAGGCTTTCACTTTTGATCCGTCTTTCAAAAACTTTTCTGCATGCCGCATTTTAAATTCAAAGTCGTGGTCGTCGGTTTGTGGCCCAAAACGAATTTCTTTCACAGTAATTTTCTGCGCTTTGGCCTTCATCTCTTTTTGTTTCTTTTTCTGCTGGTAAAGAAACTTGGAGTAATCGGTTATCTTACAAACCGGCGGATCGGCTTTAGGCGAAATCTCTACCAGGTCAAGCTCCATCTCGTCAGCCAGCTTAAGGGCTTCCCGAACGGGATAAACTCCCTGGTTTTCAATATTATCTCCCACCACTCTTACTTGTGGCGATGTAATGTACCTGTTAATCCTGTGTTGTGGTCCACGGTCCCTTCGTCTGTACGGTGACCGTCCCCCTTTTCTTTTAATAGCTATTTTAAAGTCCTCCTTTATTTAGTTAGTTATACAATCCAGATAATTGATTTCTAACTTCATTCGTCAGAAGCTCAGCAAATTCGCTTAACTTCATTACCCCTTTGTCTCCTTCTCCCTGACGCCGAACCGAAACCGTTTCCGATTCTGCCTCTTTTTCTCCGACTATCAGTAACCAGGGTATTCTTTTCAGTTCGTTGTCGCGTATCTTTCTACCAATCTTTTCGTTACGATCGTCAACGACGGTGCGAATATCGGAAATATTTAGAAAATCTGAAACTTTTTGAGCATAATCATTGTACTTTTCACTTATTGGTAAAACTACTGCCTGTTCAGCGGCCAGCCACAACGGGAATTTTCCGGCGGTGTGTTCAATTAACACAGCCACAAAACGTTCCATTGAGCCGAACGGCGCCCGGTGAATCATAACCGGTTTGTAACGGTTGTCGTCCGAACCGATATATTCAAGGTTGAACCGCTCGGGCAGGTTGTAATCCACCTGAATGGTTCCCAGCTGCCAGCTTCGTCCCAGCGCATCTTTAATCATGAAATCGAGTTTCGGTCCGTAAAAAGCAGCTTCACCGATTTCGGTCACTGTTTTTAATCCTTTTTCTTCGCATGCTTCAATAATTGCCTGTTCTGCTTTGTCCCAGTTTTCAGGGTTGCCAATGTATTTTTCCGGTGTTTTCGGATCGCGCAGCGAAATTTGCGCAGTGTAATCCTCGAAACTCAGCGCTTTAAAAATGATAAAAATAATATCGATTACTTTTTTGAACTCATCTTTCAGCTGATCGGGACGGCAAAAAATGTGTGCATCATCTTGTGTAAAGCCACGCACGCGGGTAAGCCCGTGCAACTCGCCGCTTTGTTCGTACCGGTAAACAGTGCCAAACTCGGCCATGCGAATCGGCAAATCTTTATACGAATGTGGTTTGACTTTATAAATTTCGCAGTGGTGCGGGCAGTTCATCGGTTTCAAAAGATACTCTTCCCCTTCAGCCGGTGTGGTAATGGGCTGGAAAGAATCTTTGCCGTATTTATCGTAATGCCCCGACGTTTTGTAAAGGTTTACATCGCCAATGTGCGGTGTTATCACCTGGTCGTAACCGTATTTTTTTTGCACTTTTTTCAGGAAATCTTCGAGAAGCATTCGCAATTGTGCGCCTTTGGGCAACCAGAGTGGTAACCCCTGCCCCACTGCCTCCGAGAATGCAAAAAGCTCCATCTCTTTGCCAATCTTGCGGTGATCGCGTTTTTTGGCCTCCTCCAGCATTTCAAGGTATTCTGTGAGCATTTTCTGTTTCGGGAAGGTGATTCCGTAAACACGGGTCAGCATGGGATTCTTTTCATCGCCGCGCCAGTAGGCACCGGCAATTGAAGTCAGTTTGATTGCTTTGATATAACCGGTATTCGGAATGTGAGGCCCGCGGCACAGGTCGGTAAACGTACCGTGTTTGTATAGTGTAATGGTGCCGTCTTCCAATTCGCTGATTAATTCCTGCTTGAATTCATCGCCTTTGGAATCGAACAGTTGCATGGCCTCTTTTTTCGAAATCTCCTCGCGTACAATATCATTTTTCTGCCGGGCCAGCTC
>JBNJGR010000097.1:0-9619 GCA_051747885.1 Bacteroidota bacterium | reverse complement strand
GTTGTATTTCAGCAAAGCACAGCATTGGCCCGAAGGCAGCATGGTTACCATTTACGACCGCAGCACCGCGGAGCCTCTTGGTCAGATTCCACAGGTTCCATATACCTACCAAACCGTTGGTTTTATGAATGAACACCAGCTGGCTATTGGCGAATCTACATTTGGCGGACGCAATGAACTGGTTGACAGTACCGGCCTGATGGATTATGCTGCGTTGATGTTTCTGGCTACGCAGCGGGCTAAGACTGCCCGCGAGGCCATAAAAGTGATCGCTGAATTAATAGAGGAACACGGTTATGCCAGTTCGGGCGAATCGTTCTCCATTGGCGACCCCAACGAAGTTTGGATTATGGAACTGATTGGCAAAGGCACTGATTTACAGCTTGACGAAGAAACCGGTCAACAAATCAACAAAAACAAAGGCGCGGTTTGGGTGGCCATTCGCATTCCTGATGGTTATGTGTCAGCACACGCCAACCACGCCCGCATTACGACTTTCCCAAAAGAAAATGACAATCGCAGTATCAGCAGTAAAAACCTCAATGATATTTTCAATTCTGATGTGGAAGTGGTTTATGCACACGATGTAATATCATTCGCCCGCGAACAGGATTATTTTGAAGGTAATGATTCCGAATTCAGTTTTAGCGATGTGTATGCACCACTCGATTTTGGGGCAGCCCGTTTTTGCGAATTACGTGTGTGGAGTATGTTCAGCCAGGTTTCTGACGAAATGGATGAATACTGGGATTACGCCACAGGCGAAGATTTGGAAGCCAAACGGATGCCACTATTCATCAAACCCAACCGGAAACTCACCCCGCAGGATTTGATGAGCTTCAAACGCGATCACCTGCAGGGAACCGAACTGGATATGACAAAAGATGCCGGTGCCGGCCCGTTTGGATTGCCCTACCGCTGGCGTGGCCTCACCTGGGAATACGATGGTCAGGAATATTTTAACGAACGCACTACTGTAACCCAGCAAACGGGATTTTCATTCATTGCACAGATGCGCAGCTGGCTGCCCGACCCCATTGGCGGTATTAACTGGTTTGGCGTGGATGATGCAGGAACCACCGTTTACGTTCCGTTTTACTGCGGAATTAACCGCGTGCCCGAAAACTGGGCCGAAGGTTACGGCGACATTCTGGATTACAAAGACGATGCAGCTTTTTGGGTTTTCAACCGTGTAGCGCATTTTGCCTACCTGTTTTACAACCGCGTGATGCCCGATGTACGCGAAGTGCAAAGCGAACTGGAAAATAAGTTTACTGAATACACCCCTGGAGTTGATGCTGCTGCGCTGAAACTCTGGGAAACAGACAAACAGCTGGCCCGCGAATTCCTCACCGATTATTCAGTAAATATGGGCGAATACACTGTAAAACGCTGGAAAGAGCTGGGTGATTTTCTGCTGGTAAAATACCTAGACGGCAACCGAAAGCAGGAAGAAAACGGTCGCTTTTTGCGCAACGACTGGGGATACCCGCAACCACCGTCATTCCCGGGTTATTCTGATGAATGGAAAGAAAATGTGATTAAAGATACCGACGACCGGTTTAAATATCCTGAAAATGAATAACTTGTAATTTTGATGCGGGTGGAGCGGATTCCGATCCGCTCATATTTTAATCAGTGAAATGGAATTCGTACATTCCGGATGGAGCGACCCGTTAGATATCCAGGGTCGATCCGCTTATTTTCTTAATCAGCGGTTTGGAAACCGCTACACCCGTGTCACCCGCTGTACCCAAAGGCTTCGCTACACCAGTTTCCCGGCCAGTCCTCCCGGTTTTTCACCAGGCCTGCTGCTACCGGATTATTCAGAGTGTATTCAATGGCATAATGCAAATGCTTTTCATCGCGAATGGTGGTATCGAAACTCTCGCTTTGCCAAACTGATCCTTTTCGGTTTTCCACTTTATTAATCTGATTGGCCGAAAACCGTTTTACCGAATTCATAATGTCCTGCAAATAAACCGGTTTTCCCTTTTCATCTTTTTCAAACACACGAAATACCCAGTGTATATGATTTGGCATGACGCAAAAAGCATGGTTTTCCAGTTTTTTGCCATTCCAGAACAACAGAGTTTCTTTTACTGGTTGCAAATTCCCAGGTTTTGAAAGGTTAATTTTTGGGTTTTTATCGCTGGCTAATAACTCATCATAAGCTTTTATGTATTTTTTCCGAAGTGAATAATATTGTTTTTTCAGTTCGGGTGGCGCGCCTGCGGGTGGCGCGGTCTCCGAACCACTCATTTTCTTAATCAGCGGATCGGAATCCGCTGCACCCGTAACACCCGCTGGACCCGAAACACTCGCTGCACCATAACTTTTAATCTGCAGCCGTAATTTCTCCAACTCATCGCTGTATCGTTTCAATGCTTTTTTGGGTACGGCATCTTTCAAACTCCAGGTCACAAAATAAGCCTGCCCGGGTTGTTGAAAATGAGGCAACAAATGCCGGTAAAATTCTTTCTTCATGGGTTGTTTTGAAGTGCAAATTAATAAAACCGGGAGAAATATAAACGGGTATGGTGATTTTTTAGGGGTGTGTTTGGGTGGCGCGGATTCCGATCCGCGCATTTTGGGTGGAGCGGTCTCTCGCGAAGCGATCACTATGTGACGAACCGCCCATTTCTTTAATCAGCGGATCGGAATCCGCTGCACCCGTGACACCCGTGGCACCCGGCACTCAGCTTCTTTCACCGGCCATTTGAGGCAACTTGTTCCATTGGCGTACCAATAAAAACGATACCACAATTGCCGATATTGAATCGGCGATTGGATAAGCAACCCAAATCCCGTTGATTCCCCAAAAACCAGGCAGGATAAAAATCAGTGGAATAAGTCCGATTACCTGCCGGAACAGCGTGGCAAACATGGCAATCCTGGCTTTACCTACAGCCTGAAAAAAATGAGAGGCAACAACCTGGAAACCAACAAGCGGCAAAGCCAGAATAACCAGGCGGAGCCCGTTAACTGAAATATTGTACAGTTCCTGGCTGTCGCTGTTAAATAACCTCACGATTGCTCCCGGAATGGCCTCAATAAACACAAAAGCCCCAACAGAAATCAACGTGGCTGCAATTAGTGAAATACGCAGTGCCTCTTTTACCCGGGGAACAGATTTTGCGCCGTAGTTGAACCCGATAATGGGCTGCGAAGCCATGTTAACTGCAACAATTGCCATAATAACCAACGAAATAACTGAGTTTACTATTCCCATTGCCCCCACAGCCAGATCACCGCCGTATTCAATTAATTTTTTGTTGAGCAGCCCCTGAACTACGCTGTTTGCAATTTGCATGGAAAAGGGAGCCATGCCAATGGCTGTAATTTCCAACAGGATTCCCCGGTTTATACTAACATTTCTTTTCCGGAATTTAATTACCGAGCGTTTACCCCGAAAATGGGCCAGCACCCAAACCATTAAGACAAACATTGAAATGACCGTTGCATAAGCAGCGCCCTTCACTCCCATTCCGAGCCAAAAAATGAAAATAGGGTCAAGTATAATGTTGGTGCCGGCACTCAGAATCATCGATATCATCGCAATGCGGGCATTTCCTTCGGAGCGGATAACATTGTTCAGCGAAAATCCAATCACCATAAAAGGTGTCCCGGCAAGTATGATATTCAAGTAATCGTTGGCGTACTGAAAAGTTTCCTCGGTAGATCCAAACGATCGTAAAATCGGCTCCTTTAAAATATAGGTTACTACCATAATAACAATGGAAACCAGCACCATCATAGAAAAACCGGTTCCCAGGGTTTGTTCGGCACGTTTCATATCGTCGCGCCCCAAATTAATGGAAACATAAACTCCGGTTCCAATCCCGATGAGCATGCCAAATGCCATCATAATGAGCATCACCGGGAAAATTACCGAAATGCCCGATAAAGCTTCGGCGCCAACTCCCTGCCCGATAAAAATGCGGTCAACAATATTGTAAAGTGCATTAACAAACACACCCACAAATGCCGGAATAAAATATTTCAGCATTAACCGGCCAATATTGGCATTCCGCAATTCATCAATATTTCTCATCCGCTGCAAAGGTAAATATTTAAGCAAATAGTTGTTTTGGCCTTCCGTTTTTTACTCCCCCTGAAAAATCCTAATTTTGTGGCGTTAATAAAATTACAGAATGACAAATAAAAAACTGAACAAAAAATTAGAAGCTGATTTGTTTTCAGCCCAACCGGAAACTGTAATTTCAGCATTGAATTCGTTAAAAAATGAAGGGAATGTGCATTACCTTCCACATCTTTTCGAACTGCTGAACTCCACCCCTGGAGAAAAAGTTGAAGATGAAATCATCAAGCTGCTTAATCAACTTAAAGTGAGCGAAGCTGCAACGGTAATTGCAGATGCTTTAACTCAGTCAAAATACAAACCGATACGAAAAACCCTGGCAACTGCCTGCTGGCAAAACGGACTCGATTACAAAGATCACTTTCTCGTATTTTTGGATCTTGTAATTGAAGAAGACTGGGAAACCGGGTTTGAAGCTTTTACTGTTATTGACAACATGGATAATTACCCTACAGGTGAAGTGGTCGAACAAGCCAGCGACAGAATCCATCAGGCACTGAAAAATGCAGGAGAACAAAAAAAGTATTTCTTACACGAAATTCTCAAAATGCTACGTTAGTTGAGTAATCCGGATAGAATAATTTGAACAGCGGGAAAAAAATAGGATTTTTGCTCCTCCTGATTGGCAGTTGGGGAATTTTATTGGCACAAACCGATGGAGCACTTCTTCCATTTTCAAATAAATTACTGCTAAATCCTTCATTTGCCGGACTAAATAAAAATACGAATGTGTGGACAGGGATTTATTTTATGGCCGAAAACCAAAAAAACCTGAACAACGAGTTTTTCACCACCTGGGACTCGTGGTCAGAAAAATTAGATGGTGGCGTGGCCATTAGTTTTCACCAGGGGCTGACAGGAAATATAAATACCAGCACAACCGGATTGGGGTTCACTTTTACGAAACCGTTTAAAAGCACCAAAAACGGGGCGCTGGTTCCGTCAATAAACATTAGTTACAGAGGCGCAACAAAACACTGGTTTGCTGCCTACATTGACGGGATATTAAATGAAGAGACAGAACCGCCCAGCCCCCCCGGCGAAGAGTTTCTGAGGTATAACATTTTTCAACCAAAACTGGGCATTTTGTGGGTGTCGCCCATTCGGCAGATTGGACTTTCGGCATCGTTTCCGTTAAACATCAACATTGCCGAGAGTGGCGATTTGCCTGAAAAAGCCGGACCGCAACTAATTTTTTATTACGCACAAAACCAAAAGGGAAAACAAAACGGACTGATTTCACAACCATATAGAGCATCTCCCGAAATAGTGATTCTTTATTCCAACCAGGCAATTTTATCGAGAGCCGGGTTGCGGTTTGAAAACGTGAACAACACTTATGCAATATTCCTGCAAAATAACTATACCAGCAACTTTCACGGATTGGGATTGACTTACGGCTGGAGGTTTGGAAACTTTGAACTGAACCTCACGGGCGGAAGTGCTTATTCATTTTCAACCGAAGATGTTGGTGGATTTGGGGAAGCTACGTTGCGGTTAGTAATTCCCTATGTTCATTTCGACAAAAAAAATCCCTGGGCCCCTGTCCCAAAATCTTTTAATTGATTTACTTTGCCTGTGTGAATTATCGAAGCGTCTTCTTAAAACAAATTTTATTTGTAGGTATTTTAATTTTCCTTCCCAGGAGTCTGTGGGCACAAGATGCCGGCTATTCACAATTTTTTGCCAATCCGCTTCATCTCAATCCTGCCTATGCCGGCACAACCGAACTTCCCCGCATGGTTTTAAACTACCGGAACCAGTGGCCTCAAAAAGGGGCAACTTACACTACCTATTCTGTTTCATACGACCAGCTTATCAAAAAGAAGAATGCGGGGTTTGGCTTTCAAATCACCCGCGACCAGGAACTGAATAACGTGATAAACAGCCATGCCGGCTCATTTTCGTATTCGTATCATTTAAAACTGGACGATGAAAGTTTCATGACATTGGGGTTGCAGGGAGGAATAACCCTGAAACAATTCAACATACAAAACCTGGTATTTCCTTCGGGAATCGACCAGTTAAGCGGTGAAATTTCTGAGCTTGTTTCGGCCAGATATTCGGATGAATCAAAGTTATACCCCGATTTTGCAGCGGGAGCCGTGGGACAGCACGGCGAGTTTTTCTGGGGAGCCAGTGCACATCATCTCAACCGCCCCAACGAATCAATTATTGAAGGCGACCAGAAAGGAACACTTCCGATAAAATGGACATTAAATGCCGGGGCGCGAATGCATCGATGGCACCACGGATTACTGTCGCGGATTTTTACCCTTTCGCCAAATATTTTATACCAGCAACAGGGTAGCTTTAAACAGCTTAACCTGGGAATTTACATGATTGAAAAATCATTTCTTTTTGGTGCCTGGTTCCGAAATAATTTTAATCCTCGCCCCGATGCCTTTATTTTGATGGCCGGCTTTGCACGGGAAAAATTTCAGTTTGGATACAGTTTCGACCTTACGCTTTCAAAAATGTCGAACTATAGTTACGGTTCGCACGAAATTTCAGTTTCTTTCTATTTAGGCCAGAAAAGTGAAATCCCTATCAGGGACAAACTCATTATTCCGGCGATTTAATGTGATTATTCTGACATAAAAATTTTGTTCAGGTTACCATTCCGGTTAGCCTGTTTACAAAACCATCCGTAAAAACAGAAGCGAACTATTCTGATTCCACTTCTTCTCTTTGGCTGTGATCCATTTGCCAGGGCACCACAAATCGTTCATTATAAAAATGATACCTTTCTTTTTTGTAAAAATACACCTTGTAGGGCGGATGTTCTTCATAATCGTTACGATATCTTATCTTTTTATCCATAGCAATCATTTCTACGATATGCGAAATGAAATTGTTATAACCTGTTTCAGAAAATTAAAGTTACGGTTCCCTGCTGGGCATGTTTTTCTCCCAAAAAATCGTAGTATTCAATCACCCATGAATAAACGCCTGCCGGAGCATAATCGCCGTTTTTCATACTGCCGTCCCATCCATTTTCCTGGCTGTTCGATTCGAAAATAACCTGCCCCCAACGGTTAAAAATTAACAATTTATAACCTTCGTTAACTATTCCTTCTGCATAAATCCGAAATTCCTGGTCTTCTGCATTTGCGGAATTGGGTGAAAAAGCGTTTGGCGGAAAAACTTTATCGAAAGAAACAGTAACATCAGTAAATGCAGAATCGGTACAGCCAAAATCATTGAAAGCATGCAATTCAACCTGGTACTTGTTCATTTCATCATAACGGTGCACCGGGTTTTCCTCACCTGAATCAGCAGATTCATCGCCAAAATTCCAACTATATTCTGTTGCCCCGGTGCTTTGATTTTCGAACTGAATAACCGGGTCGCTGATTAATACGCTGGAAGGATCTGCATTGAAATCAGCCTCCGGCACGGGATAAACTGCAATTTTCCCTGGCAAAAGAAGAGTATCGGCACAGCCGGTCAGCGAAGAAACAGCTGTTATTTTCACATCATAGTTTTTATTGCTTTCAGTAAAAGAACGGGAAAAGGAATCGCCTTCTGCCTGGATGCCATCCCCCAGATTCCAGCTGTAAGTTACCTCATCAACCATATCGGTGGTGCTGATTTCCATTTCTGCATCAAGTGGGGGGCAACCTTCGATGGCTTCTCCCTGAACTTCAAAAAGAGGTTTTCGTTTGTATGTTCTTGCAATTTCCTCCGTTTCGCAGCCAAATTCGGAAACTACCTTTACCCCGACACTGGCTGTGGGACGATTTGATAAATTGAAACGCAATGGCCCCGATGAATTTCCCGGATCTTCTGTAATTTCACCGGATTCAAAATCAGACAAATCCCACTGAAAATCATCCTGTTCTCCGGCTGAACCAACATAATTAACTGCTGCAGTTTCAGTGTAACAAAGGTTTTCTTCAAAATCAAAACCGATGGTTGGAATGGGATGAACGGTGATGAAATCTTTTTTCATTCCTGAATTCTCGCATCCTTCGGCAGAAACAACTCTCAGTGAAACATCGAACGTTTTATCGGTAGTTCCGCTGTTTTCATAAATATGCGATGGCTGCTTTTCTACCGAAGTGGCTCCATCACCTAAATCCCAGTGATATTCTTCAATAGGTTCAGACGAATCAGGAACAAACCGGGTTTCTAACGGAGTGCAATCTTCAGGTGTTTCAGCACTGAAATCAAGCACCGGGGTTACAGTCACATTAATTCTTGTGGAATCTACGCACCCATGTTCATTTACAACGAGACCGACAGAACGTCCCATGGTTCCGTAACCAAGGGGAATTTCAAGGGAAGTTACATTCATTCCTGAATAAAAAAGTGTATCGTTTGAATACCAGTCGAACTGTGCATCATTTAAAACTTCGCCTTCAAAAGTAAGTTGCAGGTTGTAGCCTTCGCACTCAGCGTCGTCCATTTGAAATTCAGCAACGGGTTGATGCTGGTATTTCACTTCAAGAGTATCGAACCAGGAACAATCGTATTCGTCAATAATTTCAAGCTCAAAACTGTAATTCCCGTATTCTTCGACCGGAAATTGGATGACTGGTTTTGTAGTTGTTTCATCATCAACACTTGCATCGGAACTGATTGACCGTAAAATAGTTGAGGCATTTTCTTCAATTTGCAATTGTAACTGCTGACTGTTTTCGCCGCACATCAACTCAATGAAATCAACGATTTCCACAACCGGTTTCGGATTCCAGGCTACCACGGCAGAGGCAGACAGTTGCACATCCGGATCGTCCTCCATTCCTCCAAATTCAACCACAAAGCCTTCGGGATAATAATATCCGTTGGGACTGTTTTTATCTCCTTCATTCGGAAGGTCATTCCATGATTTTGGAATACTGTTGGGATCAGCATTTATATGGGCATAATCTTCGTCATCGCCCCATTCTTTTTGCACGTTGTTGGGCTCACCGTTGTTCCAGTTGGAATATCTGTTGTTTACACGAGAGCCGTTTGCCTGTCCCTCCCAGAAAACAGTTCCCGTTTCGGGTCCGGTAACCCATTTCCAGGTTCCTTCGGTTTCACTATCAGTGGCTCCAATCCAGCCCACTCCATCGATTTTCGACCATATAAAATCATTTTCAACTGAAGAAGTAATTGTGGCCAAATAACCTTGCAAACCATAATAATCCATATTCTCAGCCGAATCCCTCGCTTCGGTCCAGGGTATTCCTCTTTCCTCAATATAAAGGTAAAAATGTTCTGTAAAAGGCAAATAATCGGCATCGAGCAGACTGATTGAAAAGGAGCGGGGTTCAGATGTTTGAATGTTTGTCAGGTTTTCATAATAAACCTGACGGACTGCTTCTTCATATTCGTCTGCTGTTCCGGCACCTGTCAGCTCCAGGTTTCCGTAATTATTATCCCAGTTTGGAGTGAACTTATCCCCGGAATAAAATAGTTTATCTTCGTCTTGCCGAAAATTGGTAATCGAAATTTTTATGCCGTCCGAAGCATTTTCAAAATCGATATTTTCGATGGAAAGTTCGGGAGCAACCTGCACCGGACCGT
>JBNJGR010000096.1:0-9677 GCA_051747885.1 Bacteroidota bacterium | reverse complement strand
CGGAGTAACCCCAACCTTTGCCTTTTCCAAAATATCGAAAGCCAGTTTGTAACTGTTGCCTGATAGATGTTTGGCATTAACGAAAATATAAAACGCTCCGGTAGGAATCACTTTAATATCAAAGCCAAGTTTTTGCAAACGTTCTACCATAAATTTTCGGCGTTTATTGTAAGTTTGCTTCATGCGGGCCACATCTGTTGCAGCTGAACGTAAGGCAGCAATGCCGGCACGTTGCGCGGTTGAACCGGCACAAATAAAAAGGTTTTGCTGAAATTTCTGCATAGGCCGCACGTATTCCTGCGGCGCAATTACATACCCCAATCGCAAACCTGTCATGGCAAAAAGCTTGGAGAAACCGTTTAACACAAACGTATTCTTCGAAAACTCAAGCATGGAATGAGCCCTGTTTTCGTAAACCAGGCCGTGGTAAATTTCATCGGAAATGATGGGGATGCCGTATTTTGCGAGTTGCTGCATCACTTCAGCCGACAATAAATTTCCCGTAGGATTCATCGGGCTGTTTATCATGATTGCTTTTGTTTTTTCTGAAATCCGTTTACATATTTCTTCAGGCCTGTACTGAAATCCATCTTCTTCAAAAACCGGTACCCGCACTACTTTTGCACCAATAAAATTTATGAAATTAGGATAACAGGCATATCCCGGATCAGAAAGAATTACTTCATCACCGGCATTGCACAGTGCACCAAGTGTGAGTAAAATTGCAGGTGAACTTCCGGAAGTGACAATAATCTGCCCGGGCGACACTTCCACTCCGTATTCTTTTTGATAACGCTTCGAAATTTCCTCCCTGAGTTCAGGGTCGCCCATGCTATGTGTGTAATGTGTTTTGCCTTGTGAAAAAGCCTGCTGTACAGCCTCCGAAACGCAGGAAGGGACCGGAAAATCAGGCTCACCTACTTCAAGATGAATCACATTTTCACCTCTGCGTTCCATTTCGGCAGCTTTTTCAAGCACTTCCATTACAATAAACGGGGAAATGTGTTGTGCCCTTTCAGCAATCATAAGTTTGATTTTTCATTAGCAAGCTAAAATAATGAAATAAGTTCCAAATTCGTTCAATTATGAACGCTGAATCACATTATATATCAAAATGTATTTCGGGCAGCTACAAAAAACCAGTTGAAAAACAAATTATTTTTAACTTTGAAAAAAAATATTATGAATATTCAAGCAGAGAAAATAGAGATAATGAAAATGATTTTGGAGACAAACAATCCAGGCATTTTAAAATCAGTGAAAAATATATTTAGAGAAAGTACAAAAACGGACTTCTGGGAGACCATTTCTCAAGAGCAAAAGGATGACATACTTGATGGAATCGAAGATATTGAAAACGGAGAGGTTATAGATTATAAAGATTTTATGAAAAAACACAGATAATGAGAAAAATAGTTCTTTCAAAAAGAGCATCCAATTGACTTGACAAACTGCTTGAATACCTGGAACAAGAATGGTCTCTTAAAGTGAAAGATGATTTCATCAAAAAACTTGACAAATCCTTAAATCTAATTCAAAAATTCCCAGAGTCTTGTCCTAAAACTGATTTCGTAAAAGGACTTCACATGCTTGTTGTAACAAAGCAAACATCACTATTTTATCGATTCGATTCGAAAACAATTAAAGTCGTAACGATTTTCGATAATCGAATGAATCCTGCCAAATTGAAAAGAGAAATAAAATAAACCACGCTATTTTGTAAATGTCGATTTTGACGACCGCCAAATGACCAGATACCCAAGTTCGCTAAGTCATTTGAAATTTGAGAGGCAGTTTTTGTCCCTGATTTCAATCGCCTGCGTAATGTTTGGCAATGCGCAAAGCCTGGCTGCCATAACCCCCACCAAACAAATAGTAATGGTTTAAAACATGGTAAAGTTGATACAGCAGATTTCGATCTTCCCAGTCAGCAGGCAAAGGGTTTACCTCGTTGTAAGCGCTGTAAAACCGCTGCGAAAAGCCACCAAACATTGTCATAATTCCCATTTCCATTTCGCGGTCGGCGTAATACGAAGCCGGATCGATGAGTGCCGGCCCTTTACTGCATACCATGCAATTGCCGCCCCACAAATCGCCGTGAATGAGCACAGGTTTTGATGCTGCCGGTACCAAATCCGGAATTTTGTCCAGCAACCGATCGTAAACTTTCATTTCAGAAGTGGGCAAGGAACGATCTTTTTTTATCAGATCGAGCAGGTATCCCAACCGGTTATCCCTGAAAAATTCGGGCCAGCTATCTTTCCAGAAATTATCCTGAGGTGTTGAGCCGCAGTAATTATCATTGTAGAATCCAAACTTTTCATTTTCAAACTGATGAATGGTGGCCAGACCACGACCAAGGATTTCATCGGTGTTGGCTCCCGAACTTCCGGGAGCAAGAAACTCCAGCACTAGAAAACCGGGCGTGTTGTCCACCTCTTTTGCAGCAAAAACATCGGGCACAACAACTTGACCATCTGCTGCTTTTTTTAGTTCACTGAGACTCTCCGCTTCGCGTAGAAACATGTCGGGCTCGCAACGGGCATTCCATTTCAGAAAAAATGTTCCGGCACTGGTTTCAATTTTCGAAGCATTGTTGATACAACCACCTCCCAAGTTGCCGGATTTTTCAATTTTCACTTCCTTATCAAATTTTTCCGAAAGTGACTTTTCTACTTCTTCTAAAACTGATTTGCTTGTATTTCCAAATAGCATAGCGTATAAAATTTCTTTTCCCTGAAAATAAAAAAAATCCCGGCACAACCGGGATTTTTCGCTAATAATTCAAACATATTTTTCAGGAAAACTACTCAACCGTAAACACATAACTGCCGGCTACGGTCCGAATTTTTCCATCTGCAGTTTCAGAAATCCCCTCAATTGAATTTCCGGCAATTTCAATGTCGCCTTCTTTTATAACTGAATCTTTATCAACACCGGGCAAATCAACCACGGCAGTTGAGTTTGGCGGAACAGTCAGGTTCAACCTGAAACCTTCGCCTTGCACTTCCCAGTCCACTTTCAGCAGGCCATAATTGGTTTCGTACTCCGCCTTTGCCCAGGTTAAGTCGCCCACCGGCCGTGGTTTGATTACCACTTCTTTAAAACCAGGTGCTTCGTCCGAAATATTGATGCCTGCCAGCGTGTTCCAAATCCATTCGCCCACACAGCCGAGTGCAAAATGGTTCCGGGAGTTCATTCCTTCCGGAGGCTCAGAATCCGAATTCCAGAGTTCCCAAATGGTGGTTGCTCCCTGTTTTACCATGTAGCCCCAACTCGGGTAATCGGTCTGGTTCATCATCTGGTAAGCCAAATCGTGATGATTGTATTTACTAAGCATCGGTAAAATGTATCCGGTACCCAGAAATCCTGTTGTTGGATGTACATCTTTTTCGAGCACATTGGCCACCAGGTTTTGCACCACCTGATCTTCCAGAATATCAGGCGTGATTCCGAAAGCCAGCGGCAGCAAATTGGCCGTTTGAGTGGCACCGGGATAATTCAGTGTTTCGGTGTCCCAGTATTCGCGTTGGTAGGCCTCCGCAATCCGTTCAGCCAGTTCGCCGTACATTTCAGCATCTTCGGTTTTTCCGATGACTTCAGCCATTTGACTCAATAATTTTGTTGAATAAAAATAATAGGCCGTGCCGATGGGTTTTGAAGGGGTGGGTTCCACAGCAATCCAGTCGCCATAGCCATGCCAGTCACCATCACCTTCGCTCCACACATAAATATCATCTTCGCTTTCTTTTCGCATATATTCAACCCAGGCTTTCATGCCTTCGTAGTTTTCCTCGATGATTCGTGTATTTCCGTAATAGCGGTAGGTTAACCAGGGGATTACGGTAACTGCATCGCCCCACCCGGGTTTAGAAGGCCCCCCAACCACAATTGGCGGGTTGACATCGTACACCCAGCCTTCTTCATCCTGGCCATCGGTTATATCAAACATCCATTTAGTCCAGTAACGGTCGAGGTGCATGTTAAAATTGGCGGTAGGTGCAAAAATCTGCGCATCGCCCATCCAGCCAAGTCGCTCATCGCGTTGCGGGCAGTCGGTTGGTGCCGGGTAAAAATTACCACGCTGTGCCCATCGTACATTTCTGTTAATTTGGTTGATTAATTCGTTTGAACTTTCGAAGTCACCTACAAACGGCTGATCGGTGTAAATCACTTTTCCGGTCAGGTCGTTTACCCCGGGCTTTTCATTCAAGCCAGAAATCTGCACATAACGAAACCCATGATACGTGAATTTGGGTTCCCAAACGATTTCTTCGCCGTTGGAAACAATCATGTCGATAGCATCGGCTGAACGCAGGTTTTCCTGCGCAACCGTTCCGTCATCATGCAATAATTCGGCAAAACGTAATTTAATGGTATCGCCTTTAGGTGCATTGATTTTTACCTTCGCCCACCCCACCATGTTCTGGCCGAGATCGTAAACATATTCGCCGTCAACAGGCTCGTTCAGTGCAACCGACTGCAAATCGATCTGATAACGTAAAGCCGGTGCGTTGGGCCCCGTGAGCATTCCCTTGTATCCGGCCTGCTCCACAGTTTTCCAGTTCGAATCATCGAACCCGGGATTATTCCATCCGGGTTGCTCCAAATTGGCATCGTATTTTTCGCCGTCGTAAATGTGGTCGTCCCATATCGGTGAATCATCCCATTTCCAGGTTTCGTCGGTTGCAATTGTTTCTGAAGAACCGTCTTCAAAATCAACCTGCAACTGCATTAAAAATTTCAGCGGACCTTCGGCGTATTTCTGGCCACCTTCCCAGCCAAGGCCGCCCGACCACCACATATTTCCGAGCATTGCACCGGCTGCGTTTTGTCCGCTTTCAAGTAAATCTTTCACGTCGTAAACCTGGTATTCCAGCCGCTCGGGATAATGCGTCCAGCCCGGGGTCAGCAAGTCCTCTCCCACTCGTTTGCCATTCAGGAAAAGTACATAATTGCCGAGGCCGGTAACATAAACACGGGCCTTTTCAATATCCTTCTCAGGTAATTCAAAATCATTTCTCATGTAGACCGAACGACCGGGATTGTCAGCCGAACGGGCAATCCATTCAGCCTGCCAGTCGCTTTCATTCAGCAGGCCCATTTCCCATGAGGCGGGTTCGCTCCATTCTGAGACTTCGTCGTTCTGATCCCACACACGCACCCGCCAGAAATAGATTTTCCCGGTTTCAAGAGCAGGCCCCTGGTATTTTACGTGAACCGACTGGTCGGAATTCACTTGCCCGGAATCCCAAACATCACTACCTGCCTTTTCGGCATTTGATAAAGAACTTGATACAATTACTTGATATGCCGTTTGGGCAGCACCACGCCGTTCGTCTGAAATTTTCCACTGCAAAAGCGGTTGAGCGCGGTCAATTCCAAGCGGGTTCTCCTGAAATTCGCATTGTAAGTTTTCCACAACAGCCGGGGAGTCGGCTTTCTGACAGGATAGTAAAAAAACAAGTGCACCTGTCAAAAATAATCCGGTGAATAATTTTACTGGTTTCATAATTTATTTTGAATTAGTTAATTGTCTTTATTGAACCCCTTCAGGGTTCTGGTTTTACCCGTTTACATGGACCGTAGGTTATACCTACGGCTATTATTATTGAACCCGCCGGTTGGCGGGTTCTTTTCTGATATCATACCATTTTAATTAATATATTCATATTTTAAAAACTTTGATGAATTCATTTAATTCCAAGTTAATCATTTATTTTCTGCATTCCAACAATCCTGAAAGGATTGAACAACAATAGCCGTAAATGATATTTACGGTTGAGCAGGCACTTTTCATATCAACCCTGAAGGGGTTAAATTTAAAGCAAATATTTCTCATCAAATTCAATCCCGTGTTCATTTAATAACTCAATATACTCTTCTCTAAAAGTTTTTATTTGATGATGTTCCCTTTGTTTTTTTATGTAATTCGTTAAAATATCTTTTTGTTGTATATGATAAGTAAAAGCTCCATACCCTTCCTGCCACGAAACAAAATTTGGGAATAATCTTTCTTCTTTTAGCCAGGTGGAGGAAGAAACTTTTATATCTTTTATCAAAGATGCAACAGAAACCGTTGGATGAACATGAGTAACAATGTGTAAATGATTTTCTGTACCGTTTATCTGGTACAGTTTACATTTTTTATTTTTCAGGATACCCCAAATATATCGGTAGAGTTTTTCGGAGTTGTCAAGTCTCATCGTTTTTTCGGCTTTTTTTGTTGAAAAAACAATCTGATACAAAATTTGAGTAAAAGTTGCCATATAGTTCGAATTATTGAACCCTTTCAGGGTTCTGATTTGTTGCTGCTTTTCACCCACAGGTTTCACCTGCGGCTATTATTGTTGAACCCTTTCAAGAGTTCTGGTTTGTTGCTATTTTACCCATCCCACTCAGGACAGCTATTGTTGTTGAACCCTGCGGGTTTTGATTTTCATTCGTTTTTTTACCATAACTTTCACTTTTTACTATTACTGTTGGCCCTTGCGGATTTCAATTTATATTTGTACCAATTTACTTTCAATTTATCAATAGTTTTCCAATCACCGATACTTTTCTAACTTTTTATTCAACATTCTATGCAATCCTGAAAGGGTTGAACCTCCGTAATCATAAAATTCATCAATTTTCAACTTTGCTTTTTCTTCCCAGCCAGAAAAATGCGCTAATAAACCAGATAAATGCACCAATTAACATTAACATATTCTGAGTGGTGTGACTGACATTTCCATGAAAAAACAAAACAGGAGGTACAATTGTGAGCAGTAATCCTGCCAGTGATATGATTTGCAATATACGTTTCATCTGTATAAATTTTAATTTTTCGGTAATTTAAAAATTCAAATTTGATCCCGAGTAATCGGGAGAACCGCTCCATCCGTCGCTCTCACATAATATTTATTCATTCTTTTTTATTTAATTTTTGAATGAAAAATTTCATGTTCGTTTCATAAGGCCATTTTTTTCTGATAAAATTTACTAAAAAGCGGGAATAATACAATGGATAATATCCATGCCGGAAGCGGCAGGAAATACAACTCTACCCCCACAAACATATTCATAATGAGTGCGGCAATGAGCAATAAAAACCACGTAATGCCTGCTGCCCAGTTAAAATTGAGGCTGTTACGTTCAGCATAATAATCTTTCAGGCCAAATCTTTTCATCAGGTAGAAATCGGCAAAAATTACACCGCCCATAGGTATGAGCACCAACCCATACAACGCCACAAAATCGAGCAATTTCATCACAAGGGCAGGAAAAAGTGCTGCAATTGTGGTGATCAATCCTGCAAGCAGTGTTACTTTCCAGCGGCTCCATCCGGGCGATGCCACCTGCAATGCCAGACCGGCACGGTAAAGTGTGGGGTTGGCCGTTGTCCAGCCGGCAATAATTACACATAAAGCTCCGGCAATTCCGATTGCCTGGTAGGCTACTTCGCCCGGTGCATCGCTGGTGGCAGCTGCATACAGTATTCCGGAAGAAATCCATGCCACGTAATGCCCCAGAAACATTCCCACTGCAGATGCAAAACCGTATTGCCATTTTTTGGCATACCTCAAAATCGACAGGTCGCTCATGCCCAAATGCATGGCCGCATTGGCAAACCAGGTAAAAAATATAACATGCCAAATTGTAAACTGGGACTGCCCTTCAACGGCCTGACCAGTCCAAATCCGTTCTCGCGCCACATCCCAAAAATTACTCAAATCGGTATGAATACCCAATCGCGGTAAAGAAGAAATAGCTGCGGCCAAAAAAATGAAAAACATCCAGGGTGCAGCCACCTTTGAAAAACGTGCCAGCTTTTCGAAACCCAGAATGGCAAATGTTGTAATTACAGCTCCCACTGCGAAAACAGTAACCACCCACCCCACGCTTGAAGGATACATATCGTTAAGTGTGGGCATTTCAACATTGAAAGGAATCCCCACAGCGGTTGCCGAAACGGCTACCATTGCCCCGGCAAGAAAACAAAACATAAGGGCATTTACAATATTGTATAGAAACACAAGCACCGGCCCGCATATTTTTTTCAGTTGCCAGTAAAGCGATAAGCGAGCTGTTACGGCTATGGGAGCTGTTATAAATGCCCAGCCCAGTACAGCCAGGATGTTGCCAATCAGTCCGCCCAAAAACATATCGGTTACCGAAACACCGTGGGCTACAAACAACATCCCGATAACAAACTCGGTGCCTGCCACGTGCTCGCCTGCATATATTCCAAGGAAATTGCCGATGCCCTGTAACGCGTTTTTTGAAACCGGCTCGCGGTCAAATTCATACAGTGCATCCAGCTTTTTAGAAATGGTTCGTGCCTTCATTCTTTTTGGTTTAGATTTTTCTATTTAACCGGCTAATTTAGATAATAAAATTGAAAAGGATTATCCTGTGGTGTCTGGAATATTTATGCTGTAAAAAACCTTTTTCATTTTAATTTCTTTTTCAAATTGGAAAAACTATATTTGCTTGTAATAAAACTAACAAGCCAACTGTGGAAGACCTTTATTTATGGAAAAATATTAAGGACGGCAATAAAGGGGCCCTCAAAAAACTGCATAACAAATATTATTCTCAGATGTGCCTTTATGCCATTAAGTCAACCGAAGGAAACACTGCGTTGGCCGAAGAGTTGGTGTCCGATTGTTTCATAAAGATATGGGAAAACCGAAAAAAGATTGAAATACAAATCTCGGTAGAGCATTATCTTTTTTTAATGTTGCACAACAATATTATCGACCATCATCGAAAAAGAAAAATTATTTCCGAACCTCTTACCAAAGATTTCATTTCTCCGGGACACGTTAAAGATTTTGACGACCAGAAAAAATATGCACGTCTCTATAAGGCTGTAAAAGAACTACCGGAACATTGTCGTGAAATTCTCGAACTGGCTGTTTACGACTCATTGTCATACAACGAGATTGCTGAAAGACTACACATTTCGCGCAATACAGTTAAAACCCAAATGGGACGCGCCTACAAACACCTGCGTGAAATGCTCGACCCGAAAGATTTTAATTTCTTTCTGGTGGTTAGGAAAAGAAATACAGAAAACTAAACGTGTGGCGGAAATAAATTGTAACATACTGAAAAACAGCTCGATTCTTTAATCCAACAAAGAACACATTTAGTTTCAGTTCATTAAGATATAGAATGAAGATCATCGGAGCGAGTCCCCCTTTGGTTGAGATTTTACATTTGAAAAACAGATGTTTTTATACCAAAGGGGGATTTCAGGGGGATTCAGGATTTGAAAATCAGTTCTCAATCCCCCTTTAATTCCCCCTTTAATTGGTGTCAATTTATACCGATTAGTGTTTAATTTTAATCATCAATTTTACTTCGTTCATTTCTGATTATTAAACATCTATCGGCATTATACCGCTAATATTTATGAGTAATTTTGTCTATAAAATGGTATTACTTCATGGCAAAATATAACAATTAAAGGGGGACAAGCTCCGAGCAATGCCACCTAATCGTCCTAAACCTCAACTTAATCTCCAATATATTTACTCGTCAATCCGCTGCAAATTAAACCACTAAAACCCCCACCTTAAACTTTTCGCAAAAAAATCCTCCATTCCTGTCACCCCGTTCTGATTCAATTTACGTCCTATTAAATACAACCGAAATCAACTAAATGTAACTTGGTAGCCGGTTGTTCA
>JBNJGR010000095.1:0-9798 GCA_051747885.1 Bacteroidota bacterium | reverse complement strand
GACCGCGACGGGCATCCGCTGGTTACAGCTGAAGTTACGGCAAACACACTGAAAACTTTCAGGGTGCATTCTTTTTTACTGCTAAAAAAAATTCTGGACGAACTCGCTGACAAACTCAGTATTTACTGTAACAGCAGCTGTCTTTCAACCCCTTTTAAAAAACGTATGGAGGTGCTGCGAAATGAGTTACACCTTCAAAATCAACCCGCCAAAAGCGAGCCATTCAAAACATTTATTCAGCTTGTAAAACAAAAACTTCCTATTGTTGAAAGTTCAAGCGGAGGAATTGAACTTAACGAAACGGATACATCCTATAAAAATTCAGGCGAACTTGCCGGAGATCTGCTCCTGCTCAAAGAAACACTGGTAAAATACGGCGCCGAAACCATTGCGGCCAACGATGTACAAAAAGTTTTGCGGCACATAAAAATTTTTGGGTTTCATTTGGCGCATTTAGACATCAGGCAAAACAGTAAATTTTATGAAGAGGCCCTGCGCGAAATTGTAAAAGTAAGCCAGCCAAAAAAATATAAAGCAACTGCCCAAAACCCCGAAGCCTGGAAAGCATTCATTCTCGAAGAACTTGGAAATAATCGTCCATTTATCAGCAAAATCGATTTTCTGAAATCGGAAAAGTCAAAACAGGTTGTCCGGACTTTCCAGGTAATTGAAAATCACATCAGCCATTATTCAGAAAGAGCCCTGGGCTCGCTGATTGTAAGCATGACCCGCGATGTTACCGATTTATTTACTGTTTTTCTGTTTGTGCGGGAAGCCGGATTGTCGCATTACACATCGGGTGGATTGGTTTGCCCGTTGCCGGTAGTGCCCCTGTTTGAAACCATTGATGATTTAATTAGAAGCCCCGAAATTCTGGATGCTTTTTTAAGCCACCAGGCAACCAAAAACAGCCTGAATTACATTAAAGAACAGAAAGGCTGGAAAGAACCGGTACAGGATGTAATGATTGGTTACAGCGACAGCAACAAAGACGGCGGCATACTGGCCAGCACATGGCATTTGTATAACGCCCAGATTAAACTCACCGAAACAGCAAAAAAACACGGTGTGAAACTTCGCTTTTTTCACGGAAAGGGAGGCACCATAAGCCGTGGAGCCGGGCCAACACACTGGTTTATAAAATCGCTTCCGGCTTCAACGTTAAACGGATTAATAAGGGTGACTGAACAAGGCGAAACCATAGAACGGAAATACGCCAACAAGGTAAATGCGGCCTATAATCTTGAATTGCTGGTTGCCGGACTGGCTCACCAAACGGTGTTAAGCAAGCAGGTTGAACCAGAAAATGACCAGGTTAGAAATAAAGTTTTCAGTTACATGGCAAATGAGAGCTACAAAGTTTTCAGGCAGCTTACCGACCACCCTTCATTTATTGATTTTTATGACCAGGCCACTCCTATCGATGCCATTGAATCGAGCAAAATTGGCTCGCGCCCGGCACGCCGGACAGGAAAAAGGACACTGGCCGATTTGCGTGCCATCCCGTGGGTTTTCAGCTGGACACAGTCGCGCATGCATATTTCGAGCTGGTACGGTGTGGGATCCACACTTCAAAAAATGAAAAACGAGGAGCCTGAAAAATACAACGACCTGAAAAAACTGGTTAAAACCGATAATTTTGTGCGTTATGTTTTAACCAACATTGATACCAGCCTTGCTGCCACCGACGAAAAAATTATAAAACTCTACAGCGACCTGGTTGAAAGCGAAAAAGTGAAAAATGAAATTCTGACAATGCTGTTAAGCGAACTCGCTTTAACGCGGGAAATGATGCTCGCCCTGCTGGGCAGTTCCATAAAGGAAAGGCGCAAAAACCACTATTATTCAACCAACTTAAGGGCCGACGCGCTGATGCCGCTGCACAAAGAACAAATACGGCTGTTGAAACAATGGCGAAAAGCGCGACAATCTGACACTAAGGAAAACGCAGATCAGTTACTGCACAGCCTGTTGCGCAGCGTGAATGCCATTGCCAATGCCATGGGAACAACCGGGTAAAACTTTTTCAGTTCTTCCTGTCCTCGCGGTATCTTCCGGGTGTTACTCCAACTTTTTCTTTAAAAATCCTGATAAATGAACTAAGCGAGCCAAAGCCGGCAGCTTCTGAAACATGATTTAAGGAAAATTTTTGAGGCGGATCCTCTAACAACATTTTAGCTTCCCTGATCCGGTAACTGTTAACAAATTCACTAAAAGTAGAGTTGAATTCGTTGTTTATCAGTTTTGAAATGTACGTTCTGTTGGTTTTTAGCCTGTTGCAAATATGAGTAATTTTCAGGTTTGGATCACGATAAATTTTTTCATTTTCAAATAACTGAACCACTTCATTTTTCAGCTGCGCTGAATTTGAAAAACTTAATCCGTGAGCAGGAACTTTCTGCTCGTCTTCAACCAGCTCGACCACCGAATAATTCTGAATATACCCCTGAAAACCAATAAAAAAAAGCAACACACTGAAAATTAAAGATGGCACCAGCAACCATCCCGAAAATTCGATAAAAACGGAACGCCCGATAACATTAAAGATGAAACTCATTAATGAGGTTGCCACAAAAGAATAAAGCAGATATTTCACCCATACAATGGTTTTATCCTCAAGATTGGAATAGAAGTTGGCCACCTTTTTGTTGTACTGAATGACTAGTTTCCGACCGAAAACCAGGCTGTAAACAACTGTGGCTGCAAAAACAATCCGCCCGATAATAAAAATAATCCCCTGAGTCCGGGCAAGCGATGAAAGTTCAGAAACCGGTTTTCTGTGCAGTAAAAAATGTTGGAGGTAGTCCATCTTTTCTGCTTCACCCATTAAAACATAAACAAGTAGTGTAGCCACAGAAACCATAAAAGCAGGCAAAAGCAAAAGCAGGTTTTGGTATTTCAGGGTGGGTTCCACAGTTAACAGCCTGATATACCAGTAATACATTGGATAAACAGCAAGCGATGCAAACGTGTAAACCGGATCCATTACCAAATAAGCGCCAAATTCCTGTTTGAAAAATAAGGTGTGCGACAGGTACAATAAGAATGCAACTACCATGAAAAGCCCCAGAAAATGTTTAGCCCTGTTTTTCTTAATTGGCGAAAGCAAAAAAACCGCCGCCCAAAAGGCTGTAACATACATTGGAGTGTACACAATCAAATCGTACCACATTATTAAGCCAGTTAGTATTTAGACAAAATATAATTAAGCCTGCAATTTACCTTTTAAACATCATATTTACAATATGAGAATTAAATTGAATATGCCGTGAATATATTTACCGCATGGATGATGCAAATAATCAAAATTTCTATTTTCCGCTGTTGAAGCACTGGTTCAGGTACGTCGGATTAGCCTTGCTGTTAATTGGTGGTCTGGCAGGGTACCTCTATTTTGCGGGAGGCAAACCCGATTTTTTTACCACGAAAGTCTTTGCCATACTGTCATCATACATGGAAACACGCACTTTTGTTGTGGCACAAACCAATTTTCTTGATGAAACTGCAGCCGTTTTTCTGATTCTGGGCCTGATTTTCATCGGTTTTTCATCGGAAAAAAACGAGAAACCCGAACTGAATGTCCTCAGGATAAAAGCCCTTATTTATGCTGTATTTATTTCTTCCGGATTTTGGATTATCTGTTTTCTTTTCATTTTCGGCTGGCCTGTATTTCTTTTTGCCACATCTGTTTTTCCATTATTTCTGCTTGCCTTTATCGTTGGATTCAGAATATTGATTTTCAAATTCCATAAAAACCAAAAAATAACCATTTCATTTAAAACTAATTAATCATGAAAAAGTACATTTTACCTTTTGCTGCGATTTTTATTTTAAACGTGCTGACATTGCCATCCTGCAATTTAATCGATGGAGACGACAAACCTCTAGGCGGTGAACCATCACCCATAGGAGAAGTCAACAGTACTTTTGGTGTAACCGCCTTACCCAATGGCGTTACCGATGCCGACGCAGTAGTTACTGCCCGCAATGGCGAAGTATCAACAATTACCTATTCTGCAACCATCACAAACCCGGCAGTTTTGGAAATGATTTCGGCCATGCCCGATGTTACTGTAAATGGCAACCGCGCGAGTGTAAGCCGCGACTACAGAATTACCACCAAAGGTTTTCAAAGCGTTTACGAAGAAGGCAACCTTACCATTATGGATTATGATGCCAAAGAGGGCGACACCTATTCTTTAAAACACAACGGAAAAAACCTGGTGCGTAAAGTGACCAAAGTGTCAAAAGAAGATGCTTACGAATGGGCTTTCTTTCTAATTAAAACCATTCACGTGGAGGAAACCGGCAGAGGAATTCCCGGTGTTTCTAAAATTGAATTCATTGGCAACCACAAATGGGGAATGGTTGGTTTGAAAGTTTATTTTGAGGATGGAACCAATCAAACTTTTGGGATTATCAGTTCGGCAAGTAATTAACAAAATTCAGTACAAATGAAAAAACGATTGTACTGCTTATTCGCAGTCATCATTCCTGCGATTTTTACAGCAGAATTTTCCACTGCCCAGCAATGGGTTCCCGTTGGCGAACGTGGTTTTTCTGACGGTGAAGTTTTTAGTCCGGGATTTGAACTGGTTAATGATACCTGTTATGTGGCTTATATTGACAGGAAGAACGGGGATAAGGCCACAGTAATGAAATTCAATGGAAGCAACTGGGTATCTGCCGGCAGCAAAGGATTTACACAAGGCAAAGCAATAAACCCTCAGTTAGTAAACAGCCAGGGAACGCTCTATTTGGCTTTCAGTGATGAAGCTTATGATGGCAAAGTTTCGGTAATGCGCTTTACCGGAAATGAATGGGTTTATGTAGGCAATCCCGGATTCACTTCTTTCGGCAGCTCTTCTTTTAGCTTTGCTGAAGATGATAGTGTACTGTGGATTGCTTTTGAAGACGCTTCCCATGGAAGCAAAATAACAGTAATGAAATATGATGGCGATGAGTGGATTACTGCTGGCTTCCCTGGGTTTGGTAGCTACACCAATGTCATTCATCTTGCCGTTGAAAATAACACACCTTATGTGGTTTATCGCGATTATGACAATAACTACAAAGCTAGTGTTATGAAACTGGAAGATAATAGTTGGGTTCTTCTCGGAGAGGCCGGTTTTTCAGGGGGCACATACGATTCATACCACGGAATTTCAGTTCACAACGGAGTTCCTTATGTAACTGCCTGGGGCAACGATGCCAGGGCAACTGTTTACCAATTCAAAGGGTCGGCATGGGAACACCTCGGCGAGCCAAACTTTTCACAAGGGCAGGCATCGCACTTATTCATCAAAATTTCTCCCAATGGAACTCCTTATGTCGTTTTTAAAGATGGAGGAGATCTCAGTAAACCCGTACTGATGAAATACTCGGGAACTGCATGGAATAAGGTTGGTGAGGATATTTCCACAAGCCAGGGGACCAATACAAGTGTGGCTTTTGACGCAAACGGAACACCTTATGTTGCTTTTAAAGATTACGCTGTGATAAGACGTGCTTCTGTTATGAAATTGGGAAATACTACCGGCATTTCTAATCGCTTGTCAGAAAAAACTGACTTCCGGATTTATCCCAATCCTAACCAGGGAATTTTTACACTTGAATTATCAGAAAATAAAGCAAATCCATTTTATGTTGAAATAACTGATATTTCAGGAAGAGCAATTGTCAACAAGACTTTTGAAACCGGGGGAAAACAGACAGTTGAATTGCCACAAAAAGAAAATGGTTTATACCTCGTTAAAATAGTTTCCGGTAATTCCATATCCACTAAACCAATTTTAATCAAGCACTGAATGAATTATTAAACAATCATCATTTCGAATCCGATTCTCCAGAAGCACATAAAAAAGAGGCTGAATCATTGATAAACCCAGCCTCTTCCTTTTTTTATATTTCATTACAACTTTCGAATCACATTTCAAATGAATCGACTTCGCGATAGGCTTTAATCAGTGCTTCCTCACCTTCAGCCCCGGGCATTGAGTTTCCGTGCTCCATTCCTACTACTCCTTTAAAACCTTTGTTATATATGTATTTAAACACATTTTTGTAATTAATTTCACCGGTTGTAGGTTCATTCCTCCCCGGATTATCGCCCACCTGGAAATAAGCAATTTCATCCCATGTAAGATCGATGTTGCGAATCAGGTGCCCTTCGGTTTTTTGCAGATGGTAAATATCGTAAAGAATTTTGCAGGCCGGGCTGTTAACCGCCTTACAAATCATATAGGTCTGGTCCGACGTTTGCAAATACAAATCCGGTGAATCTGAAAGCGGTTCCAACACCATGGTAAGTCCGTGCGGTTCAAAAATTTCGGCACCGCGGCGCAAAGCTTCAATTACATTGGCATCCTGAATACCGATAGGCAGCCTGCGCTCAAATGCCCCCGGAACCACAGTCATCCATTTGGCATTAACACGTTTGGCTGCTTCAACCGATTTACGGCAGCCATCTAAAAAAGTATCGAGATTTTCTTTTTTACCTGCAGCAAGTGTGTTGGCCATGTTCCCTCCTTTGGGAACCACAAAAACGCCCATAGTCATGCCAAGCTTTTCGAGCGTTTCGCCTATTTTATTCTGTGTGGCCACATCGCGGTTCAACAGACCATTGTCTTCAAAAGCGTTAAATCCCTGGTCGGCCATAAATTTTAACTGGTCAATCAGGTCGTCGCCCGCACTGTGTCGGAACATACCAAAATGTGGTGCATAATTTAATTTGAACTCTCCCGCATCTGATGATACCGATTGAGAAGCTGTTGCTCCCATTACACTTCCCAAACCTGCCATTGCAATTCCACTTGCGGCAGTGTTTTTTAAAAAATTTCTTCTTTTCATGATCTATTGGTTTAAATTAATAATTCCCGTTAAAACTACTAAAATAATGAAATGTTCTGAAGTTTCACCCCAGACATCACATGCTGTATGGGATTCTTTTAGCAAACACTTTTGTTTTGTACCAAAAGAGTTATTAATTTTAACGTCTGTATTTGCCAAATCAACTAAAATAAAATAGATATGAATAGAAAACTTCGTATGGGAATGGTTGGTGGCGGAACCGACGCATTCATTGGAGCCGTTCACCGGCTTGCCGCATTTATGGATAACCAGATTGAACTGGTTTGCGGCTGTTTCAGTGTTGATCCGAAAATCTCCAAAGAATCAGGGAAGCTTTATTATCTTCCTGAAAATCGTGTTTATGAAACCTACCAGGAGATGTTTGAAAAAGAGGCCCGGCTTCCGGAAGGCGAACGTATGGACTTTGTAACGATTGTTACTCCAAATTTCGTTCACTTCGGCCCGGCTATGATGGCACTCGACAATGGCTTTCACGTTGTAATTGACAAGCCGATTACCTTCACACTCGATGAAGCCCTGAAGCTGAATGAGAAACTGGAAGAAACCGGTTTAACGCTTGCCTTAACCCACACTTATTCCGGCTATCCGGCTGTTAAACATGCCCGCAAAATGGTAGCCGACGGTAAATTTGGGAAAATCCGTAAAATTTATGCGGAATATCCTCAGGGCTGGCTTTCAGCAGCAGTTGAAAAAGAAGGAAACGCACAAGCTTCGTGGCGTACCGATCCAAAAAAATCGGGAAAAGCAGGTTGCATGGGCGATATTGGAACACATGCCCACCAACTGGCCGAATACATTTCGGGACTACGTGTAACCGAACTTTGTGCCGATTTGAATACGTATGTCCCCAACCGCCGGCTCGACGATGATGGAGCAGCATTGCTCCGTTTCGAAAAAGACGCAACCGGATTATTACTGGCAACCCAGGTTGCTGCCGGCGAAGAAAATGCCATAAAGATAAGGGTTTACGGCGAAAAAGGCGGCCTGGAATGGTTCCAGCACGAGCCTAATTCACTCATTGTAAAATGGACTGACCAGCCAACACAAATTTTACGCGTGGGGGCCACAATGGACAGCGAAGTAGCTGCTCATAATTCGCGCACTCCAGGTGGACATCCGGAAGGCTATCTCGAAGCATTTGCAAATATTTACCGCAATTTTGCCCTGACAGTAATGTCCAAAAAAGACGGGAAACAACCAACTGCCGAAATGCTCGATTTCCCCGGAATACAAGATGGAATCCGTGGAATGCAATTCATCGATACAGTGGTGAAAGCCGGATACGACGATGAAGTAAAATGGGTAAAATTCGGAGAATAAAAGAAGCCCCCTCTAACTCCCCGCCAGCTGGCGGGGGAGAATAACCGGTTTTTTGAACGAACGAAGCCGTAAAATGAAAAAAATATTTTATAAAAACTACAGTCGTTCCTCGACCCCTCTCTTTTGGAGAGGGGCCGGGGGTGAGGCTTTTAAAACTTTAAAATTATGGCAAGACCAGTAACACTATTCACCGGGCAGTGGGCCGATCTGCCTATAGAAACAATGTGCCAAAAAGCTAAAGAATTTGGTTACAACGGCCTTGAACTTTGCACATGGGGCGATCATATGGAAATAGACAAAGCCGACCAAACTTACTGCGACGAACGGAAAGCCCTTCTGAAAAAATACGATTTGGATTTATATACCATTTCCACGCACCTTGTTGGGCAGTGCGTTTCCGATGCCATCATCGATGAACGCCACAAAGGAATTTTGCCCGATTATATTTGGAAAGATGGCGACCCGGAAGGAGTTCGTCAACGGGCAGCTGAAGAAGTGATAAAAACTGCCAAAGTGGCTAAAATGCTGGGGCTCGATACGGTAGCCGGCTTCACCGGAAGCCCGGTTTGGCACAAGCTTTATGCGTTCCCGCCAATCCCGCCAGGAACAATTGAAAAGGGCTACGAAGAGTTTGCCAAAAGGTGGATTCCAATTTTGGATGAATTCCAGAAAATAGGCGTAAAGTTCGCGCTGGAAGCTCACCCTTCCGAAATTGCATTCGATATTCATTCAGCACATTTAACACTGCAAGCTCTCGATAACCATCCGGCATTCGGGTTTAATTACGATCCCAGTCATTTGGGTTATCAGCATGTTGACTATGTGCGTTTTATTTATGAATTTTCTGATCGGATTTTTCATGTTCACATGAAAGATTCCTACTGGAGCGATGTACCCAAAGGAATTGGTGTTTTTGGTGGCCATGCTGAATTTGGTGATAACCGCCGCTACTGGAACTTCAGAAGCCTGGGCCACGGAAGTGTGAATTTTGAAAATATCATCCGTGCATTGAACGACATTGGCTACAACGGACCGCTTTCGGTGGAATGGGAAGACAGCGGAATGAACCGCGAAGCCGGGGCAACCGAAGCCTGTGAATTTGTAAAAAAAGTTGACTTTGCACCCTCGGATGTAGCTTTCGACGATGCCATGCAAAAAGAGAAATAAGTAGGAAGACCGAAAGTCGGAAGAATAATCAACAGACCTCCGGCTACCAACTTTTAACCTAATAATTAAAAAATGACAAACAGAAGAAGCTTTATTAAAAAATCAGCTCTTGCCACTGCAGGAGTTGGAGTGGCTGCGTCGATACCACTTGCCTCACGCTACATTGCCAATGAAAAACTGGTTTGTGGCTTAATTGGCGCCAAAGGAATGGGATTTTCTGACTTGCAGGCTTTCCTGGGCCAGCCCAATACAGAATGCGCTGCCATTGCAGATGTGGATGAAAATGTACTTAATCAGCGCATTGCAGACACCGAAAAAATCCAGGGTAAAAAACCCAAAGGGTTTAAAGATTTCAGAAAATTGCTGGAAGAACCCGGTATTGATGTAATAATAATCGGAACGCCTGATCACTGGCACACCATTCCGTTTGTTAATGCAGCT
>JBNJGR010000094.1:0-9849 GCA_051747885.1 Bacteroidota bacterium | reverse complement strand
TTGAGGCAGATTTCATAAACACCACATAAAAAATTGGCTACGGGATATAAAGATTTTATAAAGATTTTTTCATTCAGTTTTTCACAGAAATCCTGTTAATCTCATGATTACAGATTTGTAATCAGAGAAGAGTTGGTGAAGTGTTTATTTGTTATGGGAACGCCGGGATGTTACGAGAACAAAGAGGTTGATAAAAAATTAAGGGCTTGTTGTTTTCAATTGAGATTACTTCTCCAGACCAAAAAGCCGTCGAATAAAACGGAGATGCTTTCGGTGGAAAACATCAACACCAAGGCACTGCACGAGCTGATTTTGTATTACCTGCGCGAACGCATTACGGGTAAAAATCTCGATTTGAAACACCTGGTAGCTTCCAACATTTACGAGTGGTTTATTTTTGATGCAGCCGATTTTGAAAGATGGTTCGCCAAAAACAGAGCTTTTGTAAAACAGTTTAGCGATTTTGAAGAAAAACGGCTGAGCGGTACCGACACCGAATTCTTTTACAAATACATTGCAGCTCCCTTTGTCGAAAATTTGCAGGAGGAAATCAGTTTTACATATTTCGATTTGCGCGATTTTGAAAAACCGTTGCGCAGCCAAAATCCGAAAAACGACACAAAATTAATCCCTTTATTTAAGCTGTTTTCGCCCGAACACCTGCTGAAACTGCCGTTTGCCAACGACAGCAACAGTCTCGATAGGGGATTTTACAATGAACTGCTACACATTATCGGGTTGCAGGAAACCAAGTTAGGAGGTAAAAAACTAATTGGCCGCAAACCCGAAAAGGACCGTAATGCCGGTTCGCTCATCGAAAACACTATTACCATCCTGAAATACGAGGACTGCCTCTCACAGATAAATGCATCGGACTACGGCGCTACCAAAGAGGAACAATTGTACAACGTGGCGCTCGAGCTGGTCATTACCTGGATTAACCGTATCCTGTTTTTGAAATTGCTGGAAGGCCATTTGGTAAAATATCACGCGGACGATAAATCGGTTGAGGTGGTGATTTTCAAGATGTTGAGATAAAGCAACAACCCATTCACCAGCTGACCTCAAGTCAGCAGGTGAACGCTCCGATGTTGGATTCTTGACTAACCTCGGAGCAGTTGAGCAGGTGACTTCTTCGTCACCTGCTCAATAGAAAACCACAAGCACAGGAAAACCACGAAATGGTTCAGCAACAATAGCCGCGGGCGAAACAAATCCCGGTTAAGACAGTTGAGAATGTTGAACCTTTTACGGTAGCTTACTTCACCGTCCATTCGTGCAACCCTGCTGAATATTCATCCTGCAACCTTACTTCCAGTTTCATGGCCGAAGTGGTAACCGGCGAAAAAACAACCCTGTTCAATTCATCTTCCATGAGCGGATAAGGCGTTTCGGCATCCACCTCCACCCAGTTTTGTCCGCGCTTGTAATACAGTTTATACCACTCGGGCAGGTCGCAGCCGCCCTGCGGAATATCTTTCAGCCAGTACAGCCCGCATTCCGAAACTGTTGCCGGTGCTTCAAAATTGTAAACTACCCAGTGCGTTTCACCGGTCGCCGGCCACCAGTGGTAAAGCGTGTGGCTTTTGTCGGCCGAATGTTTTGGCAGCAACTGGTCGTTAATCCCGCGCAGCGCATTGGTTCCCAGCGAAGCTTCAACATCACTTTCGGAGGCGATGGTAGGAATTGGTTTGGGGCGGGCAGATTCTTCGGATGTGGGAATCCACACGGCCATTTGCCCTTTTCCTCGGTGCGCCCAGGCATAATAGGGGATGGCTTTGAATTCACGTGGGTAAGTTTCAGTTTCTCCTTCACTGTTTACTGTTTTTGTGCCCAGTGCATCGCCCGAAATCATATTTACTCCACCCAGTTTTTCCGGTTGAAAGGCATACGAAAGTGCTGTGTTTTCCTTCAAAACCAGGCTTAAAATATCCGGATCGTCATAATCGGCCCACTCGGCACAGTAAACCAGTGGTCCCAGCTGAAGTGCCATTTTTCCCCGATCGTCTTCAATATTCGGATGGGCTTTTATTTTTCTGATTTCGTACGGAAATTCGATTTCAATTTTGTCGCCCGCATGCCATTCTTTGGAAATTACAGCGTATCCGTTTGCTGTATCCGGTGAAATGATTTCGCCGTTCACCTTAAAAACGGTGGATGAGGATGGCTGATTCATAAATGAGTACAAATCGCCCGGAACAGGATTTTCGGAAGCCCATCCCGGAATACGGATCAGTAAATTTGCTTCGGTGTTATTTTCGGGTTCAACCGCGATTGTCACCTTTCCGTTCCAGGGCATGTTACTTTCCTGCGAAATTTTCAGGTTTCCGTTTTCCGTTTCAAACGTTGTGGAGCCGGGAACAAAAAGGTTCACATACAGGTCGCTTTCGTTTTGGGCATAAATATAATTGGGCATCGACGGGATAAAGCGTGAAATATTCGACGGGCAGCAGGCGCACCCGAACCATTCGCTGCGTTCGTGCTGGCCCCTCGATTCCAGCGGGTTGGGGTAAAAGAAATGATCGCCGCTGAGCGAAACGCCCGATAACACATTGTTGTACAGCGACCGCTCCAGTACGTCGATGTATTTGGCGTCGCCGGTCATCAGAAACATGCGGTGGTTCCAGAACACATTGGCAATAGCCGCGCAGGTTTCGCAATAAGCGCGTCCGTTGGGCAGTTCGTAGGGCCCTCCAAATCCTTCGTGGCCGCCCTCGGCGCCAATTCCGCCGGTGATGTACAGTTTTTTATGCACCACATCTTCCCAAATACTGTTGATGGCATCAACATACTGCTGGTTGCCGGTGAGTGCCGCCACATCGGCCATGCCGGTCCACATGTAGGCCCCGCGCACCGAGTGGCCAACCGCCTCGGTTTGTTCTACCACCGGCAAGTGCGACTGGTTGTAGGTGGTTTTCTCTCCGATTCCTTTTCCGCGGATGTCGAGAAAAAATTTGGCCAGGTCGAGGTACCTTTTTTCGCCGGTAACGCGGTAGAGTTTTACCAGCCCGATTTCTATCTCCTGGTGCCCCGGGAAATTTTCAATTTTTCCGTAACCAAATTCGCGGTCCACCAAATCGGCACTTTTAATGGCAATGTCCAGAATTTTACGTTTTTCGGTGGCCTGGTAATAAGCGGTGGCCGCTTCGTAAAAATGGCCCAGATTGTAAAGTTCGTGGCTCAGGTCGTCCACTTTTTCCCAGCGTTCTTTTCCAATCCAGTCGTGGCCGTTATCGCCCATAATTGTGCGGTTGGTAAACAGGTAGCCATCGTCCTCCTGGGCATCGTAAATCAGGTCAATCAGCGAATCAACGGTGCTTTCCATTTTTTCATCCGGGAACATTTGCAGTGAATAGGCAGCGCCTTCAATAATTTTATAAATGTCGGAATCATCAAAAGGATAGGGCGAGCAAAACTCCCCTTCCATGTGGCCGCCGGCAATGGCAAAATTGTCGATACGGCCTGTTTCATCGCTTTTCTGAATGGCAATGGGAATGGTTACATCGTGGTTGGTTTTTATGCGTTGCGACCAGAAATTATCCTCCACATTCACTTTTGTAAATGGGACAGGAGAAATGGGGTACTCGTTGTTTTGATTGTTTGAGCAGGCGCAAAAGAGAAATAAAACAGTAATGAGCAGAAACAGTTGGCGCATGATTTAATTTTTTAGATTGAAAAACAAATTTAAGTAGTTATTTTTTTAACCCGGCCACTGCATGATATGCATTTTTGGGTTTTCTTTCGCGGTCGAACAGCAGCGGGTAGTTTGTCCGCCCCCGCACCGGGAAGTTGTTTTTCCATGATTGGGCGTCGGTTGTGCCCCAAAAAGTAACCCTGTCGATTTTATCGCGGTGTTTCAAAAACAGCTTGAACAAATCCTCGTATCGCTTTGTGAGTTTGTCGTCAATTTCGGGTGGTAAACCTTCAGTGTACGGATTTAATTCTTCAGAATAATCTGCCCTGTTGGAAATTTCGGCTGAGCTCGACCACCTGCTGGGCAGCACGTCCACATCGAGTTCCGTTATATGTACCCGTAATCCTGTTGATGCAAAGGCTTCAATGCTGGCTTCTATCTCATTAATGTCGGGTGAGTCCAGACTGAAATGTCCCTGCATTCCAATGCCATGTATTGGCACCCCTTTTTTCTGAAAATCTTTTACCATGTCCACTACAAAATCACGACGTTTGGGATTAACCATTCCATAATCGTTATAGAGCAGATGACAAGCGGGATCGGCTTCATGGGCCAAATGAAAGGCTCTGTCCATAAATTCAGGTCCTGCGATTTCGAGCCAGGGACTTTTACGCCATCCATCCTCAGGTGTTACCGATTCGTTTACCACATCCCAGGCATTTATTTTTCCTTTGTAGCGGTCAACCAGCGTTGAGATATGGTTTTCCATTCTTTTGAGTAATGTGTTTTTACTTACGGTGTTCCCGTTCTCGTCCTGAAAAATTGTGCGGGGCACCTGGCTGTGCCAAACCAAAACGTGACCCACTATTTGCATGTTGTTTTCCAAACCGAATTCAACAAACTGGTCGCCAATATCAAACTGCCACTCGTTTTCGGAAGGATGCACCCGCGACCATTTGAGTTCATTTTCAGGGGTAATAGAATTGAATTCGTGTTTAACCAGGTCAAGCAGTTCGGTGTCGTTTCGTGAAAATGTCCAGCCACTAACAGCTGTTCCAATTTTGAAATCGTTTTCGTACAGTTTGCCCAGTCCTGTGTTTGCTGCTGCTTTGTGCCATGCTGCTGCTTTTAAAGTTCCAAGGCCGCCCAGGGCTAATGATGTAGTTCCGATAAAACGTCTTCTTTTCATACTATTAAAATTGTTTGTTTTTAGCGGTATAGTATGGAACTCGCATGAATATTAATCATCCTCTTGGGTGTAAATATTTTACATGCTCGTTTCATTTTTTGTTCGATTTCAATTTTTACGCTGCAATTATAAAACTGCTACAAGTTATTAATTTATACTAATTCAAATATGTTTGATTTGATTAAATCAAAAAGAAAAACCCGCTGGAAGCGCGATTGAAAGTTGTGATTCAGTATTTTATTATGAAGATTATAACTTTTAACACCCCTTAAACGATCGGTAGTAATTAATAGCCAGTAGTAATTCAGGCGTTGTTTCTGGTAGAGCATCAGTTTTTTATCTTTTTTCTGAATGGTTTCCCTGATGTCGGCCACCACATTTTTAGATACCCCAAGATTATTGGAGCGTTCCCAAAAAGAATAATTCAGGGCAGGGTGGTTGACAATCAGTATGGACTCAATTCCCCGGGGGAGCGATCCGGAATCCAGTGTTTCCCTAAAAAATGAAGCTGGCTTTTTATTTTCAACCGACTGCCGGATAATATTTGCCAGCTGAACTGCCAAAATGAGTTTTCGCTCATCCTCAATGGTTTCATTTCCGGAGAAAAGGAATTTTACAAACAACCGAAACGGTGAATTGCTTTCAAAAATTTGCCGTGCGGTTTCAATTATATTTTCTTTAATTTTTTGTTGTGAAAATTCCTGCTTATCCGGCGTTTGAGCATTTATTGGGTTCAGCCGGGTGAGTTCAATGCCCAGGTTATTGCGGCTTTTCAGCGTCACAATAAAATCCGGCGACTCCCATGGAGTCATTTTCCCTTTGGGAAACCCGGGATAACATTCTCTGAAATAATGCATCAGTAAAATTTCCAACTGTTTTTTATCTGGCTGCATCAAATTAAATTTTCCGAAAATTAATTATTAATAAGCTCAAAGAAATTATTTTTTGTAATTGTTTTTAATTGATTCTTACCATATTTTTTTTCAAATGAATCGGGGATTTTAATGTGTTTTTTTGATTTCCACTTAAATTCAAAAGTTTCCAGCTTACCTCCTGATTCTTCAATTAAGTCAATTTCTGCGCCATCGTATGTTCTCCAAAAATAGTAGTTGATTCTTGTCTGCATAGCATTGTTTTTTTTAATTCTTTCGTTTATGCAGAAGTTTTCCCAAAGTGCCCCGATATCTTGCCGGTTTTCGAGTGGAGAAAAATTATTAAGAATTGCATTACGAATCCCCAGATCATAAAAAAAGTACTTTTTGCTTTTCTTTAATTCATTTCTCAGGTTTGAACTGAATGTGCCAATCTGGTAAATTACAAATGTTTTCTCCAGCAAATCGAGATACCTGGTTACCGTTTGTGATGCGATTCCGAGCAATCCACTCAGCTCGTTGGTTGAAACTTCACTGCCAACCTGTAGCGCTAATGCTTTTAGTAATTTATGCAGGAGTGTAGGATTTTTTATCCGTTCGTGAATTAAAATATCTTTATATAAATAGTCCGTTGCCAGCTCACTCAAAACTATTTCTTTACGGCTTTCAGGGGCTGTCAGGACAGCCGGGAATTGCCCAAAAAGCAATAAACTTTCTAAGTTCTCCTCAATCCACAACCACCCATCTTTCATTTTTATTTCATTTAATGAAATCGGCAATAATTTTAATTTTCTGTTTCTGCCCGTGAGTGGCTCGGTTATTTTACCGGCCAGTTCAAAACTGCTCGAACCGGTTGCAATAATTTTCCCGGTGAATGAATTTTCATCGTAAATGATTTTTAAAAGTTCGCCAATTTGGTGGACTTTTTGCGCTTCATCGAATACAACAATTGTTTTTGCGCCGATTAGTTGATTAATTCTTGGAATGTTTTTGTTTTCCAAAATTTCATTCACAACAGGTTTTTCACAGTTTAATAGAATACTGTTTTTATCTGCAAGCATAGTTTTCAGCAAAGTTGTTTTTCCAACCTGTCTTGCACCATAAATTATCAGTACTTCCTTCTCGCGAAGTTCAACTTCGATTATTTTTGCTAATTCCCGTGGGTACATTATTATTTCATTTCCCACAAAGTTAAAAAATTAAGCCTGATTTTTGAAGTAAAATTAAGAATTTAAGCCTAATTATTGAACTCACTTTTGAAATTTTAGTAAATGATTCTGTAAAATGAAATCATTTTTACAAACAGGATAACTGATGAGATTTGCATTAATTAATCCCGGAGTTGTTCTACAAATTTTTTCTGACAAAATTTTTGGTAGTTTCTTTTTTATCCGTAATTGCGGCATGGACTGGGTTCAGCGTCGTCAATTCCCAGATTGGACGGCTTTCATTTTCAGAATAAAATTCGGAGATTCGGAAGCGATCAGTTTTCATTTGGGAAATGCATCATGGCATTCCCGGAAATAATGCATCAGTAAAATTTCCAACTGTTTTTTATCTGGCTGCATCAAATTAAATTTTTCGAAAAATAAACATAAAAAGTACTAATTTTGAGGAATTCATTTATTAATTTCTGAAGATGATTAAATCTATCGTGCTATTTATCAATTGCTTCTTGGTGGCAGGTTTGAATTTGGCGTTGTTTTCGCAGGAACTTACAGTGGAAAACCTGCCGGGAAACTGGAGCGGTGAGATGGAGGTTTCAGGGTCAAAACTGGAGCTGATTTTTAAAGTTCAAAAATCAGAAAATAACAAGTTGTCGGCATCCCTTGATGTGCCTGCCCAGGGGGCTTACAACCTTCCGGTGAAAAATGTTGAAATGATGAACGACAGCGTTTTCTTCCATGTGGAAATGATTATGGGACGGTATTCAGGAAAAATGGCCAACGACACTACCATCTCCGGAACATGGAAACAGGGAGGCGTAGATTTTCAGCTGACATTAACAAAAACAGAGAATACTTCAGAGTTAAAACGGCCTCAAACTCCCTGGCCTCCGTTTCCCTATTCTTCTGAAGAAGTTGAATATTTGAACCCGGTTTCAGGTTTGAAACTGGCCGGAACACTTACTATTCCGGAAAATGCGGATGATTCACCGGCGGCAATATTAATTACGGGTTCGGGGGCACAGGACCGCGACGAAACGATTTTTGGACACAAACCATTTTGGGTAATTGCCGATTACCTCACACGAAACGGAATGGCAGTTTTGCGGGTTGACGACCGGGGTGTGGGCGGTTCTGAAGGGAATGTGAACGATGCTACCAGCGAGGATTTTTCCTCCGATGTGGTGGCCGGCCAGGATTTTTTAAAAGGCAGAAATGAAATTGATCCTGCAAAAATTGGTCTGATAGGGCATAGCGAGGGAGGCCTGGTGGCTCCAATGGTTGCCAGTCGATCGGAAGATGTGGCGTTTATTGTTTTGCTTGCCGGCCCGGGAGTTCCGGGAGAAGAAATTTTATACGAACAGATAAAATTGATCAATCAGGCTGCCGGTGTTTCGGAAGAACAGTTGGAACAAAACCTCAAAACCCAGAAAGCCATATTCGAAATTGTACGAACAGAAGAGGATTCCGTAAAGCGGCTCGACCGGCTTCAAAGGACTTTTTCAAACGGCATGTATCCAATGATGCAGGCCGAACAGAAAAAAGCGATTGATATGCAATTGCAAAGTGTAAATAATACGTGGTTCCGGTATTTTCTCAGCTACAATCCCCGGCCTGCACTGCGGCGGGTAAAATGCCCGGTGCTGGCACTGAATGGAGAGAAAGACTTGCAGGTGCCGCCAAAACAGAACCTGCCTGCCATTGAAAAAGCATTGACTGAAGGGGGAAATCCCAACTTTAAAACCATGGAGCTTGATAATCTGAACCACCTTTTTCAGCATTGCGAGACCGGAGCAATTTCGGAATACGGACAAATTGAAGAAACCATTTCACCGGAAGTTCTTGAAATAATGACGGAATGGATTTGGGAAGTTGTTGACGAGGGAAAATAGTTGGCATAAAAAAAGCTACCCGAAACCGGATAGCTTTTAAAATATTGTTCTGGACGAAATTAACCGTCGAGCGAATAACGTTCGAAAGCGGTAACGACCAGTTCTTTGTTGTTTTGAGCCAGGTAATCTTTAACGGTAATTTTTCCGTCTTTAATAAATGCCTGGTTAATTAAAGTAACTTCTTTAAACCATTTGTTGAGAGAACCTTGTGCAATTTTGTCGAGCATTGCTTCGGGTTTCCCTTCCTGGCGGTATTTTTCTTTGGCAATTTCAAGTTCTTTATCAATAGCATCCTGTGGAATAGTGTCTTTGTCGATTGCAATGGGTGACATGGCAGCTGCCTGCATAGCCACATCTTTAGCAACCTGTGTTTCAACACCATCTTTATTGAACCCTACCAAAGTAGCCAGTTTATTTCCCGGGTGGATGTAAGCCACAACAGTTCCGGCTTCTATTTTTGCATAGAATGAAAGCTCGAGTTTTTCACCAATTACACCGGTTTGCTCAGTTACTTGCTTTTCAATGGTTCTGCCATCCAAATCAAGTTGTTTAAGTGCTTCCAGATTTTCGGGTTTTTGAGCGAGCGCCACATCCAGAATACTGTCGGCAAACGCGACAAAATCTTCATTTTTGGCCACGAAATCGGTTTCGCAATTCAGAACCACCATCGCACCTAGTTTTTTATCTTCTGATACTTTTGCCAGAACAACGCCCTCGGAGGCTTCTCTGTCGGCACGTTTGTTGGCAATTAATTTTCCTTTTTCACGAATGATTTCGAGTGCTCTGTCAAAATTGCCATCGGCATCTTTCAGGGCATTTTTACAATCCATCATCCCTGCACCCGTTAATTTACGTAATTTGACAACGTCGCTTGTTGTGAAAGACATAAAGCTAAATTTTTATCGATTTATATTGTGTAATCTTATTAACTAACTAATTAATTTTCTTCTTTTTCGGCTTCGGCCTTCTTCGGCTTTTCTTTCCTCACCTTTTTTTTCTTTTTCGGCGCAGGTTCATCTTCCTCTTTGCCTTTTTCGGCTTTTCTCTCCTCAAGGCCTTCTTTAACTGCATCAGTCATTGCACCAACAATCAGTTT